>CACYWW010000004.1 GCA_902778145.1 uncultured Ruminococcus sp.
CTGCTTGCAGAGATATGCGACAAAAATACCGGCTGAAATAAGGATTTTGTTCCTTACTCAGCCGGTTTTCATTAACTGTCCTTAAGAGTACCTCGCATATGCCGTGGCGTTTTTTGTATTACAGATTTATCTTTCCGGGCGATCGCCTTGCGGAGCGATCACTTCCGCGCCGTGCCGGCAGATAAGACCGGTGATGATGAACATTACACCGAGACCGATAGAGACGGATACGGTGTCGGACGGATCCTTCACGTTCGCGTAGAACAACGTCATTATCGCGTGGACGACAGCCGTGATCGCCGCGGTAATCACCGGAACACAGATCGTGAAGATGCCGAGGCGGATAAGCTTCTTTGCGCCGTCAAAAGTGAACGGCGTGCCGGCTTCAAGCTCGTGTCTGAAATAGAGCTCCGCCATTTTTGCGAGTACAGCCTCGCCCGCGCTGATGAACACGCCTGATATCAATGCGGCGTAAAGCGTACCCGTGCCGATACCGGCTTTATCCTCTATAAGCCCGTGTATAGTGGTGCCGCCTATTTTAAAGCCTTCCGGTATGAGCGCGAGGCTTATTATCCCGGCGACGCAGAGCACCGCGCCGACAACGGCGAATATGAAGACGATCACGGACAGTATCCTGCCGATCTTTGAGAGGGTCTGAATGGTCTTGAGTGTTTTCATGGTGATCTCCTTTATTTGTTGTTTTTCTTGTTCTTTTTGTTATGTGAAAAGCCGAATTGTCCGACCTTCTTTCCGAGCGCGAAATACTCTCCGTGACTGTACGCGGCAAGCCCGGCTTTTTCGAGATGAAGCTTGCCTTTTTCGTCGACTATCGACTCGTCGGCGTTGACGGCGACGATGTCGCAGATAAACGCGTCGTGACTGCCCAGACGGAGCACGTCGCTCACCTTGCATTCGAGCGTCAGCGGCGATTCGGCGATCTGCGGGCACTTTATCTCTGTGCACGGCTCTTTTGTGAAACCGGTCTTTGCGAATTTATCTACGTCGCGCCCGGAGCGCACGCCGCACCAGTCGACCTTCCTGATCAGCTGTGACGGCACGAGATTTATGCACAACTCACCCGTTTTCGATACGAGCGCGTGAGAATGTCTTTCCGGACGTATGGATACGTATGTCTTCGGCGGGTTCGAACACATAATGCCTGTCCACGCTATCGTTATGATATTCGCTTCGTCTCCCTCGCCGCATGTGACGGCGACGACAGGCAGCGGTGAAAGAAGTGCCGAGCCCTTCCACGTCGTTTTACTCATTGTTTTCTCCCTTCAGATATGCTCTCAGCATATTTATTTTCTTCCCCGCGGATGAAAAATTCCGCTCGTATTCCGTCATAACGTTGTCTTTTGCGTAGACGCTGCCGTGAAGATCGTTCGTCATGTCGGTGATGACGAAACCGAACTCCGTGAGCTCCTCAGCAGAGAATTCGAAAAGCGGCAGATCGTCCGTTTTCAGGAAAAGACTTCCGTTTTCCTTCAGTATCTTCCTGTATTTTTCAAGGAACCCGCGGTGAGTGAGCCGCCTTTTGGCATAGCCTTTTTTCGGCCACGGATCCGAAAAGTTCAGATAGATACGGTCGACGCAATGAGGAGGGAACCGTTCGTCGAGGAGCGCGGCGTTCATCACCGCGAGCCTGACGTTTTCGAGTCCCTTCGCCGCCACCTTCTCGGCGGCGAGCATGAGTATGTCGGATATGCGTTCTATCGCGATGAAATTCACGTCCGGCGCCTTTTCCGCGGTGCCGCAGATGAAATCGCCTTTGCCGCATCCGATCTCGAGCATAACGGGCGCGTCGCTGCCGAAAACGTCAGCCGGTATGACAAAACCGTCCGGCAGTATCAGCTCTCCGCACGCGGCAAGCCGTTCCGCCCCGTGTTTTTTTCTTCTCATTCTCATATATGCAGTTCCTCCGTCGCCAGAAAGCCCGCTCACGGCGCAAACGTGTGAACGGTTTTAAAATTATTTTTAAAAATATAGAATGGGTCTGTTATTTTTAATATTGTTGTGGTATAATACGCGCATGGGGGCATGAGATCCCACCCCTTGTGCCATTGTATCACATATTTTTGATTTTTGCAATACGGTATGCAAAAGAAAATCAAAGACATATCAAGGAGGTCTTGCGTACATTGGAATACGATTTCAAAGACGTAGCCGAAAAACTCGTTGCCGGCGGTATGGATGAAGCGCATGTCAACGCAAGTATAACGGCTCTTAAAGACGCGTACGCGTCGGTACCGGACGAGGAGATCCTGAAAAAGATCGAGAACGCCGGCGGCGCCGAGGCGATAGCGTCCGGAATATTGAAAAACTACGGTCTGACACAGCCGGAGGAGGAATCAGCCGGTGAGACCGGCGAAGAGGCTCCGGAGAATCCGGCTGCGGAGGAGACGCCCGACGCGGAGACGCCGGACGAAAAGCCCGAAGAGGCGGCGCCCGCGGAAAACGGGACGGAACCCGACCGGGCGCCCGCCGCGGAGGCTGAGATCACGGAGGACGGGATAGCCGTGACCCCGCCGGATGATGAGGAGAAGCCGGCAGATGATGACTCCGAAAAGGATTCGCTCGGGATACTCAGTATCGACGACGATATGTTTTCGGACGACGCCGATGTCGGGGAGATCGCGCCGGAGGAGTCCTCCGGCGACGAAGACGTCATCAAAACGATTGAGGAAGGCGGCGCGGTCTCATCATCCGCAGAGGAATTCTTCGATGATGACGACGTAAAGGTCAAGCCATCGGTACCGAAGCCGAAGCAAGCCAAACCTCAGCAGCCGTCCGGAGGCAGCCGGAAAAAGCAGGACAAGAAAAAGACGAGCGTCAAAAATATGTCGTCCCGCGCAAAGACGGCGTATATAATCGGTCTCGTTTTCCTGATCCCGCTTCTGATCGCGCTCGTGATCGTGATAACGGTGCTTTTCCTGTCGCTTTACGCGGCCATAATCGCGCTCGTCGTCGCGTCATCCGCGGCGCTCGTCGTGATAGCCACTGTCGGAACGGTGCTTTCGCTTATGGCGATAATCTACGGCGTGATACAGATCGCGCAGGGAGTCGCGGTGCCGATAGGCATGTATGAGATAGGTCTCGGCGTCGTCGCCGCGGGCGGAACGCTGTGTATCTCGATACTGCTTTACAACTTCATCGTAAGGCTCGCGCCGTTCCTGTTCAAAAAAATGTTCGTTCTCTACAAATTCCTCGTCAGGCAGCTTTCCAGGCTCCTCGGATTCGTGAAAGGAGCGTGCGGTAAACTATGAAGCCTGTATCGATAATATTTCTTATTGTTTCGGTCATACTTGTGATCGTCGGTCTCATAATCTGCTCTGTCTCGATGCTTCAGGCGAAAAGGCAGAACGTCGATCTGTATGACACTAAGATAGTGAACGGTCAGTCCGAGGCGGAATATGATTTCTCGGAAGATATAATCAGCAAGATCCAGATAGAGGTCGGAGACTGTGACGTCCATATCATATGCGGCGCCGATGAGAACAAAGTCATCATGAACAACTTCTCATCCGCGGGATATATATGCGAGGTCAACAACAGAGCTCTCGTCGTCGAGGATTCCGTCAACGTGTTCAATATCCCCGATATAATCGAAAACGGCAAGATCCGCTTCAAGGGCTTCCGTTACTTCCTCCGCGACAGAAAGATAACCGCGGGCGGCAAATCCCTTTACGTTTACGTTTCCGAAAAATTCGACATAAAGGTCATCGACGTTTCCGTTGAAAAAGGCGACGTAACGGTCAAGGGGTATAACAACAACACCGATTACAAGGTGAAGATCGGAAACGGCAGATTCGAAGCGTCAGATATTACAACGAGATCGCTCGTCGAGGCGAGCGTCGGCTCCGGCTCCGTAAATCTTCAGCACGTAAGCGCACAGACCGTAACGCTTAACGTGAAGGACGGCAGCATCATGGCTGTCCTCGCGGCGAACGAGATAACCGCCGATACCGAAAAGGGAAGCGTCCGCATAGAGAGCGAGAAGGATCTTTCAGAGTATAACTTCAAGCTCAAGGCGACAGCTTCGACGATAACGCTCGAGGATCTGATAAAAGCCGGAACGTATACGGCGAACGACGCGCAGCTTACCAATTTCATCCATGCGTCAGCGGGCGGCGGAACGGTCGTAGTCAAGTCATATATCGCTCCGATCTCACCCGCCGATACAGAAACGGATCCGTCGGAGGTGACAGAGCCTCAGAACGTGACGGAGACCGCGGAATAAAATCTTTGAAAAACGCCATAATAACAGACCGAACGGACAGGACGGATAACGCCCTGCCGTCGGAAAGGAAAAAACTATGGTTGTTTTGGATAAGACCGCACTGACGCTTGCCATCATAGGCGCGCTCAACTGGGGCAGCATCGGCATATTCAACTTTGATTTCGTGGCGTGGATCTTCGGAGGCCAGACCGCGATTGGCTCGCGCATCGTATACACGATAGTCGCGCTCGCCGGTTTATGGTGTATATCCGTGCTGTTCAGATCGTGGAATCCGGAATCGGAACGCGGAGCGCGCGATACGGCAGCCTTTGACAGTCAGACAAGATAAACAGGATCGTCCGGCAGTTCATGCCGGACGATGTTTTAGAGGAAATATGCAAAAACTGACAGAAAAACTGAAGGAAGAGATCAACTCCCGCGGCTTTGTCCGCGCGGTACAGTCCGGACGATTTGACAGGACCGTAAAAAAACGGACGTTCACGCCCGCGATACATAAAAAAGCACCGGCAATAGCCTGTGAAACGTTCATGCCGGACGGAAAGGCGCTTCACTCGTTCACGGACCCGGGATCGTTTGCCGATGAGCTGATCGGAGGCTCCGGCGATTACCGGCAGACGGATATATTCTGCGAGGGGTTTTCCGCGACGCTGCTGAGATCGCCGAAGGGCGGAGTACATATAAAGTACGGGCCGGGCGCTCCGGCGGCAAGACCCGCGGACGCGCCGAAAAACTATATCCTTGAGAGCGGGAAAAAGTACGATTTTCTCGTTATGCTCGGAATACAGGACGCAAACGGCCGCGTCCACGACAAAAAGCAAAGCAAATTCAGACAGATAAACAGGTTTTTGCAGATAGTGGAGGACACGGTCCCCGCGCTTCCCGGCGGCGATCTTACGGTCTGGGATCTTTGCTGCGGCAAAAGCTATCTGTCCTTTGCCGTATATCACTATTTCAGATACGTCCGCGGACAGAACGTGAGCGTTTACTGTGTTGACAGAAAAGCGGACGTCATAGCCGAATGCGCGGGATACGCGCAAGCTCTCGGATGGGACGGGATGCACTTCATCTGCGGAGATATTTTCAAATGTCTGCCGGACGTGCGCCCGGACATGGTCCTCTCGCTGCACGCGTGCGATATCGCGACAGATATTGTCCTGTCCGAGGCGGTGAAGAACGGCGCGAAGGTGATACTTTCGTCGCCGTGCTGTCAGCACGAGCTTGCCTCTCAGATCGACGACAAGTCTCTGTATTACGTCACTCGCGAGCCGATACTGAAGCAAAAGCTGTCCGCCGTACTTACGGACGCTCTCAGATGCCGTCTGCTCTGCGCCTGCGGCTACAAGGTCACGACGCTTGAGTTCATAGACCCGGAGGATACGCCGAAAAACCTGATGATACGCGCCGAGAAGGCGCTTTTACCGAAGGCGCTGAGACAAGCCGCACTTGAGGAATACGACGGTATCTGTCAGTCTCTTCACGCCGATCCGACGATGCGGAGACTGCTTGACGATTTCTTAACAAAAACACGTTGAAAACGCGTTCGTACGGTGTTAGAATATATCGTTGTAATGTAAAGGAATACGCCCGTAACTTCAGAATACAAAGAAGGGAGCTGTCATAAAGATGAAACGCAAACAGATAACAGTCAGAGCGGCCGCGGTGATATCCGCGCTGTGTTACACGTTCTCGACGGTCATGTATTATCTTATGAACATCGGATCGATCTTCAAGCTGCTGCCGTCGAAGAGAAATCTGACCGAAGAGGAAACGCTGCTGATAAAGGAAACGGGATATCCGGACTGGAAATCCTATCTGCTCACGTATTTCCTCATGCTTTTCCTGCTGATAGGCCTGATCGCGATCTGGTTCGCCGTCGTCAATCCGAAAAAGCGCGGATCGACCGTGGCGATGCTGTGTCAGCTGTTATGCCTCGGCTTCATGGCGCTTTTATATAAGGACATGCGCGACGGGAAGAGCAAATTCCTGTATGACGAAAAGCGGTTCATCGTCATAGCTGCGCTGCTTTTGCTCTCGTTTCTGATACTCATCGTCTACGCGATCATAATGTTCCGGCGCGACGGTGAAAAGGGCGGGCAGAAGCCGCTTGAAAAGATAAACGAGGAACGCCGTAATACAAAAATATCACTGCTCGACCTCTGCACGCTGACTGTCGGCGATATCGACTTTTCACCGATAGAAAAGCTCGGCACGGTAGAATACCATGACATCCTCACAAAAGAGGAGATAATCGAAAAATGCGCCGATTCGGACGTGATACTCTGCAACAAAGCGGTCATAGACGAAGATATCATGGCAGCGTGTCCGAAGCTGAAATACATAGGTCTGTTTGCCACCGGATATAACAACATAGACGTAAAAGCGGCGGCGGAGCGCGGGATAACCGTCTGCAACGCCCCCGGGTATTCGACGGATTCCGTCGCGCAGCTCGTTTTCGCCTACATTCTCAACCACGCTGTGTCGCTTGAAAAATACAACGCGTCGACGCATGACGGCGAATGGGTAAAGTCTCACGCCTTCTCATACTTCCCGTATCCGATATCGGAGCTCAAGGGGAAGACCCTCAGCATAATCGGTTACGGCTCTATCGGCAAAAAGGTCGCGAAAATAGCGGACGCCTTCGGTATGAAGGTCTGCGTCAACACGCGGACGAAGCCTGCCGGATGCCCGTACCCGCTCGTGTCGGTCGATGAGGCGTTCGCCCGCGCCGACTATTTGACGGTACATTGCCCGCTCACCGAGGCTACGAGAGGACTTATAAACGCGGAACGTCTTTCACTGATGAAGCCGACCGCGTACGTCATAAACACCGCCCGCGGCGCGGTCGCGGACGAAAACGCCCTGCGCGACGCGCTTGATCGCGGCGTGATATCCGGCGCGGCATGCGACGTGCTGACGGTGGAGCCCATGCGCGAGGACGATCCTTTGCGCGGTGCGGAAAACCTTACGCTCACGCCGCACATAGCCTGGGCGTCTTATGAGGCGAGGGTAAGACTGATCTCGCTCGTCGCGTCGAATCTGCGCGCGTATCAGAACGGCTTCCCGGTCAACACGGTAAAATGAGCGGTATCGTATTTGAAGATATCGGCGGAGTACCGATCGCCCAGGACGGAGATGGACTGCTCGTGACCACGGACGCGTGTCTTTTGTCGGCGTTCGTCCGCCGCAACGGAAAGCAGAGGATATGCGAGCTGTGCGCCGGGGACGGGATCGTATCCGCCATGATACTGGCGCAAGGAAAGGCCGCGTCCTGCGTTTGCGTTGATTTTCAGGCGCCGCTTTGCCGGCTCGCGGAAAAGAACGCCGTGCCGTTTGACGGCAAAATGAGCGTTGTATGCTCCGACGTGCTCGATTACAGACCGGAGCGCGTGTTCGACGCCGTTGTCTGCAATCCGCCGTATTTCGTGAAAAGCGCAAAGCCTGCGGATAACGCGGTAAGAGATCTCAGCCGCCGCGAAAGCACGGCGACGGTTTCCGATTTCGCCGCGTGCGCGTCAAGGATACTTCGCGACGGCGGGGACGCTTATTTCTGTTACGATCCCGCGCGCCTTGCCGACCTGTTGTGCGCGTGCCGCGAAAACCGGCTGGAGCCCAAGACGCTCGTAAACGTATATCCGGACAGCGGTCACAGGGCGAGCCTTCTGCTTCTCGTCGCAAAGAAGAACGGGGCGCCCGGCCTGAACGTGACGCGGCCGCTCCTGCTCAACGAACAATATGAGAAAATAATAAAAAATAATACGATAGAGTTTTTATATGAGTGAAAAATACATCCACGCAAAAGGCGTGAGGGTAAACAACCTGAAAAATATTGAGGTGAAGATACCGAGGGACAAGCTCGTCGTTTTCACAGGCGTTTCCGGCAGCGGTAAATCGTCGCTCGCGTTCGATACGCTTTACGCGGAGGGCCACCGCCGCTTCGTCGAGTCGCTTTCATCTTACGCGAGGATGTTTCTCGGTCAGATGGACAAGCCGGATATCGACTTTATCGAGGGACTTTCACCTTCGATCTCGATCGACCAGAAAACCACGTCGAGAAACCCGAGATCGACCGTCGGTACCGTGACGGAGATATACGATTATCTCCGCCTTATTTTCGCGCGTATCGGTATCCCGCACTGTCCCGTGTGCGGCAAAGAGATCCGCATGCAGACGACGGATACGATAATCGGCAGGATCCTGCAGCTGCCGGAGGGTTCCCGCTTCGAGGTCTGCGCGCCGGTCGTCCGCGGAAAAAAGGGAATGCACAAAAAGGTGTTCGAGGACGGGGTGAAGGCGGGTTATTCCCGAGTCCGCGTGGACGGCAATATGTATGACCTGACCGAGAACATTGAGCTTGACAAGAATATAAAGCACAACATAGAAATAGTGGTCGACCGCCTGATAATGAAGGATGGCGTCAGACCGCGGCTTTCGGACTCCGTAGAAAGCGCTCTGAAGCTCGCGGACGGAAATCTTCTGATCCGTACCGTCGGCGATCCCGAAACGACGATGAGCTTTTCACAGAATTACGCCTGTGAAGAGCACGGCATCAGCTTCGGCGAGCTTCAGCCGAGGATGTTCTCATTCAACGCGCCGTACGGAGCGTGCGAAAAATGCAGCGGTCTCGGGATGAGCCTGACGCTGTCGCCGGACAAGATAATCCCGAACAAAAAGCTCTCCCTGCGTGAGGGGGCGATCGCCGTCAACGGCTTCAAGTCGCTTGACGACGAAACGTGGTCGGGACCCCTTTTCGAGGCGGCGCTGAAGGATCAGAACGTCGATCTCGACACGCCGATAAAGGATTATCCGCGCTCCGCGTACGATATCCTGATGTACGGCACGGGCGACAGGCTTTATACGATAGACAGATATTTCGACAAGACCGCGCACAGACAGACTGTCCCGTTCCACGGCGTCATCCCGATGATCGAGAGCCGCAGGAACACGTATCCCGATTATTACGAACAGTTCACCGAGGAGATCCCGTGCGACGCGTGTCACGGGATGAGACTGAAGCCGGAGATACTGAGCGTCACCGTCGGCGGAAAAAACATACATGAGGTGTGCTCGCTGTCGGTCTCAGACTGCCTCGATTTCTTCAACGGGATCAAGCTCGACGACACGGAATGGCAGATCGCGCGCGAGATAATAAAAGAGATACGTTCCCGTCTCGGATTTCTGAAATCCGTCGGCCTTGAATATCTCACACTCTCACGCAAAGCCGGTTCGCTTTCTGGCGGAGAGGCGCAGAGGATCAGACTGGCGACGCAGATCGGTTCGTCTCTCGTCGGCGTTCTGTACATACTCGACGAGCCGAGCATAGGTCTTCACAGCCGTGACAACGGCAAGCTTATCGCGACGCTGAAAAAGCTCCGTGATATCGGAAACAGTCTGATCGTCGTCGAACATGATGAGGAGACGATGCTCGAATCTGACTATATAATAGACGTCGGACCCGGCGCCGGAGTCCACGGCGGACAGATAGTCGCCGCCGGCACGCCCGAGGAGATTATGAAAAACGACGCTTCGCTCACGGGTCAGTATCTGTCGCACAAAAAAACAATACCGGTGCCTGCGGCAAGACGCCCGGGCAACGGAAAATTTCTCGGTGTAAGAGGCGCGAGAGAACACAATCTCAAGAATATAGACGTTGATTTCCCGCTCGGCTGCTTTATCTGCGTGACAGGCGTCTCCGGCTCCGGTAAATCGTCGCTTGTTAACAGTATCCTCGCAAACGCGCTTTTGCGTGAGCTGAACGGCGCGTATTCCATACCCGGAGCGCATGACGAGATAACCGGCACGGAGGAGCTCGATAAGATAATAGTCATAGACCAGAGCCCGATAGGCAGGACTCCGCGCTCCAACCCGGCGACTTATACCGGACTTTTCACCGATATCAGAACGCTTTTCGCGCAGACGCGCGAGGCGAAGATACGCGGCTACGGTCCGGGCAGGTTCTCGTTCAATACGAAGGGCGGACGGTGCGAGGCGTGCGAGGGCGACGGCGTCAAAAAAATTGAGATGCACTTCCTGCCGGACGTTTACGTCAAATGTGACGTTTGCCGCGGCAGGCGCTACAACGCCGATACGCTTGAGGTGAAGTACAAGGACAAGAGCATATATGACGTTCTTGAAATGACGGTCGAGGAAGGCGTGGAATTCTTCTCGGCTGTGCCGAAGATCGCGTCAAGACTCAAAACGCTTTACGAGGTCGGCCTCGGATACATAAAGATCGGACAGTCGTCGACAACGCTTTCCGGCGGCGAGGCGCAGAGGGTCAAGCTCGCGACCGAGCTTTCACGCCGCGCGACCGGCAGGACGGTATACGTTCTCGACGAGCCGACGACGGGACTCCACGCGGACGACGTAAACAAGCTGATCGGTATACTGCAAAGACTGACCGACGCGGGCAATACCGTCATCGTGATCGAGCATAATATGGATCTGATAAAGACCGCGGACTATATCATCGATCTCGGACCCGAGGGCGGGAACGGCGGCGGTACCGTCGTAGCAACGGGAACGCCGGAAGATATCGCCGCGTGCGAGCGGTCATATACCGGTCAGTATCTGAAAAAGGCGCTTGACGTATGAAGGCGGCGGATCTGTTCTTACCGTCCGACAGGCACTTCATCGGGAAGTTCCGGATAACCGGCATTTTTCAGACCGGCAGGCGCCGGGCGATACGCGACAGCACAGAGCCCGGGGACGAGCTCACCCTCCGCCGTGAGTACGATAACAAATATGACGAATTCGCCGTGGCGGTTTACGACCGGTACGGGAACAGGATCGGATATATCGAGAGAAGAGTGAACGAGGAGATCGCGTTTTGCATCGACAGCGGTCATGAATGCGTCGCGATCATATCGGATACCGATAAGACGGGCGCGACCGTCGGTATACTTGCCGACGTGTTCTGCGTCTGCGACGTTGTGAGCATGCAGAAGCTCAAAGCTTCATTTGACGAATATCTGAGAGATAAGATCTTCAGGGAAGAAGAAAAACAAACAAGGGGGGATATGATATGAAGTTTACCGAAATGCCGTATAAGAGACCGGACGGCGCAAAGCTGATGGAAGAGACGGAGCGACTTGCGGAAAAGGTCAGAGACGCCGGGAGCGCGGACGAGATACTCGCTTTGATCAGAGAATATGACCGTATGAGCGAGGAGTTCTCGACTCAGTACAATATCGCGTATATAAGAAACACGATCGACACGCGTGATGAGTTCTATGACGCGGAAAAGAATTTCTATGATGAATTCCTGCCGGAATTCCAGGAGAAGGATCAGCTTTTCATGCAGGCGCTCGCCGCCTCGCCGTTCCGCGCCGAGCTCGAGAAGACCGTCAGCCCCGTCGTGTTCAAAAACATAGACCTTCAGCTGAAGGGCTTCGATCCGAAGATCATACCGCTTCTGCAGCAGGAAAACAAGCTGATATCGGAATACGTGAAGCTCAATTCCACGGCGACGGTCGAGATCGACGGAAAGACCCTGCCTCTTACGAAGCTCGGCCCGTACAAGCAGTCCGCGAAAAGGGAAGTGCGCCGGGAAGCGTATGAAAAAGAAGGCGCGTTCTTTGACGCGCACAGAGAGGAATATGACAGGATATACGACGAGCTCGTGAAGAACCGCACCGAGCAGGCGAAACAGCTCGGCTTCGATAACTTCGTGCCGCTCGGATATATAAGAATGATGCGCAACTGCTACAGCCCACGCGAGGTCGGCTGCTTCCGCGATCAGGTCGCTGACGTCATCGTCCCGATCTCCGATAAGATCAAGGAGGCGCAGAGAAAGCGCATCGGCGTTGATAAGCTGAGGCTTTACGACGACCCGTATCTTTTCCCGGACGGAAACCCGACACCGCACGGCACGCCGGATGAGCTGCTTGCCGCGGCGAAGAAAATGTATAACGCGATGTCGCCCGAGACCGCGGAATTTATAAACGCAATGTTTGACATGGATATGTTCGATCTGCTGGCAAAGGAGGGAAAGGCTCCGGGCGGATACTGCACCTCTATTCCCAGATACAGGATGCCGTTCATTTTCTCGAATTTCAACGGCACGGCGGCAGATGTCGACGTCCTCACCCATGAAGCGGGGCACGCCTTCGCGTTCTATGTTTCCTACCGACAGATACCGATCGGTATGATGCGCGAGCCGTCGCTTGACGCCTGCGAGACGCATTCCATTTCGATGGAATTTTTGACGAGCGACTACCATCATCTGTTCTTCGGTGAGGATACGGACAAATACACGCTGTCGCACGCCGAAGACGCGATCACGTTCATACCGTACGGAAGCATGGTCGACCACTTCCAGGAGATCGTCTATTCTCACCCGGAATATACGCCGGAGCAAAGAAACGAAGTATGGGCGAAGCTTGAGAGGCGCTATCGCCCGTATCTTGACATGGACGGGATACCTATGTACGGCAGAGGCGCCGGCTGGCAGAGACAGCATCATATATATGAAGCCCCGTTCTATTATATAGACTACTGCATGGCATATTCGCTCGCGCTGCAGTTCTTCAGCCTGTTCCTGAAGGACAAGGAGGAGGCGTGGAAGAAGTATCTTGCGTTCGTCCGTATGGGCGGGACGAAGACGTTCATCGAGCTCGCGCATGACAGCGGACTTTATTCGCCGACGGATGAGGGCGCGATCGGAAAAATAATGGGCAACATAGCTTCATGGCTTTTTGAGAAGGAATCGAAATGAACAAAAAAGAAGTAAGTGAGATAAGGCGCCGTCTGACGCTCGAAAACAGCGGCGCCGACTGCATAAGAGGCTGTTATATAAGCGAAAAAAGAGAGATCATATCTCAATTCGAGCTTCCGCTTGCGACGTTCCCGGACGACGAGAGGGAAAGATATCTCGGCATTTTCAAAAAAGTGTTGTCCGGCGGGATCGGCAAGAACCTGATAAACGTGGATTTCACGACGAAGCAGGTCACCGACGGCGAAGAACAGAAGCTTCTCTATCAGCTGAGAGAGGGCATCTCCGGCAGCTGCGAAGCACTGAGAGGGTTTTATGAAAAAGCCGTGCCGTCGATACCGGGCGATGAAAAATGCGTGATGCTCCTGCTCCATGAGAATTACGACATCCCGTCAAAATATAACGGCGAGGACGACGGCGACGATTCAAAGGAGATCTTCCGTTTCATTATCTGCGCCGTTTGCCCCGTCAAGGAGAAGGACAGCGGGCTGTGCTATGAATTCGACTCGAAGCAGTTCCGCACCAAGGCAAAGGAGCAGACCGTGTGTCCGCCGGAATTCGGCTTCATGTATCCGAGATTCGACAACAGATGCTCCAACATCTACGGCAGCCTCTATTATTCGAGATCAGCCTCCGGCAAGAACGCCTTTACGGACGCCGTGTTCGCCTCGGAGCTTCCGATGGCGGCGGAGGAGCAGAAGGATACGTTCGGCGACGTGCTGCGCGGCTCCGTCGCCGATCAGTGCAGCTTTGAGCTCGTTCAGACCGTACGCGACCATATAAGCGACGTCGTGGAGACGTACAAAAAGGACAAATTCGCGGACGAGCCGCCGACGATCACAAAGACCGAGCTGTGCGATCTGTTGCGCGGATCCGGGATAACGGAGGATCATATAACGGCGTTTGCGGAGGATTACGACGAGAGCTTCGGCAAGGGCGCCGCGCTCACCCCCGAAAATCTCATGGATCTGAAAAAGCTTGAATTCAAAAACGACAGCATAACGGTAAAGATCGACCCGGAACGTCCGGATCTTGTTGAAGTAAAAGTAATTGACGGAGTGAAATATATCGTCATCCGCATCGAAGACGGCGTCGAATGCAACGGTATAGATATAAAGATAAAATGAGAGAGTTTCCCGTCGTATCCGTTACCGGAAAAGCCGAAAAAAGCGCCTGCGGAGGTCATCCGTGGATATACGCCGACGAGGTCTTATCTGTAACGGGAGATCATAAAAACGGAGATATCGTAGACGTGCGCTCGGAAAAGGGCAGGTTCATCGGCTCCGGCTTCATAAACGGCAATTCAAAGATAAGGGTCAGACTTATATCGCGCAACGCGAATGATAAATTCGACCGCGCATTCTGGGAGCGAAGGGTAAAGTACGCCGTCGATTACAGGCGCACCGTTATGCCGGGTGACGATTTCAGATGCTGCCGCCTCATCTTCGGCGAAGCCGATACCTTTCCGGGACTCACAGTCGACAGATTTGAGGACGTTCTCGTAACCGAGGTGCTGAGCCTCGGCATCGAGCAGAGAAAAGACGTAATCTATGACGCTCTTCTGTCGACATTGCGCTCGTACGGACAAAATATCACGGCGATATACGAAAGAAGCGATTCGCAGATAAGACTACTTGAGGGGATGGAGCCGCATACCGGGTTTTATTACGGCGAAGGCGGCGGAACTGTCGGAATAACCGAGAACGGGATCAAATACACGGTGGACTATATAAACGGTCAGAAGACCGGTTATTTCCTCGACCAGAAGTACAACAGAGCCGCCGTCGGAAGGATCTGTGCGGGCAAGCGCGTGCTCGATTGCTTCACACATACCGGTGCCTTTGCCTGCAACGCGGCGAAGGGCGGCGCCGCCTCCGTCACCGCGGTCGACGTATCCGGAAAGGCGATAGATGACGCAAAGAAAAACGCCCGGGAAAACGGGCTTGATATCGACTTCGTCTGCGCCGACGTGTTTGAATATCTGACAGAGCTTTACGAAAACAACGACAGAAGATTCGATCTCATTATACTCGATCCTCCGGCGTTCACAAAATCGCGCGATACGGTAAAGGACGCGATGAGAGGGTATAAGGAGATAAATCTCAAAGCCATGCGGATCCTGCCGCGCGGCGGATATCTCGCCACGTGCTCATGCTCGCATTTCATGCGTGATTCGCTGTTCTGCCAGATGCTGCACGGCGCGGCGGAGGACGCGGGAGTCTCGCTCCGTCAGATCGAGGCGCGTCAGCAGTCGCCCGACCACCCGATCCTGTGGAACGTGCCCGAGACCGATTACCTGAAATTCTATATCTTCCAGATAGTATAAAAATGCCCGAAGGCGCCTGCTTTAGTGCAGCTGCCCCGGGCATTTTTTTATTATTATTCGTAGTCTGTGACCGAGAAATCGAAGCCGTCCGTATCGGCGATGACGCCGGGCTTCAGCTTGAACGTGAAGCTGAATTCGGTATCGGAGAAGCGCTCCTTTTCGTCAAGCGCGGGTCCGCAGGAATTCGATCCTATGCCGCTCTGTCTGTAATCGACCTTGACGTATGTGAAGCCGTCCTTTACAAGCTCGTATTCATGCGCCGTATCCGTCAGCTGCTTTATGCTGTACGGCGAGGCGGAGAAGTGCAGATCTCCCGCAAACGTCAGTCCGTCGCCCGATACGGAGCTTACCTGCGCCCATTTCGTACCGATATGCGATCCGTTTTCCTGAGGCTTTACGTACGGCTCGTGCTGATCCGACACCTTCGACCGGTAAAGTCCGAGCGTCGCGTAAAGCCGCTTGTCAGAATACGATTCGACGGGACCGTATCCGAAATAAGAGACGTTTTCCGTCTCCTCGGGAAGCGTGAATTCGCATCCGAATCTCGGAAGGAACGGCAGACCATCTCTTACCGAGCAGTCGTATTCGACCTTCAGAGTCCCGTCGCCGTACACCGTGTAGGTGACGAGGAATCTCATTACCGGCGGGAAGTTGTACATTCCGAGAGCGACGGAGTAGCTTACGGTGACTTTGCCGTCCTGCTCGAATATATCGGGCTCGGCGTGGCAGTTGCAGGTCGCTCTGTCGTAACCCTTTTCCTGCCATCTGTGCCGCTCGTTCCTGTCGTTGTCCGTAGGCGCGCGCCATACGCCGACTCTTACCGGCGCGGCGAGCTCGGCTTTGCCGCCGCATATTATCTGAGCGATCGAGCCGTCGCCGTTGTTGAAGATATACATCGTATCTCCTGCTTCGACTATCACGTTTTGCTCCGTCTGCAGACAGTGCACTTTGTAAGGCGACAGGTGCTCCGCACTCTCCGACGGCTCCGAAAGCACGAACTGAGCGTGCCCGACCTCGTATCCCGCGGGCGCCCATTCCTCATCCGATGACTGCAGCACGCGCATGTTCACGGTCAGATATCCGTCGCCGCATTTCGGCGCCTTCGTCGTTATTATCTGCGTCTGTCCCGGCTGAGCGTCAAGCGCAAACGTCTCCGTAAGGACGGGTAAGCCGTTGAATTCATACGACGCGACGAGCGTTAGATTCGACAAAGACTTGAATTTACGTTTATTCAGTATCCCGTATTTACCGCGTCCCTGCTGTTTTATCTCAAACGGCTTTATCGCCTGCTTCAGCTCGAGAAGCCCGGTGTGGACGCGTCTATCCGGGTATACGAGCCCGTCGACGCAGAAGTTCCCGTCGTGCGGGTCCTCGCCAAAGTCGCCGCCGTACGTGAATTTACCCTCTCCCGTCTGTATGCTGTGATCGGTGAATTCCCATACGCAGCCGCCGAGCAGACAGTCGTATCTGTCGAACAGCGACCAGTACGCAGAGAGGTCGCCGGGGCCGTTGCCCATCGCGTGGCAGTATTCGCAAAGGAAGAAGGGAAGCTTTTTATTGTCATCCTGAGCGTATTTTTCAATGAAGTCTACCGGCGGATACATGTAGCTTTCAACGTCGAGCACGCCCGCCTGGGACACGCCGTTCGTATAATGCTCGTTTCCGCCCTCATAGTGGATCAGACGCTTTTTGTCGCGCGCCTTTATATACGACGACATGGCCTTCTGGTTTCTGCCGTAGCCCGCCTCGTTGCCGAGCGACCACATTATAACGGACGGATGGTTTTTGTCGCGCTCGTACATGAGCTTCACACGGTCGACATACGCTTCCTCCCAGTCGGGATCGTCGGATAACAGCGACCACGGACCGAAAAACGCGACGCCGTGCGCTTCAAGGTCCGTCTCGTCGATCATCAGGATCCCGTATTTGTCGCAGAGGAGCGCGAACCTCGGATCGTTCGGATAATGCGAGGTGCGGACGGCGTTCACGTTGTGACGCTTGAAGATCATTATATCGTTCTTCATGTGCTCGTACGGCGTCGCGGAGCCCAACAGCGGATGGCTGTCATGCCTGTTCACGCCCTTTATCTTGAGCGGCTTGCCGTTGAGATACACGACCCTGTCCTTCACCCTGATATCGGTAAAGCCCACAGGGATGACGATATGCTCTTCGCCGCATTTTACGTACAGCTCGTACAGCTCGGGCGTCTCGTCCGACCATAGCTTCGGCGCGTTGACGGCGATGTTCTCACCCTCTCCGATCTCTACGCCATTCCGCAGAAGCGAAGTGCTGACCGAGACGTCGCCGTCTTTGACGTAGGAAACGCTGACCTCGCCCTTACCGTATCCGCGGCTGAGCGACGTTTTAACGTCTATATCCTTTATATGAGCCGGATCTCGGAACAGAAGATACACTTCACGGAAGATACCGGAATTCCTGTACTTGTCCTGATCCTCGAGATACGAGCCGTCCGTCCATTTCAGGACGATGACCTTGAGCTCGTTCTTGCCGTCGTGCAGGTGTTTTGTAAGCTCGAATTCGCTCGTCATGTGAGCGACCTGACTGTAACCTATGAATTCGTCGTTGCAGTACAGGAAGAATCCGCTGTCAACGCCCTCGAACACCGCGTAAACGCGCTTCTTTTCAAGCACGTTATCCGGCAGAGTGAACGTCTTTACGTACAGACCGCACGGATCGTTTGACGGAACGAACGGGGGATCGAACGGGAACGGATACTGACAGTTCGAATACTGAGGAACGTCGTATCCCTTGCCGAGCTTCGTCTGCCAGCTGCGAGGTACCTCTATCGTATCGAAGTCGACGCCGTCAAGCTCCGCGATCTCCGGAAGGTCTCTGACGGAATTGAAGTATCTGAAGTCCCACATCCCGCAAAGAGATTTGAAATAAGCGCTTTTAGCCCTGTTCTCGTCGCGCGCCGCCTCATAGCTCTGAGCCGGGATGAAGTATGCCCGGGGCTCCTCGCATCCGACGTGGAGCGTGTGATTGTCCATGTAGTAATTCGGTAATTTCATAATATCGTCCTTTACTGTGTTACTGTGATCTCATATTCCGAGTGAGCGTCCATGTCTACGGCGAACGAGAATGAATACGTTCCGTCCTGATCGCGGTAGACCTGATATCCGTCGTATTTGTTCCTGCCCTCGAGCTTGATGCCCGTGTCCTCGCCGTCCGCCTTGAAGGTGACCGTCGGTCGGTCGTATTTTTCAAAGCCGTATACTCTTACAACGGCGTTGTTTCTGCCGCCGCTGAGCTTGAATACGGCGGTGCCGTTCTCGGCTCTCACGGACGGGATGAAATCGTCTTCAACAGCGGTACCGGTGACCGGTGTGAGCTTATAAGGATCGAAGCACGTATCCTGACGTACCGAAAGAACGTTGGAATCATCTTTGCTCGTCGAATAACCCCACGGGAGCAGGATGATATTGAGCTGCAGCACGTCGCCCTTCTTCAGCGTCGTTTTGCCGAGGTCGAGAGACAGCGAACCCGTGTTGAGCGTATCGTCCGTCGAATCGCGGAAGATGAAGCTGCCGTCGTATTTTTTGCCGCCGACCGTTATGTCGCTGTCAAGTACTATCAGCGCGAAGTTAACGGAGTTCGCCTCGTTGCCGCCGAAATACTCGTAATACGGATGATCGCTGCCGAGCGTTATGATTCTGCTGCCCTTTGACACGTTTTCGATGACGCTCTTGTTGTCCTTGTCAAGATATCCGACTTTTGAATAGAACACGCCGCGTCCGTCGAACGTGAAGAAGCTGAAGTCGTTTTTGAAATCGTTGAAGGTGACGTCCTCGTTCACCTCGAGCCTGATCGTGTAATATGTCCGCGTCTCGTCGGTCTGCGGCATCTCCGCGTGGCGGTAGCTCGCCCTGATCTTGCCGTCGTCCGACAGATAATCCATATTGATATCGGCGTATACGGGACCGGCGGAGGCTATGTCGGCGCTCTGCGATTCGGACTTGCACTTTTTGCCGTCGGCATCTGTGTACTGCAGGAAGTACAGGCGTCCGGCGCTCGTGTGCTGAGGCTGATTTGCCCACAGCGGAGCGGAATTCGCGCGGAAGTCCGGCAGCGTCCAGCCGTCTTTTCCGTAAACGAAGTACGGGGCGATGCAGTTCGTTTCCGTGACGCCTACCGACAGATGGTAATAGCAGATGTGGAAGGCGATGAACGAAAGCTGCTTGAGCGGGAAGTTGCCCCAGTTCTGATACAGATGGAGCAGGGTAAATTTCTTGACCTCGTCGGCGCCCACCGTGATCGGAAAGTACGATTCACCGTATGCGGTGTCGTCCGGGTCGAATATCTTTTCCTCGTATTCTCCCTTGAAGTTCTTGCCGACCTCTATCGGTATCGGGAGCAGGGAACCGTTTTCGTCGAGAAGCGCCGCTGATTCAAGCATACCGCCGGTCTCGGCGCCCTGTATGTATATCGTTCTGTCGACAACTCCGTCTCCGGAGATGAACGCGTTGATCTTATACTGTTTGTCGGGCTCTCTGTAGTACGCAAGGTTGAAGCTTGATTCCTTTACGGTGAAGCGGTAGCAGCCGGTGAGCGGCTGATACCCAAGCGCACGCGCGTTGTCGACTTTTGAATAAATGTAAACGTCCTCGAGCGGGTTGCGCTCGATGAAAGCCTCTTTACGCAGATCATTGAACTGGTGGCTTTCGCTCGTGTATATTCTGTGACCGAAGTAAACGTCGCCTTTTTCTTTTATTTTCCCGGCGAACGTTTTGCTGCGCGTTATCACGTAATTCCCGTCGATAAGCTCGACCTTGATCTGGCCGTTGTCCTTGATGTCCGGCATTATCAAGCCGAACACGCCGGCGCCCTTGATGTCAAATCCTACGTATTCCGTCGTTGAAAAGTCGAACCCCTCAAGCTCGGAGACCTCGCCCTGCGCGTTTTTCAGAACGAACTTGCGGACGTTTTCGGCAGGGATCGCCGTTCTTGTAAGAAGCGTTCCGCCGTCTTCGTAACCATAAAGCGAAACCGCGCGCACTACCTCGTGTATTTTGTCGGGATACGTGTGGAATACGCGTTCAAGCTTGAAAGCCATCGACGAACCGCCGCGCTTGACGGCTCTTATCTCTTTTATCTCAATTACCTCACCGGCGGTCGCTCCGCAGTCAAGACGGAAGCCTCTTACGGTACCGGTGTAGTCCGTGATGAGCGAAAGCGGGATCACACACGTGACCCAGTCTCCGCCCGACGTGAAGCTGAAATCCGTGTGCTGCTCGGCGCTATAACCCTGCTGACTTCCGGCGATTATGTATATGTTTCCGTTTGCCGCCGATTCTGTTTTCAGGGTTATCTGCACCGTGTCGAATTCCTCGGTGCTGAAGTTTACCGGGGTCGTTATATACGGGTCGTTCTGATCCTTGACGGTGTACGTGAGCACGCCGTCGATCTTTTTCGGCTTAGTCGTGTCATGAGATCCCCATGATCCGGATTTTGCGAGTATATCGTAATTCGGCTCGTCTCCGTCCGACTGCTGCTTTGACGCCACGCTGACAAAATCCTGATCGCAGAAACGGAAGTCATAGTAGTAATACCCGAGCCTGTGACTGTTCATCCTGCCGCGTGAACCGGAAAGCGCCGTACTGTGCTCGTTTCCGTCCGCGTCGATGAGGTACGCGTCAGCCGTGTCTTCAAAATACGGCACGCCTGTTTTACTGTAAATGCCCTTGACTCGCTTTGCGTTATCGGATGCGAGATCGTACAGGATCGTCGCCGTGTCGTTTTCGATAACGAAGCCCCGTCTCGCGGCGTCGGTGAATCTGCCCTGAACGTGATCCGCAAACGCGTTTGCGGTGTTTATCGTTGAGGTCCAGTCTGTTCCGCTGACCTCGACCTCTGCCGGATCTACCGGGTCTCTCTGCTGTTTTTCGTAAAAGATCGGTTCCTCATCCACGATGATCTCCTCCGTTTCCTGCGGCTCGGTGACCGCTTCCGTCGTTGTGTTATCGGTGCTTTCCGCGGTATCGGTACCGTCCGTCGTCACATCCGTACCGGGCTTGCATCCGGTGAGGATGAGCGTGACTATCATAAGCGCCGCGAGTAATAATGACACGTTTTTTTTCATCTGATGTCTCCTTTTATTTTTGCGTGACCCTGAATTCATATCTGTCAGCTGACGTCATATCCGCCGTGAACGCGAAAGAATATGTTCCGTCTTCGTCATAATAGACCTGATATCCGTCGTAACCGGACGGACCGGATAAGTCGTACGGCACCCATTCGCCGTCATATTTCATCTCGATCACGGGCGCGGCGCGTGACGTCAGACCAAAGACTCTGACGACGCCGATGTTTTCGCCGCCCGAGAACGTGAATTCCGCCGTGCCGTTTTCGGCGCGTATCGACGGGACGTACGTATCTTCGATCACCGTCCCCGTAACGGCTTCGATCTTATAAGGATCGGCGCAGGAATCACGCCTTACGGCGAGCACGTTCGAATCGTCCGCACTGTTTGTGTCTCCCCACGGGAGAAGGATGAGATCGACGTTTATGTAGTCCCCCTTCTTCAGCGTCACCGTGCCGAGATCGAGGCTGAGCTCGAGATGTGTCTGATTTGACAGGGCGTTGTCGCGGAACACGAGGTTCCCGTTGTACTTTTCACCGTTTATGACTATATCGCTGTTTTTGATGATATACGCAAAGTTGGGAGTGCCTACATCCTCGCTTCCGGGGACCGTGTAGACCGGAGAATATACTGCGACGTACGGATGATCCGTGCCGAGTCTGACGACGCGCGAACGCTTTCTTCCCGTATCCGCGTCCTCATATACGATCTCGTTGTTTTCGTCAAGATACGAGATCTTTTTATACACGGCTCCCGCGTATCTTCCGTCAAATTTGAAAAGACTGAAATTCTTGCTGAAATCGGTTATCGTTATATCCTTGAGGACCTTCAGTCTGATCTCGTAATAAGTCCTGTTCTCATCGGTCTGCGGCAGCTCGACGTGCCTGTAAGTCACATCGAATGCGCCGTCGTCGGAGAGGTAATCCATGCTGATATCCGCGTAAAGCGGCCCTGACGACGCGATCTTCGACCACTGCTGCTCCGACATATACAGTGGGCTCTTCGAGTCCGTCTGATGCTGTACAATGAAAAGCCTGCCGATCGACGTGTGCTGAGGCTGGCTCCTCCAGAGCGGAGTAGAATTCGAACGGAAATCCGGCAGTGTCCAACCGTCTTTTCCGAATACGAAATACGGAGCGATGCAGTTGCTTTCCGAAACGCCGATCGATAAATGATAGTAGGGCTGGATGAAGCTGATCGATGAAAGCTGCTTCAACGGGTATTTGCCCCAGTTCTGATAAAGGTGTACGACCGTCAGCTTCTTCGTCTCGTCGGCTCCTACCCGCAGCGGCAGATACGCCTCGCCTCCGAAGCTGTCGTCGTTCGGGTCGTATTTTGATTCCTCACGCTCGCCGACGAAGTTCTTCGACACCTGTACCGGTATCGGCAGCATCACCTTGTCCTGATCGAGCACGGCGGCGCATTCGAGCGCGCCGGACTGCGTCAGAACGTTGAAGTATACGGTCCTGTCGACCGCTCCGTCGCCAGACACTGCGAACTCGACGTACGGCTGTCTGTCGGGAGTCTGATAATAGGCGTCCACGAATCCCGCTCCGTTCACCGAGATATCGTAACAGCCTCTTTTCTGGTCGTATGACACGAACCTTCCGCCTTCACTGTTGTCGGTGACGACGATATCGGTAAGCGGGTTGCGCTCGATATAAGCTTCCTTACGCAGATCGTTGAAATGATGAGAATCGGAGGTGTAGAGCCTGTGGAACAGCTGCCTTGCGCCGAGCGCGTCAACGCGTTTGCCCATCGGCCGCTCTCGTGTGATGACGTAGTATCCGTCCTTCAGCTCGACGCTGACGGTACCGTTCGTCTTCAACGGCATTATCATACCGAATACGCCCGCGTTCTTTATGTCGAAACCGACGTATTCGAGCTTTTCAAAGTTGAAATCGGGATCGAGGGCGCTTCGCTCGTCCCCGTCCTCCGCTTTTATAACGAGCGCCCTTACGGTGTCCTCGGGGATCTTTATCGTTTCACCGAACGTACCGCCGCCCGTGTAGTTCACGTCGGCTATGACGCGGAGCTGCTCGTGCATCTTATCCGGATACGTGTGGTATGAACGCTCGAGCAGAAGCGGCACGCGTATTCCGCCGCGCTTCAGGAGCCTTAGATCGGATATTTCGATCTTTTCCTTCGTATTCCCGCCGAGTGCTATCTTGATCCCGGTTATTTTTCCGTGAAGATCGTCCATAAGAGTGCAGGGAATGACGATCGTTGTTTTTTCACCCGCGTTGAATCTGTGTACGAGCTGTCTTTGCGGGCTGTACTGCCCCTCGCCGTCAACGAGGAGGAACAGGCTGAGTATGTCCGCCGTCTCCGACAGTACGGTTATCTGTACCGCGTCGAATTCAGACGAGTCTATATCGAGCCCTTTCAGAAATATGTTCGGGTCGGTGAGCCCCGTCACCGTGCACGTGAGCGAACCGTCCGTGCATTTGACGTCCTTCATCTCGATACCCTTGAACTTGTCGCCGTATTCCGCGATAAGATCGACCGTTGCCTCGCCGTCCGCGTAAGGCCTGATCGTCTCGGGATTTGTGAAGCGCTGATCACGGATCCTGAAGTCGTAGTAGTAATACCCGAGCCTGTGGCTGTTGACGCGGCCGCTGAAAAGTGAGCGTGACGCGACGTAATAAGATCCGTCGTCATAACGGACGTACGCGTCCATAGTGTTTTCAAAATACGGCACACCGTTTGAATTGCAGAGCGAATCCACGATCATATCATCGTTCTGAAGCACGTGATATGTGAGACTCATCGTTTTGTTCGAGATCGTGAAGGCGGATCTCGCGCCGTCCGTGTATTTGCCCTGAACGCCGTTTTTGAGCCCGTTCGCCGTCTTTATATCGTTTTCCCAGACTGTTTTTGAAAAATCGACAGAGGACAGATCGACCGGGTCTTTCCCCGGATTTGTATAGAAGACCGGCTCCTCGTCGATGAATGGCGGCTCGGTCACGGCGTCGGTGACCGTTTCGGTGACCGTGGCGGTGTCAGGCTCCGTGACGGTCCCGGGACCATCCGTTCCGGCAACATCGCTTTCGTGACTGCACGCCGCGCAAAACAGCATCAGAGCAGCCATTGCGCCGGCGCAGATTCTTTTCATCATAGGTGTGATGATTCCTTTCGATTTCTTCATATCTGCATTTTAGCATATCCGACCGAATAAATCAATACTTTTCCTTATATTTTTATTAGAACTATACAGTTAAAAATAAGTTCAGAAAATCACGCTTGATTTGAGCCGTGACTGTGGTATAATCAAATAAAAAAAGGAGTTTGATATCATGAATCTGGGCAATATTTTCGGTAAAGTCAAGGATCTGGCAAGCAACGCCGGAGAAATAACGAAGCTCGTGGATCAGCTTCCCGACGGGATCAAATCAAAGGTCGCGCCGCTGGTAGAAAAATTCAAGGGCGGCGACGCCGAGGCGGCGACAAAGGCTGTCGGCATCCTCGAGGAGCACAAGGACAACGACATAGCCAAGAAGCTCATAGGACTGCTTCGCAAATAAAAAAAGGAAAGGCGCGCCGCACGGCGCGCTTTTATCGGTATGACGCAGAAAGAGAGAATGGAAAAAGGCCTCGTGTATGATCCGGGCGACGCGGAGATCCTCGCGGAGCAGGCCGCGCTTTGTGCGAATATACGGAAGTACAACGAATGCGCCGATCCCGGGAAACGGGCAGAAATGCTGAAGGAAATGCTCGCGGAATGCGGTGAAGGCTGTTACGTTGAGCCTCCGTTTTACGCGAACTGGGGCGGAGCGCACGTCCATTTCGGAAATAACGTTTACGCGAATTTCGGTCTGACCGCGGTCGACGACGGTCATATATACGTTGGTGATAACGTAATGTTCGGCCCGCACGTAACGATCGCTACCGCGAATCACCCCATATCGCCCGAACACAGAAGAAGGGGATTGCAGTACAACAAAGACATCCGGATCGGAAACAACGTCTGGATCGGGGCGGGTGCCGTTATAGTCCCCGGCGTCAGCATAGGCGCGGATTCCGTGATCGGCGCGGGCGCGGTGGTGACGTCCGACATCCCGGAAGGAGTTGTGGCGGTCGGCGTCCCGTGCCGTGTCATCAGACGGATCGGGGAAAGAGATCTGAAGTATTTTTATAAAGACGAAGAGCTCGATATCTGATTTTCATTTGTCTTTATTACACCGGAGACGTTAAAAAAGCAAGCGCCGGGGGTCGAAAGACCGTCCGGCGTTTGCTTTGCGCTGTTACTGGATCTCAACGGCGACTCTGTCACCTTTGCGGTTTCCCGCGGCTCTCATGACAGAGCGTATCGCCTTTGCTATCCTGCCGTGCTTTCCGATAACTTTGCCCATATCATCGGGAGCTGCGGAGATCACAAGAACGATCGTTCCGTCTTCGCTTTCATTCACTGCGACGTCTACGCTGTCCGGATCGTCCACCAAAGCACGCGTGATGTTCATGAGCATCTGTTTGTATGCGTTCATTGTCTGTTCCGTTTCTCCGACGCAGAGTTACACCGCGCCCCTGCCGTCGGCGCAGGGAGGCGCGGCAATGGCATCACTTGGATATGATACCGTTTTTGACGAACAGGGACTTTACGGTCTCGGTGGGCTGTGCGCCGTTCTTGAGCCACGTTGCGGCCTTGTCAGCGTCGATGTTCACAAGCGCCGGTTCCTTCATGGGATCGTAGGTGCCGATCTCCTCTATGAATTTACCGTCTCTGGGAGAACGGGAATCCGCGACGACTACGCGGTAATAAGGATTCTTTTTTGCTCCGATCCTTTTGAGTCTGATTTTGACTGCCATTTTGATATGTTCCTTTCAATTATTTTTTATTATGACCCGATTGGGTGATCATCTGAATCCGAAGCGGCGGCTGAGTGATTTCCCGCCGTCGCGGTTGAACTGCTTCATCAGCTTGTGAGTCTGTTCATACTGCTTCAGCAGCCTGTTGACGTCCTCGACCTTCATACCGCATCCGGCGGCTATGCGCTTTTTGCGGGAGGAGTTGATTATGGACGGTTTCTGTCTTTCCTTCGGCGTCATCGACTGGATTATCGCCTTCGTTCTGTCTATCTGTCTGTCATCTATCTGTACGTCCTTGAGAGCCGCGGTGTTTGCGCCGGGAATCATCTTCAGAACGTTTTCAAGCGGACCCATGCGCTTCAGCTGATCGAGCTGGTCGAGATAATCGCCGAGAGTGAAGGAGTTTTCCGCGAGCTTGCGCTCCATTTCGGCGGCTTTCTTCTCGTCAAGCGCCTGTTCGGCTTTTTCTATCAGAGTGAGGACGTCGCCCATACCGAGGATCCTCTGAGCCATCCTGTCGGGATGGAAGACCTCGAGCGCGTCCATCTTTTCGCCGACGCCGCAGAATTTTATCGGTTTGCCGGTGACGTACTTGACGCTGAGCGCCGCGCCGCCTCTCGTGTCGCCGTCGAGCTTGGTGAGGATGACGCCCGTAATATCAAGCTTTTCGTTGAACGTCTTCGCGACGTTTACGGCGTCCTGACCGAGCATGGCGTCTATCGTCAAAAGTATCTCGTCCGGATCCACGGCGGCCTTGATGTTCTGAAGCTCCTCCATAAGACCCTCGTCTATGTGGAGACGGCCGGCGGTGTCGATTATAACGACGTCGTTGCCGTATTTGACGGCGTGGCTGATGCCCGCCTTCGCTATATCAACGGGGGATAGCTTGTCGCCCATCGTGAACACGGGCACGCCCACCGATTCGCCTACGACCTGCAGCTGTTTGATGGCGGCGGGCCTGTAAACGTCGCACGCCACGAGGAGAGGACGCTTTTCGTTTTTGTCCTTGAACAGCTTTGCGAGCTTGGCGCAGTGAGTCGTTTTACCGGCGCCCTGAAGACCGACGAGCATTATCACCGTGGGCGGCTTAGACGCGAATTTTACCTTCTCCGTCTGACCTCCCATCAGGGACGTCAGCTCCTCGTTCACGATCTTGACGATCATCTGCGAGGGTACGAGCGATTCCATGACGGCGGTGCCGACGGCGCGCTCGGAAACGGAGTTGACGAATTCCTTAACGACTTTGAAGTTCACGTCCGCTTCGAGCAGCGCGAGCTTTATCTGCCGCATGCCTTCTTTTATATCGGATTCAGAAAGCTTGCCTTTGTTCCTGAAAACGGAGAAAGCACGGGAAAGTTTTTCCGACAATGATTCGAGCATTTATAACTCCTTATCTAAAACGAGAGCTTATCGATCAGCGAGACGAGACGTTCCCTCAGATCCTCCGGTACGTCCGGACGGTCTATTTCCGCCTTTATCCCGTTTACCGTTTTTTCGTTCTCACGGTATTTACCGTACAGCCCGAGCTTTTGCTCGTAATGCTCAAGAAGCTCGATCCCGCGGCGGAGATTGTCTCTCACTCCCTGACGTGAGATACCGGCGTTTTCGGCGACTTCGGAAAGCGAGAGATCGTCGTTGTAATAAAGATCTATCGACTCCGCGACGGAGGGCGTAAGAAGCTCCCCGTAAATATCAAACAGTACGCAGATACGCGTCTTATCTCCGTCCATACCTCACCTGTAAAGTAAATCACTTTACAGAGTATATCACAAAAAAGCCGGTTTGTCAATAGCAATTTGAAAAAAACAGGCTTTTCCGGTCACTTTTATGCAGTTTAACAAATCCACACTTGACAACAGGCTTTTTAAATGATAAAATTTATAAAAAGGCGGACCGTTTATGATATATACACTCACACTCAACCCGAGCATAGACCACTATATCGGGATAAAAAGAACAGAAAAAGGCTCCGTTAACCGCGCTTCGTCGTCACGTACCGTTTGCGGCGGAAAGGGTATCAACGTCAGCATAGCCCTGTCCGCTCTCGGCATCGGCAGTACCGCGCTCGGCTTCTGCGGCGGATTTACCGGAGACAGGATACTCTCGGAGCTTGACAGGCTCGGTATCGCTCACGCGTTCGTGCGTACTTCGTCTGAAACGCGTATCAATACCAAGCTTATAACGGATGACGGCGTTACAGAGATCAATTCGCCCGGGGCGCCGGTAAGCGGATCCGAGGCGGAGGAGCTTTTACGCATCGTGTCGCGCGCAAAAGCGGACGATACGGTCATTCTTTCGGGCTCGGCTCCGCCCGGGTTCAACGTCGTGCCGCTGCTTGAGACGATAAAACGTACGGGAGCGCGGTTCATTGCGGACTCCTCGGGGGAGACGCTGAGGCTCTGTCTCGGATTTTATCCGTATCTGATAAAGCCGAACGCCGCCGAACTGCGTCAGCTCACGGGCGGCGGGGAGAACATTGCCGCGTGCGTCCGAAAAATATCCGGCGCGGCGGAGAAGATCCTCGTATCGGACGGGGAGAAAGGCGCGTATCTTTTTGACGGGA
Organism: uncultured Ruminococcus sp.; assembly: GCA_902778145.1. Classification (GTDB taxonomy): domain Bacteria; phylum Bacillota; class Clostridia; order Oscillospirales; family CAG-272; genus UBA1248. Next base: position 28,746 of record CACYWW010000004.1, read on the forward strand.
ACGGAGAAAGAACGGTCGGGGTGACTGACGCGGGGCTTCCCGTGATAAACCCGACGGGCTCGGGCGACAGTATGATCGCCGGATTCATATTCGGAGAGCTGAACGGCGTCGACCCGCTTGTTTGCGCCGTATCCGCCGGCTCCGCCACGGCATACAGCGAAAACATATTCGACATTGAAACATTTTACCGCGTGCTTTCATCATATCGCGGTTTTTCAGAAAATTCGTACATCTGACGGAGGTTGATTTTATGGAATTCAGAACAGAGTTTTCAGACGGCAAAAGAGTCCTTCTGATCATGAATCCGAAAGCCGGCAAGACCACCTCGAAGACGAAGATCGATTATTTTAAAAAAACGCTTGAGAAATACGGCTTCAGGCCTACACTTTACCTGACCGAATACGCAAAGCACTCGACCGAGCTTGTCGTCAAATACGGCGAGGAGTACGATATGGTCGTCTGCAGCGGCGGCGACGGAACGCTGAACGAGGTCGTGAGCGGTCTGATGCAGCTTGAGAAGCGTCCGATACTCGGTTATCTGCCCGCCGGGACGACGAATGATTTCGCAAAGACGATGAGACTGCCGAAGCTTGTGGAGCAGTCTGTCGCCATGATGGCGAGGGGGAAGCTCTGCGACGTTGACTGCGGAACGTTCAACGGCGAATGCTTCGTATACGTCGCGTCTTTCGGCGCGTTCACGAAGGTCTCTTATTCGACACCGCAGAGCGCAAAGAACATGTTCGGACGCGCGGCGTATATCTTCGACAGCATACAGAGCGCGTTCGAGATCAGACCGTATCACGCAAAGGTGACGACGGACGACGCGGTATACGTCGACGATTTCATCTTCGGTTCGGTGACGAACGCGCTCAACGTCGGCGGCGTACTGACGCTCCCGCGTGAGATAGTCAATTTCTCGGACGGCAAATTCGAGGTCCTTCTCATCAAGAACATCGACAATCCCGAGGATTTTTCGGATACGATCAGAGCGTGCATAGATATGAATTACGACAGCGACAACGTCATACTCACGCAGTCTTCAAGCGTTACCATAGAGTTCGACGAGGATACGCCCTTCACAAAGGACGGTGAGTTTGCCGGCAGCATGAGGGAAAATACGGTTAAATGCATCAGCCCGGGATATAAACTTTTGATACCGTAAGACAGGAGAGAAAATGAAAAGAATAATAGCGATCATATGTGTAACGGCGGCGCTTGCCGCCATGTGTTTCCCCGTGAGAGGAGAGGATACGCGGATGAATGAAATGAAATACGGACTTCACGTCGAGGACGACGGCACGGTAACGCTCGACGGAAAGCCGTTTTACGGCTTCGGCGTCAATTATTTCGGATGCTTTGCGAGATACGCCGACGCGTCACAGTTCGAGGACGAGTTCAAGGCGGGACTTGCCGGACTTGCGTCATATGATATACCTTTCATACGCATAGCCCTTTGCGCGTTTTATCCGACGTATTACGAGCTGTACGACAAGGATCCCGAAAAAGTATTCTCATATATGAAAAAGGTCCTTGACGAATGTGAAAAAAACCACATAGGCGTCATCGGGTCGCTGATGTGGTGGGACGCCGTTATCCCCGCCCATCTCGGCGCGAAACGCTCGGATATGGGCGTTGAAGGCAGTGAAGTGATCGAATACGCGAAAAAGTACACGAGAGATGTTGTGTCGCGCTTCGCCGATCATCCCGCGATATGGGGCTGGGAGATAGGAAATGAATACAATCTTGACGCCGATCTTTGCGACAGAGAGCTGAAAATGTTCCTGTGGCCGGACGGGATCCCCGGCATGCCGCTCGATAAAGTCAACGGGTTCGACTATTTCACGTCGGAGGAGCTTTCGGTATTTTACACCGAGATCGCGAAGACGATAAGGGAGTACGACGGATACAGGATGATATCGACGGGCAACGGTGAAATGAGACCGTTTGCGTACGCGCTTTACAAAGCCGGACAGAAAAAGAACGCCGATCACGTCTGGGATCTGAGATGGGACGGAAGCACGCTCAGTCAGTTCGAAAAGATGAACAAGCTGTTCACGCCCGACCCGACGGACACGCTCAGCTTCCATCTTCAGAACGCGACCGCCGACGGAAGCAAAAAATATGTGATGGAATTCAATTTGTTCGGTAAGACGCTTTCCTGCGAGGATTATTTCCGCGCCTATTACGATACGGCGAAAAAGCTCGGAAAAGCCTGCTATTTCGGAGAGTTCGGCGATATGCTCGAGATGGAATCCGCGCCCGACGTTATAGAGAAATTCAGAGAAGTGACGGACGCTATCGGCGCCTCCGGCATACAGATCGCGTCTCTCTGGCAGTTCCAGGATTACACCGATCAGGGAGTGTCCGGCGAAAAGCTCGCCGTCCTTTCCGAGCTCAACAAAAAGCTTGTTGCCGACGGAAAGCAGGATACCTCCGCCGCTTGGGCCGACAGGACGAACGTGACGGAAAGCGCGACGGATACGGTCACGGAACCCGCGGCGACCGCGGACGATCAGACCGGGGCAGTCAAGCCCGACGGGACCGATGAGGGGAAGAAAGTATCCCCGCTCGCGTTCATCATCCCCGCCGCCGTCATAGCGGCAGCCGCCGTCGCCGCGGTAATCGTACTGCGGAAAAAGCGCAGGCACTGAACGTCATAATACATAAAAAAGTCCCGCGGGACCATTGAGGTGCCCCGCGGGCGTATTTTATTTTGAATCGAGATATGCCTGAAGGATTATCTCGGCAGCCAGCTTGTCCACCTCGTCCTTGCGTTTCTTCCCGCGGACGTTGTTTTCGGACAGATACATATGAGCGGATACCGTAGTCAGCCTCTCGTCGTACAGTATCACGTTCGTGCCGCAGACCGTTTTCAGCAGACCGGCAAAGCCGTGCGCCTTTTCAGATCTGGGACCGTGAGTGCCGTTCATGTTCACCGGATCGCCGAGAACTATATCGGTTATCCCGTATGAGATGACGTATTCCTTGATCCTTTCCGCAAGCTTCGGCGCCCATTCCTCGCGGATGCAGCCGACGCGGCAGGCGAGGAAATTCGTCTCGTCGGATACGGCGATACCGGTCCTCACGTCTCCGTAGTCTACACCGAGGTAACGCGGCCCGGACCGCGGAGGGAACAGCGTGCATCCCTCCGAGCGGAACTGAGCGATCTTTTCGTACAGACTGTCCGTCGTGACGGAAAAGTGACCGGCAAGACATCTGATGCAGGTGAATTCGGTCGAGCCTCTGTTCACCATTTTTTTGTAAAGCGCGATCTCGTCGTCAGTCAGCGCCGAGCCGCACTTCGCGCATCTTATAAACTTACCGTCCTGCAAATGAACACCCGACTGTCATGTGCGGCAAGCTTCTCGGTGCGTGTGCGTTCGATCTTGATGCTTTCGCCCGTGAAAACATCTCTTCCCTCAAGCCCGTGACCGCAGCCGTCCCAAAGACCGATATTCGTAAGATCGAGGCTGAGTTCGGCTTCCTCGTCGGCAAAGTTGACGAACATGAGCGCGTATTCATTGTCCGAAAGGTGACGGAAGAAGGTCAGACCCTTGTTCCCGTTGTCGCCGCAGACGAACGCGGTCCTGCACTCCTCATCCTGATTGATGCGGAGAAGATCCTTGTTCTTCAGCAGATTGAGCGAGACTTCGTTTATGCATCTGACGTCGCAGCCGATCATGAGAGGAGAACCGAAGAAGCTCCATACGGCAAAGTGCGTTTTGTAGTCGACGTCCGTGCAGCCGCCGTTCTTCACGTTTCCGCGGTTGTACATACCGACTATGAGCATATCGATATCGTTATAGCAGCCGATGCCGGAATACGCAAGCTTGTCGACCTGCGAAAGCGCGATGTCGCGCACGGACGAGAAGTTGTCGTTTATATCGCCCGTGGAACGGTACATACCGGCTCCGCACGAGCGGATCCACGTCTCAACGTGATCGGAGCCCCAGTTGCAGGCGGAGAAGAGTATATCTCTTCCGGATTCCTTGAGGGCGAGCCCCATCGTATGATAAAGAAGCGGGCCGTTGCTGCCCTGCGGAACGTTGCAGAAGTCATACTTGAGGAAGTCTACGCCGAACGACGCGAAAAGCTTCGCGTCCCTGAATTCGTTGTGATAGCTTGAGGGGTACCCGGCGCAGGTCTTGACGCCGGCGCAGGAATACATACCGAACTTGAGTCCCTTTGAGTGGATGTAATCGGCGAGGTATTTCATACCGTGCGGGAACTTTTCGGGATCGGTCACGATGTCGCCGTTTTCGTCGCGCTCGCGCAGTGACCAGCAGTCGTCGATGACCACGTATTCATATCCCGCGTCCTTGAGCCCTTTGTCGACGATGGCGTCGGCGGTCTGCATGAGCAGCTCCTCACTTATGTCGTTACCGAACGTGTTCCAGGAGTTCCAACCGAGAGGCGGTCTTTTTGTGTACATGACTTTTCTCCTTATTTATTATTATCAAGAGCGTTGAGCATATTGACTCTCGTCAGATGCCTGCCGCCTTCGAATTCGGTGTTGAGGAATATATGGACCATATCGGCCGCGAGACCGAAGCCGATGACTCTGCCGCCGAGGCAGAGAACGTTCGCGTCGTTGTGCTGACGAGTCATTTTGGCGGAATATTCGTCCGAGCAGCAAGCCGCGCGGATCCCGGCGTGCTTGTTCGCCGCCATGCTCATTCCTATGCCGGTACCGCATACGAGGATGCCTCTGTAGCATTCGCCGCTCTGTATCGCACGGCATACCTTGTCAGCGTAATCGGGGTAATTGACGGGCTCGCCGTCACAGCCGAAATCCTTGTATTCGACGTTTTCCGCGTCAAGCATGTCTTTGATGAATTCCTTCAGCTCGTATCCGCCGTGATCGCAGCCTATCGCAAGTATTTTCTTTTCCATGATATGTTTGCTCCTTTTGTTATTGCTTTTTATCACTCATGACTCTCTCGGCCTGAGAGGGTCTTAAATAAACCGGTTTGAATTCAAGATCCGTGAACGTCCCGGATGGTGACGCTTCGCGGATCCGCCTCGCCAGCCGCCCGACGTTTGACGCTCTCGGATATATGAGGTCGCGCGGCGCGTCGACGAGAACGAGATCCTTCATGAATGGCGCGGCAAGCGCGTGACCGTCACCGCAGAGAAGGACCGGACTGTTCCCGGCCGAAAGCCCGGCGTACAGATCCTCGCCCGATATCGCCCTGTCGTCGGTCAGTCTTTCGCCGTTTCTGAAAAGGGCGTTGTAAAACTGCCCGCGCCGCGCGTCCATCACGGGACAAATGATGACGTCCCGGAACGACTCAAAAGGCAGCGCCGTCACCTCGAGAGCAGAGACCCCCACGCACGGAAGTCCTTTGCCGAACGCAAGCCCCAGAAGGATCGACGCTCCGATCCGGACTCCGGTAAAAGATCCCGGACCGGAAGTCGCGGCGAACATGTCTATTTCATCTGTTTTTCTGCCTGTCGCCGTAAACAGCCCTTCTACCATCGGCATCAGCGTGGCGCTGTGAGTCACGCCGGCGTTGCAGAAGCTTTCGGCTATCACGTCGTCACCGTCGAGCAGAGCGCACGACGCCGATTTAGACGACGTGTCGATCGCAAGTATCATCGGTCTCTATCCTCCTTCCGTCTCCGTCACGCGTTATTGCCACATGTAAGGCGCCGTCCGGCACGGCTCCGGGGCATCTTTCGCACCATTCGCAGAAGACAACGGATGATCCGAACGGGATGTCGAAATATCCCGTGCTGTAGAGATCCTCCTCGTCGGTTATCCTGTAAAGGTCGATATGATATACCGGGATCGCGCCGTCGTAGCGGTTGATGATCGAATATGAAGGACTGCAGACGTTTTCGCCCGGGCAAAGCACTTTTGCGGCTCCTCTGACGAACGCCGTTTTCCCGACGCCGAGATCTCCGTAAAGAGCTATGAAGCTGCCGGGCCGGAGCGTCTGCGCGAGCGACGCGCCCAGGTCTTCCGTTTCCGATACTGATGAAGTATGATATATCAAAAAATAGTCCCCCTGTTGTTCTTCTGTGGCATTATAACACAAAAAGTGTAAAAAATAAAGACCTTTACAAAAAATTTTTTATGTGACACTGTACAAAACGAAAAAAATAGTGTATAATATCCGCGTGAAGCGGCAGAAGGCGCCCTGTCATATTTTCATCCGTCGCATAATATCATATAACAGTTTATTTGCGGAGGGCGATCATATGACAAACGGTTTTGTGCCGGAGGGCAGTCTTTTCGGTACTGCGGAAAATACGGAACTGACGGGCAGCGAAGCGGGGCTGAGGCTCGCGCGGCAGAGTGAAAGGATAGTCGAGGGCGTCGCAGTATCGTGCGGCAGGGATCTCGACCTGCACGTGGATCTCGGCGCGTATGACGGAGTGATACCGGGAGAGGAGACCGTATACACGGACGGAGGCCCGGTAAAGGACATCGCCGTCATCTCCCGCGTCGGCAAACCCGTTTGCTTCGTTGTAAAGGAGCTTACGGGCGAGGGCGGCGTGAAAACCGCGGTGCTGTCACGCGCGCAGGCGCAGAAGCGGTGCGCGGACGGTTATCTTTCATACCTTCGCCGCGGCGACGTGATAGACTGCAGAGTAACACATACCGAGCGGTTCGGTGCTTTTGCCGACGTCGGCTGCGGGATATCGGCGCTTTTGCCGGTTGACCGTATATCCGTATCGCGTATATCGCACGCGTCTGACAGACTGCGCGCGGGGGAGGATCTCCGCTGTGTCGTGTACCGTACGGAGCACGATCCGCTCAGGCTGTTCCTCTCGCTGCGGGAGCTGCTCGGAACATGGGAGGAGAACGCGGCTGCGTTTTCACCGGGTCAGACGGTCATAGGTATAGTGCGCGGCGTGGAGCCTTACGGCGTTTTCATAGAGCTTGCGCCCAACCTGTCGGGCCTGTCCGAATACCGCTCCGACGTCGAGCCGGGCGACGAGGTCGCGGTCTATATAAAAAGCATCGACCGGACGAAGATGAAGGTGAAGCTCGTTATCGTCGGGGTGCGCGGAAAAGCGGGACCGGCTCCAGTAAAATATCACGTCCCTGAAAACGTGAACCATATTTACAGTTTTATCTATTCGACACCGGAATGTCCGAAGCTGGTACGGACGGATTTTACATGAATACGAAAGGAAGTCAAAATGAAAAAAACGATCCTTGCGGTCTGTGCGCTGCTGTTGACGGCGTCTTGCCTGTCTTCATGCGAATACGTGAACAGATATCTGAGACCGTCTCAGACCGGGACGGTTACCGAACAGGAGGCGACGTCTGATGAGGAGACTCAGCAGATAGCCCGCGCGGAATTCACCGATCCGATAACGGGAGAACCCTGCAAGTCCGATATAAGCACGTCACGGCCGGTAGCCGTCGTCATCAAAAACGACAGGCTCGCGTCGCCTCAGCTCGGCCTGTCGAAAGCCGCGGTACTTTATGAGGCGGCGGTCGAGGGCGGTCTTACCAGATTTCTCGCCGTGTATTCCGACATCTCTCAGGTCGATAAGGTCGGACCCGTCATAGACTCGAGGACGTATTTCTATGATTTTGCCGCGAACCACAACGCCGTCTTCGTACAGGCGGGAACGACCGCGGAGGGCAATAAAACTCAGGTGTCGCGCGGCATCACGGCGCTTGACGCGATTGTCGGGGATATGAGCCCCGGCTTCTACCGTGACAATACCCTGAAGTCGACGAGGGGGTCGGAAAACAGTATAGTCACAGATTCAAACGGTCTGCGCTCAAGGGCCAGATCGTTCGGCGTCAGCCTTACTACGGACAAGCGTGTCCTGCCATATACGACGGTCGATTATCTTCAGAATCGCGACATGGGCAACGGAAGCTACTGTACGCACCTCACGATACCTTTTTCAACGAATATGACGGTCGAGTATTCGTATTCGACACTGACAAACAAGTATTCAAGAAAGCAGTACGGTGAGAATCATATCGACGCCGATACCGGAAAACAGCTTTCCTTCACCAATATCCTGATCCTGATAGCCGATCACAGCACCGTGAACATGAGCACGGGTGAAATGAAGATCACAAACAGCGGACGCGGAAGCGGTTACTATATTTACGGCGGAAGCTATATTATGGTTAACTGGCAGAGGACGGACGGCAACACGCCGATAAAGCTGTTCGAGACGGACGGCGAGACTCCGCTTGAAATATCGTCCGGAAACACGTATATCGCGGTCTTATCGCCGATGCTGTCCGGCAGGATCAGCTTTGAATGAGGTGACGCTATGAAGGAATATAATATCATCATCGCGGATTCTCCCGAAGATTTCCGCCGTTCCGGCGTTGCGTGCATTGACGAATACGTCTGGGGCGGTACGTACAGACCGAAGGCGAACGCGCGGCTCATATTCGTCCCGGGAGACGGATTTTATGCAAAGCTCACGGCGTATGAAAAGCACCCGAAGGCGGTATACGAAAATGATATGGATCCTGTCTATAAGGACAGCTGCCTTGAATTCTTCGCCGCGTACAAGCCGGGCGGTTACATAAACTGTGAGATGAACGCAAACGGCGCCGTGCTTTCCGCGTACGGAAGGGACAGATACGAGAGGACGCCGCTTAACGGGATATGCGGCAGATTTCCCTCGGTCACGGCGGAAAAGTACACCGACAGATGGACCGTGACGGCGCATATAACGCTCGATATGATAAAAAAGGTATACGGATCGTGCGACTACGCTCCGGGAGACGTTATTTACGGCAATTTCTATAAATGCGGTGACGGGTGTGAATTCCCGCACTACGGTTCGTATGCGCCCGTTGAAACGGAAAAGCCCGATTTCCACAGACCCGAATTTTTTGTGCCCATGAGGCTGACGGAGGTATAAATGAAACAGACAATCAAAGACAGGATGCTTTTGCAGCAGCTATTATGTGACATACCGTTGTCATTCAGGCTCGGAGATACGGTGTATACCGGCATCCCGGAAAACGCGGAGTATAAAAGCGACGGGTATGAGTTCACCGCGGGACAGGTAAGAGTCAGGGTGTCCGTCACGAATTACGGTGATTTTCCGGTGACTGAATGGCGCGCGGAAATAACGAACGTTTCGGATACCGTCACGGAGCGGCTGTCCGGGTTCGTGCCCGCGGATATGCTTTTCCCGGGAAATGACGGCGTACTGATATACAGCAACGGAGACAACTGCACGCCGGACGGCTATGAGAGGTTCAGATCCGATCTTTCGGAAAAAGTCGTGCTGTGTCCGCCGGACGGCACAAGCTGCAACGGCGCGTTCCCGTATTTCCGCGTTCAGTATCCTGATTACGGCGTGAATATTGCTGTCGGGTATTCGGGCCAGTGGCGCGCCGAGCTGAGCCGCGAAAACGGCAGGGTAAGGCTCGTCGCGCGTCAGAACGTGCTCGATACGGTGCTTTATCCCGGCGAGACCGTGATAAGTCCGAGAATGACCGTCATGACCTACGAAGGCGATGAGGAAAGAGGTGTGAACCTCTGGAGGAGCTTTTACCGCGCTCATATCATGCCGCAGCCCGGCGGAAAACCGATGGAGCCGTATCTTGTGCTGCATCAGTTCGGCGAAGGTCCCGAGGCGTGCCGTGCGACCGAGGAGTTGCAGCTCCGCAGCATAGACACGTACATAAAACGCGGATTAAAGCCGGATATATGGTGGATCGACGCCGGCTGGTACCCCTGCGACAACTACTGGCCGACCACTGGAACGTGGTATGAAAACCCGGAAAACTGGCCGAACGGACTCGGACCCGTGGGCGAGAAATGTGATGAAAACGGGATAAAATTCCTCCTTTGGTTCGAGCCTGAGAGAGTAGCGGACGGATCGTGGCTTGCCGAAAACCATCCCGAATGGCTTCTCAGACCGAACGACGGCGAGGCGACGATATACAATATGCTCAATCTCGGGGATCCGGCGGCGCTGGCGTGGCTTACCGATCACGTCGATTCAATGATAAAACGCTGTCATATAAAGGTATACAGACAGGATTTCAATTTTTCGCCGATAGCCAACTGGCGCCGCGCCGAGACGGAGGATCGTCAGGGCATGGTCGAAAACAAGTGTATACAGGGTTACTACGCCTACTGGGACGAGCTTTTGCGCCGCAATCCGGATATATTCATAGATTCGTGCGCGTCAGGCGGCAGAAGGAACGACCTTGAGACGATGCGCCGCGCCGTTCCGCTCCATTATACCGACGTCCTGTACGGTGTGCATCCGGTAAAGCAGAAACAGCACAGGCTCATGTTCGAGTGGATCCCTTATTTCCGCGCTCACAATATGTCGTGGGACAATGAAAACGGCACTTACGATCCGCTGTCGAACCGTCCGCTTGACGAGTTCGCGTATATGAACGCCATGGTCCCCGCTATGACGAATATGCTGAACGCGACGGACAGCGACGAACAGTTTGAGCTTGCGATAAAAATGAACGCGATACATAAAAAAGCCGCCGCGTTCATGCTCGACGGGGATTATTACCCGCTTACCGAGTGCAGAAAAAACGAACACGACGTGTACGCGCATCAGTTTGATCTGTCAGGAGAGGGTTTTGCGCAGGTGATCTTTAACACTAAAGCCGAAGGTACATTTGAACTGAGACTGAAGCATCTCGATTCTGTGTGCGATTATATACTGACCGACGCCGTCTCGGGAGCGGAGACGACCGTAAGCGGAAAGACGCTCTCGGACGGATATCCCGTGTCGCTCGAGCCGCGAAGCTCTGTAATATATTTTTATAAGAAAGTCTGATACAAAAGCGCCTCCCGCGCCGCGGCGCGGGAGGCGCATCAAACAAAAAAAGGAGGAAAAAATGGATAATGAAATGATCCTCGAGGAAGAGGAACTGACTGACGTATTTGACAAAAAAGACGAAAAAAATGTTATTTATGAAACGGACGCGACATTCGATATAGTATCGAAAACGGCTTATCTGTGCGGCGTTCCGGAAAGATTTTTTTATGAAGATGAAAAAAGACTGAGACTTGACATCTATGTAAAGCTCGATAAGGACAAAAACGCGAGAATAATCAGAAATCTTTGTATCATCAGGACCGCGATAGAACGCGGGTTCAAAAGGATCAACAACTACATAAGATATGAAAACAGACGAATATCATCACTTACCGACTGTATACCGGAGAAATCTTTGAGGGAACTGTCTGAGGACGGTGTTGTGTTTGAAAAAAACACGAGCACAAAGCTCGCGCATCATCTTATTGAGATCAACCGTCTGATAGCCGACAGGATAAACAATTGTTCATCTTTATATCCGATGTGGATAAACTGGAACTATGTAAAAAATCTTTTTATAATGCCGAACGGGCTGACGGAGCAGGGCACGGCGGAGGGCGCCGCGTCGTATTATAACGTTATGGAACGCCTCCCGTACAGGGTATATCTCAATTATAAACCCGTATCCGACGATTATTTATTTTACAACGACCGCGTGTTCGTGTCCAATCTCTATGAATCGAACAACGATTATTTTGAAGACAAGAGCAAAACAGCGGACGTGAACGATACGATTAAGGATTCGGTCTATGATTTTATTGAGGATTCGGGCAAGCTCATCGTAATGGTCGACTGTGAAAACGCCGACCCGTACGCAATGTATTCCGTGTTCCAGAATCTTGATATGGAGTATCTCGGAAAAATAAGAAACGTGATACTTATAGACGACGTTCACGCGAATATCGCGTGGCACATACTCGATGAAAATCTGAAGGTGCCGGTCGAGCACATCATGCTTGAAAGGCTGAAGGATAACAAGTCCCTTGCCGATATAACGCTTACCTCGCGCACATGTCAGGAATTTTATCAGAACGGAGTCGACTCGTTCATCATAGTCTCAAGCGATTCGGACTACTGGGCGCTGATCAAATCGATCCCTTCGGCGAGGTTCCTTGTCATGATCGAGCATGAAAAATGCAGTGTCGATATGAAGAACGCTCTCGCCGCCTCCGGCATTTTCTACTGCTATACGGACGATTTTTACTCCGGAGATACGCAAACGCTGAAAACGAAGGTGATACTCAAGGAAATGTATAAATACATATCCGAGCACATGGATCTCAATGCAAGGGAGATGTTTGAGACCTCCGTATCGAATTCGCGCGTGGAAATGCCGGAATCGGAAAAGAACGCGTTTTATGACAGATATGTCAGGCGTCTGTATGCCGAAATAGAAAAGGACGGCACCGTCAGACTGAGGCTCGGTACTCTCTGATATCAAAGATACCGTTCGATCATCTTGCCGGTCGTGAATCTGTCCTGCTTGTGCTGCTCGCGAATGCGTTCGGCATAAGCGACGAACGCGCGGCAAAGCTCCGGATGCTCGAACATTATCGTCAGATACGGAGCCTTCAGCCGTGTGACGGCGACAGCCTGTTCGGAGATGATCACCTTGACGTCCTCGAACGGATCCTCGGGTATCACGGTAAAACGATAGTTTGCGTACCCTTCGGAAAGCTCCGTGATATTGCGCAGGTGAATGGAGAATTCATCCGGGGTATACGGAACGCCGAGCCCCGGCAGATCCATGTATACCTCTCCGTTGAATAACGCCGACTCGTCCGGGAGCGGGGCGAATTCGTAAAGGAAACCGTCTTTGATATGTCGCGTCAGGAGTTCCTCCTGCCTGCTCCTTACGCCGAGCATACGGCGTCTTGTGACGTCGTCCGCTCCGACGCGGTCAAGCGCGGATACGAGCGTTTTTTCCGGCATCGAGGCAAGCGAAAGCGTGTTGTTGAACATATAGAGCGAACGGGCGTCTCCGTTGCCGGAAGCGCCTGTCTGCTCGGTCGCGCACACCCTGGCAAGCTTTCCGGACCTTTCAAGAAGGTCTCTGTATGACGCACCGTACGCCTCAAGCAGCGTGCCGTCGGTGTCGAACCTGTAGATACCTCTTTCATCTTCGGCTCCGGATACGTTGAAGCCGGATATACACGCGTACCCGGGACAGAGGAACACGGTCGCGGAAAACCGTTCCCCGACCCTGTCCCTGCAGTAGTAAGAGCTGATCATACCAGACGGATACAACGGCATCCAGCTTCTGATGGCGTCCGCCATCTCGGAAAGATCTCTTTTGATGTTGTGGATTATGTTTATCCGTACGCCCCGGGATACGCACATTATCATAAGCGCGGACCATCTCGCGTGGAATACCGGATCGCTCACCATCCAGCTCATATTCTGATCCGAATATAAAAACAGCTCCTTATGACCTCTTTTGATCACGTTCCCGAGAAATCTCAGAACGGCGCGGCAAAGGCCGTCTTTACCGTAGTAGACCGGCGAACTGTCGGAGAGTATGCTTTCATCGACCGCCTCTTCAAATGAAAGGGGCGGTTTTTTTACGTCTGCCGAAAACGCGCCTATCTGATCGAGAAGTCCCTCGACGAACGGAGAACTGTCTTTGTCGTCATTTCCGTAAAGCCAGATGAAAAGCAGCTCCGCGGCTTTATCGTGATCCGAAACGTCGTCCGCCGGGCTCCCGATGAGATCGGCGAGCTCAGCCGTCTTTCCCTGATCCTCTATGCGGCTGAGCAGAAGGGAGCAGATATCGTTCATCAGCTTGGGATTCGATCTCGGAGACCTGAACCCGCTCCGGAAACGGCTTATATAAGACGGATCGATATTGAGAGATCTGCCCATTCTGATGTTCGAAAGCCCGGTCAGCTCCATAACGGCGCTGAGCCTGTCTCCCGAGGCACGGTGGGGGGCTTTTTCCTTTGACGTCGTGCTTTTCATTTGTGGCTCATTATCATCAAAAAGCCATGCCGAAAGCCGTTCTTTGATCATATCGGGCGAGCTTTTTCCGTCACATTGTATGAGTCCGCACAACCCGTCGACCGATCCTTTTTCGTCGGCGCAAAGGTATATCCCGTTTATGAGCCTTGCGGCTCCGGAGCCTCCGCGCTTCGGCACTCTTTTGCCGCTCGTCAGACGGCTTACATATGACTTGTCACAGCGTGCGGCGCGTGCGAATTCCGCGGGTCTGACATTCAGAAGTGTGAACAACATGTATAATTTATCGCAAAACATAATAATACCTCCGGGCATGTGTCCATTATACCATGTTGAACGTATAAAATCAACAGGTTGACAAATATATTGTCATTGTCAAATCGCGGTCAACACTTGTGATGACGTGTCACGGTATAGTATAATGATGAAAATACAAGGGAGGTGACAGAATGTTTTGTCCGAAATGCGGAAATAAGCTTCCGGATAACGCGAGGTTCTGCGATAAATGCGGAAATCCCGTCAGCGGCGTCCAAAGCGATATACCGCCGAAAAAAGCAGATGAACAACGTATACAGCCGCCTGAACAAAGCGTGCGGCGGACTTTCGGTTTTGCCGCTTCAGCCGCTGCCGGAGAGGCGGCGCTCGGCTCATACGGAGGCGGTCCGGCGGGGGCGATATCAGGCGTGATCCCGGGTCCCGCCAAAGTGATCGGAGCCGGTCTCAAATCGCTCTTCACGTCGATCGGCTCATCGTTCAAGGATCCGAAGAGACTCATCCCGGCATTCGTTATCGCGGCGGTGTGGCTCGTTCTGAACATACTGCAGGCTTGCGGGATAAACCCGGTACCTACGCGGATACTGTCGTTTCTGACGTTTGCGAACGGCGGTATGAGCGGAGGCTTTTTCGGCGCGATCGGCGGCATAATCGGCAAAGGTATCTTTGCGGGCGCGCTCGTTTCGCTGATAGGACTGTTCACACGCAAGGGCGGTGAAAAACGCTCGTTCAAGGATACGGTCAAGGGCGCGTTCGGCGTGTCGCTCGGCACGCTGTGGCCGTATATCTGCGGCATCGGCGCGGCGATGCTTCTGTACCTGTTCATCTCCGGCGGTGCGACTCGCATCTCATTCACGGGCGGCGTCGCGGCGTCGTTTCTCGCGGCGAGAGCGGTGCTGAATAACGGATTTATGCGGCGGCTTCTCGGATCGTTCACGAAAAGCAAAAGTCCGTCGCACCCGAACGTAAGCGGGCTCATCCGCGGCTTGTCCGTCGGCTTCGCCGCTTCGGCTCTGATCGGACTGTCGGGCGTAAATCTCATTCTCGTCATCACAGGCTCGGTACTTTTTGCCGGCGGTATCGTGATGATGATCTTACAGGCCGCCGGCGTTGTTAAACTCGGAAAGGGGGCGAAGGTACAATGAAAAAAAGATTACTGAGATTATTGTGCGGCATATTCGCCGCGTGTCTGATCGCCTCGAACTTCGCATTCGTCTCTTTTGCGGCAGAGATATTCAATTACGATAAATTTATAAACGATCCGAGATACGAAGTCAGGGCGGAAACACGCAACAACTTTGAACTGGACTTCTACTGGGACGACGCGTACCCGGACAAGGTAACGGATACGGGCGAAAAGCTTTTGCTTTACTATCTGTTCAACTCCCGCGACGCCAAGGAAAAAGCGGGATACCGCCTGTTTGAACAAAAGGTCCACCTGCTCTACAAGATCCCCTCCGTGTATACGAGTCTGTATACGCCGGGCCGCCAGTACAGATATTACGTTGCGGACTTCTCGGCCGGGCGCAATGATGTCAAGGACAATATGTACGACGACCATATCAACGAATATCAGTATCAATACTACTACGAGGATTTCAGCAGGGAGAACAAGGGTCTTCAGCCGGGGGAAACGGAAGCGTATATTTACGGCTACGTGGTGGCGAATCAGCCGCATATCACCCTCTATCATTTGAAATACGGCAACACCCCCACAATGGAGGATGCGGCGCAGAAACAGTACGAAAAATGGAATAAGGGAAAAGAATCCAATACAGATGAGAGAAGCGCCATAACCGTGGAGCGCGTGGACGGCGGAGACAATATCCTTGTCGCCTACCACAGCTACTGGGACGATTCACCCAAGGAAACCTATAAAAGATTCAAGTACCACGAAGGCGGTTCTACGCTGATCGAGGAATTGAAGTACGAATCGATCCAGGAAACCTACGAATACTACTACTATACCCGTATCCCCGGGATTTCGGACGTATATACCGTAAATCATCTGCTGATCAACAGGCTGGTCGGCTACAAGATCGGCCTGGTAAGCCCGAAAAAGGAAGCGGTCGATCTGTACAACGATCTGCAGGCGAAATGGCAGGCGACTGTTGCCATGGCGCCGGTTCTGTACAGTATGATGCCGGAGGTCAAAGCGGACGAACCCGTCACGTATGGCGGTTTTGAGCTTGCAGGCGTGACCAAGCACGCCGAAACGAACCCCGGCGAGGATGGGGGCGTATTTGTTCCCGGCACCATCGTAGAAGGCGTTCCGGGCGTTCCGGCCGCGATCGCGATCGGCGTCGCGGCGACCGGAGCGGCGATAGCCGGCGCGGCGGCGGCGTCCGTCGGCGGCAATTCGGACGACAAAAAGAAAAATCAGAAATCCTATAAGATGTACGTGCAAAAGGACTTCGGCGACGCGATACGGCGCGGAGGCGACAAGCCCGTCGTAATCCGGGCACGTATGGCGGAGGCAGACCTTTTGACCGGGGAAGAGCACGACCGCGGTGATCTGACCGGAAATATCGGCGTCTCCGCCGACGGAATGACCGTACACGGCGCGGCATTCGCGGGGCGCTACCTTGAAGCGACGGTCAGCGTGCCGGAAAGCAATCTGAACGATACGGCGAACATCACATTTACCTTCAACGGCGAGGGCGGCGTCTTTACCAACACGATCGTATTCCGCGTAGTGGACGGTCCGTCACTGAAATTCGTCGACGAGCGTGACGGTACCATGTATCACGAAAGCTGCGGAATCGACGCGATCCCGGGCGACGGATTTACCTATACCGAGCGCTTTATGATCGTCGACGCGCCGGTCGCACCAAAACTTTCGGATATAACAGCGGTCAATACAGGCGAGTTTGATGTTAAGTTCGAGCTGACAGATCAGTCCGCGCTCTATAAAATGACCGTGAAGAACAACACAAAACCCGATCCGGAACACGATATCTTCGCAAAGCCGAAGGACGAAAGCTTCGAGATCCACGTTAACGTCGAAGGCGAGAAGGAGCCCGTCAGGGGTTACGTAACGGTGAAGCTGTATCCGGAGGGCATCACAGTATCGTCCCGCGACGAGGGAAAGAAGAACAACGTAAAATACGTCCGCGTTCAGGCGTACGAAAAGGATCACGTCGGCGACCTTGACAGAAAATGGCAGGTCTCCGAGATGCAGTTCACGCTTGCCGTCAAGGGCGAGGACAAAGCGATCATCGACCCGGACGAGGCGAAATACAAATTCGAGAAGCTCAAGGGCTCGGGCGGTCTCGGTATGCGTGCCGACAAGGAGCAGTGTCTTGCCGAAAAGTACGAGTACAAAGGATCGTGGGGCGACTGGAACGATAAATTCACCTATACGTTTGAGCCGAACGCCGACCTCGCAGAGCCGGGTGACGGCACGTTCATGATGGTCGTTTTGCCGGCGTCCTGCGAATACGACGGCAAGACTTATGAAGTTGAGATACCGCTCAGACTTCGCGGCAAGGATCCGGATCCGATGGGAGACTGGGAGAAGGAATATAAGGAGCTTCAGCGCCGCATCCTTCAGTACTCACTGCCGGAAAACATGGATCACTGGATCGCACAGCTGAAGAAATGCGCGACGGAACCGCGCGCTTCGGTCGAGGAGATGCGTCTCGTCGGCAAGTGGATCCTGCGCGAGTACATGGCATACTGGACGACGCAGCAGAAGAGGGATCAGACCGAAGCGACGATGTATAACGTCATCGTCAACGTGCTGGAGTGGACGAAATTCGCCGGAGACTGCGCGTTCTCATTCCTTGTCAACGCGTACGCCGGTCCCGTCGCCGACGCACTGATCTCTCCCGCCAAGGACTTCATCACAGGCGCGATCGGCGAGGTGATCGCCGCGCGTAATTTCGGCGAAGAAATAGACGTGGACAAATTCGAGTTCTCCAAAAACCTCGCGGCGGCGGGCGACAATCTCGTCTCCAACAGCATAGATCTGAAGGACTGGCGAAAGGCGGCGGCTACTCTCGGAGGTTACTTCTGCTACTGCGCCGTCAAGAACTATCTGCTCAAGCTCAGGGAAAAGAACGAATCGGATATCTGGGGTGCGCTGTGTGAAGCTTTCAAGGATATGACGGCGGCGGCGCTGAAGTCTAAAGCCGGCGATCTTATCGGCAAGTGGCTCAAGGAAAGCAAAAAATTCCAGGAGAAGATCGGGCCGTTCATCGCCAAATACTTCAAGGAGTCGAATTTCGACACGCTCCAGAAAAAACTCAACGATTCGCTCGGACTTGAAGGGGAGCTGCGCAAGCTTGCGGGCTACGCGAACGACAAGGTCTTTGAGACAAAGGTCGCCGACGTTGTGGAAAAATATATAAGCGGTCTTGCCGGAGCGGGCTTTGACAAGCTGCGCGAGGTGTACGACGGATCGAAATTCGTGATCGAGGGCGGATACGTTTACTATTGCTTCAATATCGATCTGTTTGACGCCTTCCACTACGGCATCAGGCTCAATCTTACAAGGACCCTGCAGGCGATGAGCGGGGATTTCTTCGGATGGTTCTATGACTTCTTCTTCGCGGGCGTTCCCGCCGCGGAGAGCGTTATCGAAAAGCCCAAGGATCCGCCGCTTCCGCCGGCAAAAAACTAACGGGATCACAGTCGACGGCGACTTTGACCCGATCACGAAGACCGGGACCGGCACGTTCACCGTAAACGCGACCTATTCTCACGATTACGGCAAGGAGGCGGAGATCCGCGAAATGGTCTCGGGAGGGATGCTGCCGTCGGTCATGCCGCAATCCTGCTATGACGTTACGCTGAGCCTTTCCTTCAATGTGGAGATCAAGCCGAATCCCAACGGCGGAGGCGTCCTGTTCATCCTCAACGGCGGCGGATCGGTATCCTACGTCGGTGAGGTAGTCGGCAGTATATCCGGTATCAAAATAAATGAAGACAGGAAGACGGTTTTTGAGGACGAGGAAGGACTCGTCATCACAATGAAGCCGTTCTCCGGCAGTTACAACGTCACATATAATGACGTGACGTATCTGTTCGGCGTGAAATGAGCGCGGCGCACGTAATGAAAGGCGGATCATGGAATACGGATATTCGATACTGATGGGGATCTTCGCCGGGGCGATCCTGGTCTACGCCGGAATTATGGCGCTGACCGGTGACTACAACATTCTGCCGGTCAGGGCGCGGCAGTCGGTCAAACCGAAGGACCCGAAAAAGTATACGGTAAGACTTGCTAAGGTGATCGCGCTCGTCGCGCTGTCTCCCGCGCTGAGCGCCCTTGCCGGACTGTGGAACATGCATGCAGCGCTCGTCGTCCTTTTCGTTACGATGGCCGTATTCATATGGCTCGGAACACGGATCATGAAAGGCGCTGAATAGCTTCGCGTCCACGGCGATACGATCATAGAAAAAGCGCGGCCATCTGCAGATGACCGCGCTGACTGTTCATGTTTATTTTCCTGACGCCTCGTCCTTTTTGTCAAAGTCGAGCGTAAGCTCGTAGTCGCCGAGATGTTTCATTTTGAAGCCGTTCTTTTTGTATTCCTCGTAGTTGAATGCTTCAAGCTCGTCTATCGCAAGCTTGTGGAATTCGTAGAAGTTGTGCCACCATTCCCAGCCGGAGCCGAGGGAGTTGGAAAGATAAGAGTCGGCTATGTCACACGCCATCTGCGGAGCCACGTAGAACGCGCCCATCGCAAGGACGTTGACGCCGTTGCCGGTTATCGCTCTTGTCGCCGCGGGAAGGCTTTCAACGACGCCCGCGTGGACGTGCGGGCATTTGCTCGCCGCTATATGGATGCCCATTCCGGTGCCGCAGAAGAGAAGAGCGCGCTCGAAATTGCCCTCCGATATCTGCGCTCCGACGCGAAGACCGACGCGATGGAACATATTTTCGGTATCGTTCGGGTCGCTGTCCTTGGTAACGCCCAGGTCTGTTATCTTCCAGCCCTTTTTGGTAAGATGCTCGACGACGACTTCCTTGAGCGGAAAGCCGGCAAAGTCGGCGCCGACAACGAGATACTTGTCTTTGATCGTTTTCATGATATGCCTCCGTATCATTATTTCTGATATAAGAGTACCACAAAGCGTACGATTTGTCAACGGCTGAGAGCAAAAAAATCGGGCTGACGACCACCTTGTACGGGGATGCTCGTACGGTAAAACGGACGCCTTAAACAAAATTATTTTTTTTCGGAAAACCCCTTGACAAAACCGCTTTTTTTTGCTATAATAGCGCACGCAATCGAACATTGCGGCATCGCCAAGCGGTAAGGCAACGGACTCTGACTCCGTCATTACCTAGGTTCGAATCCTAGTGCCGCAGCCAGAAAAAACCTCGCGTAAGCGAGGTTTTTTCAACTAAATCCGTCCTTCGGACGGGATAAATCCACTTCGTGGATGAAATCGCTGCGCGATGAAATCCGCACTGACGTGCGGGATACAGAGGACGGATTTGATTTCATCGTGAGCGAAGCGAACGATTTCATCCGAGCCCGCCTCACCGCAAACATCACTTTTGACGGATTGACTTTTTCACAATTCTGCGATATAATGAAGAAAAAAACGTATTAGAAATGTTAACAAATAATAATCGGTGAAAATATGAAAATGAAATTTTTCGTTTCCGGTATATCGGAGCCGGATGCTGTACGCAAAACGCGAGGTTCATTATCTGAAATCATAGATGAGAAATATTTTAGAGTTGTTGAATCCGAAAAATATTGGAAGATAGAAGATGTTTATATTGTTTTAATAACGATTTCTGATATGAATAGCGATATAGAAAAGCTCCTTAATCATTACTCTGACAGCTGGTTAAGCTTTGGTGATCCCATCAAAGAATTTCTCGCATCCGATCATAACAAAGAATGCCATTTTATGCGAGAAGATTTCATGATGATTCAGTTGTTCTTGTAAAAAAAGCGATCCGTCCCGACGTCAAAGCTCGTATACACCGCACGTCAAAACGGCGTGCGCTTTTTATTTACATATACGTCTTGAATATGTTCGAAATATTTGTTATAATCGAGTGAAATAATGCAAAAAGGCAGTCTACTATGAATATTTATAAACAAGGCAGATTCAAAGGTGAAAGAGCGCTTTACGGCAAGACCGGCGTGCGCGTTGAGGACAGCGTTTTCGACGACGGCGAATCCCCGTTGAAAGAATGCAAAAACGTTGAGCTTTCCTGCTGTCTGTTCCGCTGGAAATATCCGCTCTGGTACTGCGAGGGCGTCAAAGCCGAGCGCTGCACGTGGTTCGAGATGGCGCGCGCGGGAGTCTGGTACTCAAAGGATCTCGATATCAGAAACGCGGTGATCGAGGCGCCGAAGAATTTCAGACGCTGCAAAAACTTGTCGCTTACCGACGTGACCTTCCACAACGCGGAAGAGACTCTCTGGCACTGCGACGGTGTCAGACTGAAAAACGTGACGGCGGCGAAGGACCCTTATTTCTGCATGAACAGCAGGAACATGGAGATCGACGGGCTCACGCTCGACGGGAACTATTCGTTTGACGGCACGGAAAACGTCGTTATAACGAATTCCCGCCTGCTCACGAAGGACGCCTTCTGGAACAGCAGGAACGTGACGGTGAAGGATTCCTTCATCTCGGGCGAATATCTCGGCTGGAACGCGAAGGACCTTACGCTTATAAACTGCACGATCGAAAGTCTGCAGGGGATGTGCTACGTCGACAACCTCAAAATGATCGACTGCAAGCTCATAAACACAACGCTCGCGTTTGAATATTCCGACGTCGACGCGAAAATAACCGGCGTCGCGGACAGCGTCTTCAACCCGAGGAGCGGAAGAATA
This sequence comes from uncultured Ruminococcus sp., assembly GCA_902778145.1. GTDB lineage: Bacteria > Bacillota > Clostridia > Oscillospirales > CAG-272 > UBA1248. The sequence goes on from CACYWW010000004.1 coordinate 50,585, forward strand.
GAGGCGGAGCATATAGGCGAGCTGATAATAGAGCGCGACCGCGTAGACCCGTCGAAGACGGTCATCGTCTGCGACAGCGTCGATAAAAGATCGGACAAACCGGAGTGGATAAAATGAGATACGATTTCGATACCGTCGTCGACAGAAGAAAAACGGACTGCTCGAAATGGTCCGTCGGCGAAGGCGAGCTTCCGATGTGGGTCGCCGATATGGATTTCAGGACAGCACCGGAGGTGATCGAAGCGCTTCGGGAGCGCGTCGACCACGGCGTGTTCGGTTATACCGAAATAAAAGACGAATGGTATGACGCATATATAAACTGGTGGCGCGAAAGGCACGGCTTTACGATGGAGCGCGAAGGGCTCATGTTCTGCACCGGCGTCGTCGCCGCTATATCGAGCATAGTCAGAAAGCTCACGACGCCGAACGAAAACGTCCTTCTGCTTACTCCCGTATACAACATCTTTTACAACAGTACGGTGAACAACGGCTGCCGCGTGCTCGAATGTCCGCTCGTTTATGAAAACGGCGCGTATTCGATAGATTTTGACGATCTTGAGAAAAAGCTGTCCGATCCGCAGACGACTCTGATGATACTCTGCAATCCGCACAACCCCGTCGGCAAGATCTGGGACAGGGAAACGCTTCGCAGGATCGGCGCGCTCTGCAAAAAGCACCACGTAACCGTCATATCGGACGAGATCCATTGCGATCTGACCGATCCGGGGACCGGATACGTTCCGTTCTGCTCCGTCGACGACGATTGCAGAAGCAACGCGATCATGTGTATGGCGCCGACGAAGACGTTCAACCTCGCCGGACTTCAGACAGCGGCGATATACGTCGCGGATCCCGTGCTGAGACACAAGGTCTGCCGCGGGATCAACACGGACGAGGTGGCGGAGCCCAACGCTTTTGCGACCGTCGGAGCGATCGCGGCGTTCACGAAGGGCGGAGAATGGCTCGATCAGCTGAGAGGATATATCGCCGAAAACAAAAAGATCCTTTACAGGTACGTTGAAGAGAATATCCCGGGCGTCAGTGTTGTCCGCGGAGAGGCGACGTATTTATGCTGGATCGACATATCCGCGATCGGACCGAGCAGGGAAGTCGCCGCTTTTATCAGGAAAGCAACGGGGTTGTATATCACCGCCGGCGCCGTGTACGGAAAAGGCGGGGATGGCTTCCTTCGCATCAATATCGCCTGCCCGAGACAGACGCTTCTTGACGGTCTGCAGAGACTGAAACAAGGGATCGACGCCTATATGGCAGGAAAAAACAGATGATACAGCCCTCACCGGGAAAATGAAAAAGCCCTTTTGTCTTTTTGCAAAAGGACTTTTTTTCACTATTCGTTACCTCTTACCTTCCGAAAATCCCGTGCGGGAGAAAGCGAAAGTGAAAAGTGAATAGTGAATAGTGAATAGTGAATAAGGAAAAATCCTGCGCTTGCGCACAGGATTTTTGGTGACCCGTAGGAGATTCGAACTCCTGTTACCGCCGTGAAAGGGCGGTGTCTTAGCCCCTTGACCAACGGGCCGTTGGTAGCGGAAGTTGGACTTGAACCCACGACCTACCGGGTATGAACCGGTTGCTCTAGCCAACTGAGCTATTCCGCCATAGCCACAGTTTCTTGCGGACTGCTTTGGCATTATATCACAACATATCATATTTGTCAAGCCCTTTTTTCAAAAAAATGCATTTTGTTTTTCCGAGTTTATTAAGGCAAAGTAAACACTTTTGGATCAATCAAAGAAAAAAGTTGACAAACCGGATTCTTTGAGTTATAATATAATCTGTATTATTATGGAAAACAGGAACGTAATGCATATGCTCAAAAGTATGACAGGTTACGGCAGAGCCCGTGAAAGGATCGATAACTACGATATAACCGTAGAAATAAAGTCTGTGAACAACAGAACGCTTGATGTTTCCGTCAAGCTCCCACGCGCCTATACCTTTGCGGAGGAGAGGATCAAGCCGCTTCTTCTGTCGCTTGGGATAAACAGGGGAAAGATCGACGTTTTCGTTTCCGTGGAAGCGCCGGCAAACGACGGCGCGAAGCTCGAGCTTGACGAAGGTTACGCCGCTCAGTATATCGACGCGCTGAAAAAGCTGCGCGACATGTATGCTCTTCCGGATGATATATCCGTGATGAAAGTCGCGGAAAACAGGGATGTGTTCACGGTGACAAAGCCGGAGGACGATCTTGAGGCCGATTGGGAGCGTATCAGGACCGTGCTTTCAACCGCGGCGGAAAGATTCGACGGTGCGAGGAAAGCCGAGGGCGAAAGGCTCGTCGCCGACGTCAGAACGAAGCTTGAGACGGTGTCGTCGATCGTTGATGATATAGAAGCGCGTGCGGGAGACGCCGTCGCCGAATATCAGGCCAGACTTATGAAAAAGATCAAAGAGGCGATAGCCGAGACCGGAGCCGCAGTCGACGAGAGCCGTGTTGTGACCGAATGCGCGATCTTTGCCGACAGAGTCGCGACGGATGAGGAGACCGTGCGTCTGCGTTCGCATATAAAAGCGTTTTACGATACGCTTGACGGGGATGGGCCCGCCGGCAGGAATCTTGACTTCTGGTGTCAGGAGATGAACCGCGAGGCGAATACGACCGGCTCCAAAGCGCAGAACGCCGCTATAACGGCTGACGTCGTCGCGATCAAATGCGAGCTTGAGAAAATAAGAGAACAAATACAGAACATCGAGTGAGGATCAAATGAGATTTATCGGTATCGGATACGGCAGCATGGTTTCGGGCGACAGGATAATCGCAGTTTGTTCGCCCGAGTCGGCGCCCGTAAAGCGAATGATCAGCGACGCCAAGGATAACGGAAGGCTTATTGACGTGACGTGCGGCAAAAAAACAAAAGCGGTCATAGTGACGGACAGCGATCATATAATCCTTTCCGCACTCACCGCGGAATCGCTTTCGGAAAAGCTTGACGGAACGGAGGCGGAAAAATGAAAAAAGGGACCGTGTTCGTGCTTTCAGGACCCGCCGGATCCGGCAAAAGCACCGTGCGCGAAAGGCTGATGAGCAAGGGCTTGAATTTCCATTACTCGATATCTGATACGACCAGAAAGCCGCGCGCGGGTGAACGCGACGGTGTGGATTACGGCTTTGTCACGCGTGAGAAATTCGAGGAGGGCATCAAAAACGGCGCCTACTACGAGCACGCGTACTACGCGGGAGAATACTACGGCACACCCGTCTCACAGCTATTGCCGTATATCGAATCCGGCGTCAACGTGATCCTCGAAATTGAGGTCGACGGCGCGATGCAGGTAAGGGAAAAGGACAGGGACGCCGTTCTCGTTATGCTTCTGCCGCCGTCGTACAGTGAGCTCGAGGCACGCTTGAGAGGACGAGGTACCGAGTCCGAGGACAAGATACAGAAGAGACTGAGCCGCGCACGCGACGAGGTCCTGCTTTACCCGAAATACGACTATTTTCTGCTCAATGAGAGCGGCAGGATAGATGAATGCGTCAGACAGCTTGAGGTGATCGCCGAGGCGCAAACGTACAGAACGAAGAACACGCCGGATTTCCCGGAGGAGTTTTTTAAAATATAAGGAGACAGAGAAATGATAAAACCTTCGATCGAAGAGCTTACAAAGGACAACAAATACAACCGCTACGAGCTCGTTATAGCCACTTCCAAATGCGCTCACATCGTCACGGACGAATATGTTAAGCAGAGAGAAGAGGCGGAGAGAAAGATCACGGCGAAGGAGACGGATAAGCCCCTCGCGTCGATGATCGACGCCGATCTGCGTGACGAAAAAGCCGTAAAGAACGCCATAAAAATGCTTTACGACGGGGAATACGGGATCGTTGAGGAGACAAGACCCAAATAATGAGGATCGCCTCCGTCAGGCTGCTTTCACTGCCGTACGACTGTGAAAGCTGCTACAGCTATCTCGCGGATGACAGCGCCTTCACGGGTGCTTTTGTCAACGTGCCTTTCGGCGCGGGCAACCGTGTCGCGCTCGGTGTGATAACCGATATCACGGAAGAGGCGGAGCCGGAGATAGCATACAAAAGCATAGAGCATGTATACAGCCGGGAGTACTCGCTTACCGGTGAAATGCTTGAGCTCGCTTATTATATCGCAGATCATACGTTCTGCTCTTTCGGCGACGCGGTGAGAGCGGTGTTCCCGGTATCGATCCTGGGAACGACGGACGAGATATATGAGACGACCGGAAAACCGATCCCCGATCTGAACATAAAGGTGACCGCGGTATATATCGCGGTCTCTTCAGGCGCCATGAATACGCGCAAAAGGCTTGTGAAGGAATACGGAGCGCCGGTCTGCGACGCGCTTAATTACCTATGCAGGAACGGATATCTGACGAGAAGGACGGTTTTGCGCGAATCCGCGAACAACTCTTATCAGTTTTATTATGAGTTCAAAGCCGATGTCGCGACAAAAAGCGAAACGATGCGGCGCACGCTCGAATATCTGAAGAAAAACGGAAAGACCGAGAGATCGGAGCTCACGGAGAAGACCGGCGTGAACGCGGCGCAGCTCAAGGCGCTGTGTGATAAAGGCGCCGTAACGCTCGAGCGGGTGCAGAGATACAGACGGCCGTTTGAAATAAACGGAGACGCTGTCGAGGTCAGTCTGACCGATGAGCAGCAAGAGGCGTCAGACAGGCTGATCTCACTCGCCGGATCCGGAAAGCCCGAGGCGGCGCTGCTTTACGGGATCACGGGATCGGGCAAGACGCACGTGATCCGATCTGTCTGTGACGCGGTGATAAGATCCGGCAGACAGGTCATTATGCTCGTGCCGGAAATAGCGCTGACGCCGCAGTCACTGCTCGTTTTCAGCTCCTATTACGGAGACAGGATCACGGTGCTTCATTCGTCGCTTTCCGAGGGAGAACGTCTTGACGCCTGGAGAAAGATCAGGAACGGCGAGATAGATATGGTGATAGGGACGAGATCCGCGTCTTTCGCGCCCGTCCCGGATCTCGGGCTTTTCGTTATAGACGAGGAGCAGGAGACGACGTATAAATCGGAATCGTCGCCGAGATATCACGCGCGTGACGTCGCACGGTTCAGGTGCGCAAAAAACAACGCCCTCATGCTCCTGTCGTCCGCCACGCCGTCTGTCGAAAGCTTTTACAAGGCGCGGACCGGAAAGTATGAGCTGATAAGGCTCAACTCACGCTACGGCAAGGCGAAGCTTCCCGAGGTCCTGACGGCTGATCTGCGCCGCGATTACGCGGACGGTATCACCGATCCGATCGGAACGGAGCTTTGCTCCATGCTGAACAAAAGACTTTCGGACAACGAGCAGAGCATATTATTCCTCAACCGCCGCGGATACAGCAATTACGTCAGCTGTAAGATGTGCGGCGAGGTCATCATGTGTCCGAACTGCGACGTGTCGCTTACGTATCACAAGCAGAAAAACGCGGAAAAAGGCTTTCTGATGTGCCATTACTGCGGTTACAGGATAAATGAACCCGACGTTTGCCCGAAATGCGGATCGCCGCACATAGGCAGGATCGGTTACGGGACCCAGAAGATAGACGAGCAGCTCGAACGCGCCGTTCCGGGCGCAAGGGTGCTCCGCATGGACGCGGATACGACGTCGACGAAAAACGCGTACGACAGGATCCTTTCGGATTTCCGCGCACACAAGGCGGATATCCTGCTCGGAACACAGATGGTGACAAAAGGCCACGATTTCAGCGACGTGACGCTTGTCGGAGTCGTTATGGCGGACAATTCGCTTTATCTTGACGATTATCACGCTCAGGAACGCGCTTTCTCGCTTCTTACGCAGGTCATAGGACGCGCGGGACGCGGAGACAAGCCGGGAACGGCGCTGATCCAGACGTTCAATCCCGATCACGAGATCATAGCTCTCGCAAAAGCGCAGGATTATGACGGCTTCTTTGAAGGCGAGATAAAGATGAGAAGATCGCTTCTGTTCCCGCCGTTTTGCGATATTCTGCTGTTTTCTCTTCAGTCCGACGACGAAACGCTTGTGCGCCGTTCCGCGGACGAGCTGAAACGCGCGATAGAGGGCAGGATAGCGGGAGCTTACAGCGACGTGAAAATGCTTATATATGGACCGTGCGAGATGCAGATATTCCGCGTCAGCTCCGTGTGCCGTATGCAGCTGTTATGTAAATTGCGGATGGGAAAGCGCGAACGCGCTCTCGTGTCCGATGTATTAAAAGGTTTTATGAAAAAATATCCGCGGAAAGTCAGTATTTCCGCCGATATCAATCCGAATCAGATGTAGGAGGATCTATGGCAATACTTAATATAGTAAAGGACGGAGACGAGATACTGCGCAAGGTCTGCAGACCCGTACCGAGAGTAACTCCGAGAACGATAAGGCTGCTTGACGATATGGCGGCGACGCTCCATAAAGCGAACGGCGTCGGTCTTGCCGCGCCGCAGGTCGGCGTGCTTCGCCGCATCTGTATAGTCGAATGCGAGCCCGGAGACAAGATCGAACTGATCAACCCCGAAATAATAGAAATGCGAGGCGAACAGGAAGAAGCCGAAGGGTGCCTTTCGGTCCCCGGCGTGTGGGGGATAACGAAACGTCCGGAATGGGTCAAAGTCAGAGCGATCGACCGCGATAACAATACCTTCACGGTCGAGGGGGAAGGGCTCCTTGCCCGTGCTTTATGTCACGAGATAGATCATCTCGACGGGGTGATATTCTACGATAAATGCGTGAGGATGCTCTCACCTGACGAAATAAACGCCGAATGATGCCGAAGGTCGGTCTGATCCTCGGATGCTTTTACGCTTTTTCTCTGACAGCGCTCGTATCGATCCTGATAGTCATACTCGTAACGATACGCAAAAAGGCTTTGCTGCGCAGCATGTATGAACTCATATTCTGCTTCTGCCATGTTCTGATCCTTGCAATGTCTTTCCTTTTCAATCTTTTTGCCGCTGTCGCAATATTTGTTCCGCTTTCCGTGCTTTTGCTGATCGGTCATTTCAGGACCGTATCCGGAAAAGATAAGACTCTGCGGCGTGAAGAAAAAGCCGGAAGGATCCGCGCGTCGTTCAACGAAGAGGGCAGATACGACCTTAAGGTCAAGACGATGACTGAAGAGCAAAGGGAGATATGGTATAAGGATTTCAACGAACGGAACAAAATGAAAGATCCGCTCCTGCCTTTCGCGATCTCGCTGTCGGTCTTCGTCATTGTGTTCGTGCTTGTGCTGTCCGCCCCGGATTTCGGCGGATGGTTCGCCGCATTTGATTGACAATGGAGGAAAAATGAAGAACGGGAGAATAATATTCTTCGGTACGCCGGAATTCGCGGTCAGTATACTCGACGCTTTGATTACGTCGGAGTATGACGTGACAGCGGTTTTCACACAGACCGACAAGCCGAAGGGCAGGGGAAACAAGGTACAGATGCCGCCCGTAAAGGAATACGCGCTTGAACACGGCATACCCGTATATCAGCCCCGCACACTGCGTGACGACGCGGTGCTTGATGAAATTGAAGCCATGGCGCCGGATATGATAGTCGTCGCCGCTTACGGCAAGATATTCCCGAAGAGGCTGCTTGATATACCCGCGTACGGCTGTATAAACGTACACGGCTCGCTTCTGCCGTCATACCGAGGTGCCGCGCCCGTGCAGCGCAGCATCATAAACGGCGAGACCTTGACCGGCGTGACGATCATGCGGATGGACGAGGGCTGTGACACGGGCGACATGATTGCGAAAACCGGAATACCGATACCGGAGGATATGGATTGCGGCGGACTGTTTGAAATTATGGGTCAGGTCGGATCAAAGCTTCTTGTCGATACTCTTCCGTCGATATTCGACGGCACTGCCGTGTATGAAAAGCAGGATCCTGCGCTCGCCACGATGAGCCAGAAGATAGAAAAAACAGAGCTTGCGCTCGATTTCAGCCGCCCCGCGAAGGAGCTGCACGATATGATCCGCGGCGTTTACCCGCTGCTCGTATGCGGCTGCGTACAGAATTCCGGAAAAGGAAAGAGAAATCTCAGGATCGCAAAGGCAGAGGTGACCGAGGGCGAAGGCGTTCCCGGTACCGTCATCAGAGCCGACGCGAAAAACGGCGTGCTTACGGTCGCGTGCGGTGAAGGCGCGCTCAACATAAAAGAACTGATACCGGAAGGTAAGCAGAAGATGTCGTGCGCGGACTATATCCGCGGCAGACAGATAAATGAGGGAGATATACTGAGCCTGCAGTGATGGCGCAACAAATGGAAACAAAAAAAGGTTATTCCGCGCGTGAGCTTGCGGTGCTGTCGCTATGCCGGCTCGAGCGCGAAGGAAAATTCGGTTCGCTCGAGGCTGACTCGGCCATAAAAAAATTCAGGCTCGAGGGAGCGGAGAGGGCGCTTTATACAAAGCTTTTCTATGGCGTAACCGAAAGAAGACTGACGCTCGACCACGTGATCGCCGTGTACTCCGACAAAAGGCCGGAGGAACTGAGCCTTGAAATGAAGAACATACTCAGGGTGTCCGTATATCAGATCCTGTATCTTGACCGGGTACCCGACTATTCCGCCGTGAACGAGGGCGCCGAGCTTGCGAAAAAGTATGTCAGAAAGTCCGCCGCCTCGTTCGTGAACGCCGTGCTCCGCCGCGTCTGCCGCGACGGTATGCCGGAGATACACGACGACGGAGACGCCGCCGCGTATTGTTCCGTCAAATATTCCGTATCGCCGGATATATGCCGCGCGTTCATAGCGGAATTCGGAAAAGATGAGACGGAGAAGCTTCTTTCGGCGCTGTTCAGACCGCAGTATATCACGCTGAGGGTCAACACGCTCAGATGCGGAAGGGAAGAGCTCATCTCTCTTCTCGCGGACAATGGCATCACAGCCGTACCGACCGAGAAAAGTCCGTTCGGCGTGAGACTTTGCGAACACGTTGACACAACGACGCTCCTCGGGATCGTGAACGGGCTCGCTTATATTGAAGACGAGGCGAGCCAGATCGCCGTCGCCTTGCTTGCGCCGCGTCCCGGAGAGGTCGTGGCGGACGTCTGCGCGGCGCCGGGCGGAAAGACGGTCTCAGCGGCTATAATGATGGAAAACAAAGGCGTCATCTACGCCTCCGACATACACGAAAGCAAGCTTAAGCTGATAGAAAAAACTGCCCGGCTTTGCGGCACGGACATCATCCGCGTCAGCTGTCGTGACGGCAGAGAGACAGATCCCGCGCTTATCAACAAATGCGACAGGGTCTTATGCGACGTCCCGTGCTCCGGGCTCGGGGTCCTCGCGAAGAAGCCGGATATGAGATATAAGGAATACGGCGACGACGAAAGGCTTATCGCCACACAGAGGGCGATACTCAGGGCGTCGGCGCGATACGTGAAGGCTGGCGGCACGCTCGTTTATTCGACGTGCACGGTCGTTTCCCGAGAGAACGGGGAAAACGTTTCCGATTTCCTTGCGCAGAACGGTGATTTCACGCTTGTCGGGAGCACGACGCTGCTTCCTCACAGAGACGGCACCGACGGGTTTTACGTCGCCGTTATGAAAAAAGACAGTCAGATCGAAGGTAACGAATGAAACCTGATATTTTATCGATGTATGAAAACGAGCTGTGCGAATACGTTCTCTCGATAGGAGAGCAGAAATACAGATCGGCGCAGCTATTCAAGTGGCTCCACTCCGGCACGGGGCTTGACGGTATGAGCAATATTCCGAAAAAAATGCGCGAGAAGCTCGCTGAAAACGCGCTCATCCCTTCCGTTGAGATCGAGGAAAAGCACGTTTCGGAGGACGGAACGGTCAAGTATCTTTTCCGCTGCCATGACGGAGAATTCATAGAATCCGTGTTCATGACACACGAATACGGCAACACCGTCTGCGTTTCAAGCCAGGTCGGCTGCCGTATGGGCTGCCGTTTCTGCGCGTCGACTCTGAACGGGCTGAAAAGGAGCCTTGCCGCGTCCGAGATGCTTTCGCAGGTCTATACGGCGCAGAACGATACGGGAAAAAAGGTGTCGCACATCGTCATTATGGGGATGGGAGAGCCGTTCGACAATTATGACAACGTGGTGCGTTTCATCAGACTGCTGAACAGTGAGAACGGGATGAATCTCTCGTGCCGTCATATCTCACTTTCCACATGCGGACTGACCGAAGGGATAAAACGCTTCGCAGATGAGGGGCTCCCCGTCACGCTTTCCGTTTCCCTCCACGCGCCGACAGACGATCAGAGAGACGCCGTGATGCCGGTCAACCGCCGTTATCCCATAAAAGAGCTCCTTGCCGCGTGCCGCGGATATTTTGAGAAGACCGGAAGGCGCATCAGCTTCGAATACGCCCTGATCGACGGCAAGAACAATTCTCAGGAGGACGCGGCGACACTTGCGAGGCTGCTCAAGTCTGAGCTTCCCGGCATGCCCGTCCACGTTAACCTGATACCGGTAAATCCGATCAAAGAACGCGATTTCAAGCGCGGAGACAGGCAGGCGACGGAAAAATTCGTCGCGGAGCTTGAAAAACGCGGCGTCAACGCGACCGTCAGACGCAGGCTCGGCGCTGACATAAACGCCTCCTGCGGACAGCTCAGAGCGAAAAAACTTGAGCAAAACTGACACGCACAAAAATTTAATAAAAATTCATACTGTATATTTTTTGTTGTATTATAATGTAATTTACGGTCTGAACCGGGAAGAATTTATTCACCAGAAAGGACTGTGCGGCGAGCCGCACTGTTTGGATTATGAGGCTATTCGGAAAAAGCGATACCGGAATGCGTCGCTCCGTAAATCAGGACAGGTTCCTGATCAGGGATTTCGGGGGCGGCTATGCTCTTTGCGCCGTGTTTGACGGTATGGGAGGCGCCAACGGAGGAGAAGAGGCAAGCTCCGCCGCGCTGCACGCGTTCGACGGCTGTATAACCGGCGATGTATTGAACGCCATGCACGACGGCGAGCCGATAACAAGGTCTTATGCCGAAAAGCTGCTTTGCCGCGCCGCGGAAAAAGCCAACGCCGAGATATTCAGGCAGGGCGCCGCGCCTGAGCTTGAGGGCATGGGTACGACGGTGATAGCGGCGTTCATACTCCCGGACGAGGTGATCGCGCTTAATATCGGAGACAGCCGTCTGTACGGCGAGAGCATGGGAGCGCTCCGGCAGATAAGTAAGGACAACTCGTACGTCCAGTATCTCATCGATATCGGGCGGATAACAAAAGAAGAAGCGGTCAACCACCCGCAGAAGAACATAATCACCAAGTGTCTCGGTACGGAGGAAACGGTGGAACCCGATACTTACAGGATCGGTGAGGTCCCGGAAAAACTTCTCCTGTGCTCCGACGGACTTACCAACGCGCTGACCGAGGAATACATTTCCGAGGTGATAAGCGACGATTCGCACGGTGCGGAGGACAAGGTAAAGACCCTTGTGGACGCCGCGAACGAAGCCGGCGGACCCGATAACATAACCGTTATACTTGTTGAGATCGACTGAGTTGAGAGGTAAATAATGGACGCATTCGATAAATATATTGGCAGAGTCTTTGACAAACGCTATAGAATAGAAAAAGTGATCGGCGTCGGCGGTATGGCGATAGTCTTCAAGGCCGAAGACATCCTTATGAACCGCACCGTCGCCATCAAAATGCTCAAAAACGATATAGCGGGTGACTCCGAAGCGCTCAGACGCTTCATCAACGAATCAAAAGCCGTTGCCATGCTTTCGCACGAGAACATCGTCAACATATACGACGTTTCCGTCAAGGGCAACACGAAATACATCGTAATGGAATATATAGAAGGGATAACGCTCAAGGCGTTCCTCAAGCACAAGGGCGGATCCCTTTCATGGCGCGAGACGCTGAACATTACGGAGCAGATCCTTCACGCGCTCGAACACGCGCACAGCAAGGGCGTCATCCACCGCGATATAAAGCCCCAGAACATAATGCTTCTGAAAAACGGGCTCATCAAGGTCGCCGACTTCGGTATAGCGAAGCTGCCGGACACCGATACGTTCACGGTCACCGATAAAGCGATCGGGACGGTAAACTATATATCTCCCGAGCAGGCGACGAACGAGGAACCGATCGACGAGCGCTCTGATCTTTATTCCGTCGGTGTGCTGATGTATGAGCTTTCGTGCGGCGAGCTTCCTTTCACGGGAGACACTCCGGTCGCCGTCGCTTACAAACATGTGAACGACACACCGAAGCATCCGCGCGAGCTGAAGCCGGATATGCCGCAGGGACTTGATCAGATCATCATGCGGGCGATGGAAAAATCTCCGGATATGAGGTATCAGTCCGCAAAGCAGATGCTTGCGCACATACAGGCTTTGAAGAAGAATCCCGGCATCAAATTCAGGACCGCGGCTGAAGCCGAAGCCCTCAGATCCGGTCAGAAAAAGAAGACGAAGAAAGAAAAAGAGAAGAAGCCGAAGAAAGAAAAGACCGAGCGCGAACGCGGCGGACTCGTTTTGCCGATAATCCTCGCGGTTCTTTCTGCCCTTCTCATAGTGGTGACTGTGCTTGTGTTCATCGCCTGGAAGAGCCTTTCGGATCAGTACAACCCTTCGGAGAAAAACGATGTCAAGATCAAGAATTACGTCGGCACCGTTTACAGCGAGGAACTGAGGGACGAGCTGAAGCAGCTCGGCTTCAGGGTAACTCTGAAACCCGGCGCAAACGGAACGCGCATAAACGAAATAGTCAAGCAGATGCCGGAGGCGGGCGAGGAAAAGAAGATAACGTCAGACCTTGAGCTCGTGCTTTACGTTTATACCGGCGCGACCACGTCGATCTTGCCTGACCTTTCATATCGCAGCTATTCAAACGTACGCGCCGAATACATGGGCGTTTATGAGCTTGACGCCGTAAGGGTCGAGGATCAGAACGTCCCCGGCGAATACGTCATACGCACCGATCCGCCCGCGGGAAGCGAGGTGGAAGCCGGACAGAAAATAACGGTATATGTTTCGCGCGGAGCGAATGTCGCGCGTGAGCAGGTGCCGAACGTATGCGGGATCTCCGCCGTCGCCGCGCGTCAGCGGCTGCTTGAAAGCGGATTCGTTCTCGGAAACGTTCAGTATGTCGAATCGGATATGCCGGAGGGAACGGTCGTGTTCCAGAGCGTGACCGCGTTCACCGAAGCGCCCGTAAATACCGAAGTCAACATATCGATCTCACTCGGACCGCCTGAGACAGAGCCGCCGGAGACGGAGCCCGAAACGGAGACCGAGACCGACCCCGGCGCGGAGACGGAGCCCGGAGAGGAGACGGAACCCGGAGAGGAAACAGAGCCCCAGGAGACCGAAACCGAAACCGAGCCGGAGGAGATCGGACCGGAGCCGGCCGACGGTAATGGATGACGGCAAAACCGTTACCGCGAGGATAATCTCGTGCATCGGCGGACGTTACACCGTAGACACGGACGGCGGAGAAAGGATATCGAATATCGCCGCGAAGGGGACCTTCAGACATGAAAAGCTGAAGCCGCTTCCCGGCGATACCGCCGAGCTCCGCCATGACGGTAACGGATATTTCATAACGGGGATACGTGAAAGACGCAACAGCCTGATCCGACCGGCTTTGGCGAATCTCGATATCCTTTTCGTTCTGCAGTCGTGCAGGACGCCCGACCCCGTCCCTGGATTCATCGATAAGATCACAGTTATCTGCGAGAAGAACGGGATCAAGCCCGTCATCGTAATAACGAAATCCGAACTTGACAGGGAAACGGCGGACGGGATCTCCCGCGTGTATGAAAAATGCGGATATGACAGCTTTGCCGTATCGGCGGAAACATGTGAAGGCGTTGACACGCTGAGACGGTACATAAGGTCGGAGAAAAACGTGATCTGTGCTTTCTGCGGCGCGTCCGGCGTAGGTAAATCGACGCTTCTGAACGCGCTTTATCCCGATATGCGGTTTGACTGCGAGGTCGGAGATATAAGCCGCAAGACCGAACGCGGCAAAAACACCACGCGCGCGGTCACGCTGTACGCAGCAGAAAACGGTTCTTATATCGCCGATACGCCCGGATTCAGCCTTCTCGATTTTGAGAAGTTCGATCTGTGCGGCAAAGACGAACTTCCTTTTATGTTCCCGGAGTTTTCCGTGTATCTCGGAAAATGCAGATATACGAAATGCTCACATACCAAGGAAGACGGATGCGCGATCAGAAACGCGGTCTCAGACGGCGATATACCGGAATCGAGATATGAGTCGTATCTGTCTTTATATGAAAACGTGAAAAACAAAAAGGAGTGGGATAAATGATCTCACTCCGATATGCTTTTAACGGCGTCAAGCGGATCTCTGAACACCGTCCGCAGATGCGCAAGCTTTTCCGCGTTCATGTGTCCGCATGATACGAGCAGGCAGTCGATACCGACTGACGCCGCGACCTCCGAATCGTGGTCACTGTCACCGATAAGAACAGCCCTGCCCGGCCTTTCGCGTTTTATCCATTCCGCCGCTATTCCGGCTTTTCCGTAGGCGTGTATGTTGTCCACACCTACTATCTCATCAAAGTATCCGCCTATCCCGAGCTCGGAAAGCTGCGCTTTCACCATATCGACGGACGACGCCGTAAGTATAAGCTGATGTAGTCCGCGCTCTTTCAGATACACAAGCGCCTTTTCCGCGTTCGGACACAGCTTCAGCGGGCGGTTGTATTCATTATACAGCTTCACCCATTCGACCGCGAGCTCGTCGTAGCTTGTTTTATCGAAATCAAAACCGATCCTTTTGTAATAGTCGATTATCGGAAAGCCGAACACACTCTGATACTGCGCGAGGCTTGTGAGTTTTTCAAGTCCGTGGCGCTCAAGAAGCTCGTTTATGCTGTTTATGCACGGCTCAACGTCATCTAACAGCGTCCCGTTGAAATCCCATAAAACGTGTGTGTATTTCATAAAACACCTATCCCTTCAAGCATGATCTTCAATCCTGTCAGTATCAGCACGCAGCCTCCTGCGACCGCGGCGGGCTTTCCGAGTTTGTCTCCGAAGAAGCGGCCCGTCGGAACGCCGGCAAAACACAGCAGGAACGTGACGGCACCGATCACCGCCGCCGATACGAATATGTTTGTCTGAGGATCTATCGCAAGCGTCACTCCGACCGCGAGCGCGTCAAGGCTCGTCGCTATCGCGAGCAGCGTAAGCTCACGCAGGTCCTGTTTGTCCGATATGTTGTCGTCGCCGCCCTTCAGCGCGTCCGCGATCATTTTTATCCCGATCACGGCAAGAATTCCGAAGGCGACATAGTGGTCGAATTTTTCTATGTATTTTATCAGCCGGTGGCTCAGAAGCCATCCGGCGAGCGGCATTACCGCCTGTGCGATACCGAAAAAAGCGGCGATCACGGCGGCGCTGCCCAGCACGCTGCCCTTTGTTTTCATCCCCTTGCAGAGCGAGACGGAGAATGCGTCCATCGCAAGAGATACGGACAGCAAAAGAAGTTCTGATATTTTCATTTCAAACCCCGGAGGTCAGTATGCTTAATAAGATCATAACCGATTCTGATTTCTATGACTGCGAAACGGAGTATCTGCCGAGCGTCAACAGATACGCGTCGAAAGCGGTGTTCATTGACGAAAACGGTAGAGTCGCTCTCATGTATATGAGTCGCATCAACTGTTACAAGCTTCCGGGCGGAGGTATCGAAAAAGGCGAGACCGAGGCGGAAGCCCTTATACGCGAGCTGAGGGAGGAGACCGGCCGCGGAAGCAACGTCGTATGCAAGATCGGCGAGGTGACCGAGCATAAGAACAGGAAGCGTTACTGTCAGAGAACGGCCGCTTTCATCGCCTACGCGACGCAGGAGAGATTCAAGCCGTCGCTTTCTCCGTCGGAAAAACGGCTCGGCTTCAGACTCAGGTTCATGGATCCGCACACGGCTATCAGGATCCTGCAGGACGATCTTGATACGACAGATGAATACGGCAAGAAATTCATGTTCAGCCGTGATCTGTCGATCCTCAGATATGCGGTGAAGAACTTTCCCCATTTACTGTAACTTTGACGCGTTCAACGGTATTAATATAACATATAAAAGCAGTCATGTCAATATAAAATATATTTTCAGGTGTTTGTAATATGAAGAAAAATTACCCGTTGAACGAAGTAAAGAAATTCTACGATTTCAAAGAAATGATGGATATGGCGGTCAAGGAAGCCGGCGATCATCCGGCGCTGAGATACAAGAGCAGGGGCGTCGTAAAAGACGTTACGTATTCCGAGCTCGAGGAGAGAACGGATAAGCTCGGCACGGCGCTTTCGTCGCTCGGCTTTACCGACTGCCATTTTGCGATTATATCGGAAAACAGCTATAAATGGATAGTTACTTATATAACCGTCCTGAAGGGATCCGGCGCGCTTGTCCCGATAGATAAAGATCTTTCGGACGACGAGGCACTCAATCTCGTGAACGTAAGCGATTCATCCGTACTGTTTTTCTCAAACGCGAAGAAGAAATTCGTGGAGGAGAACCGCGGCGAGATGAAAAACGTCCGTTTATTCGTCAATCTCGACGATCACGCGGACGGCGAATGGTACAGATCGTTTTACCGTCTGACGGAGCTCGGCGGAAAAGAGCTTGAAGCGGGCAATAACGGATATATCCACGCCTCGAACCGCCGTGACGACCTTAAGATGATAGTTTATACTTCCGGAACGACCGGCATGGCGAAGGGCGTTATGCTGTCGCTGCGCAACATGACGTCGATGGTCTATTACGGTCTTCAGATGATTACCGTTTTTACCGTCGGGCTTTCGGTCCTTCCGTATCATCATACGTACGAGGCGATCTGTGATATCCTTCCGTCTCTTCATAAGCACTGTACGATCTGCGTAAACGAAAACCTCCGGATGGTGTCAGAAAATCTGAAGCTTTACAAGCCGGATTACATTATGCTTGTACCCGTTTTCGTCGAGTTCTTTTATAACGCGGTATGGAAAAAGGCGGAAAAGGCGGGAAAAGCCGAAGCGCTGAAGAAGCTGATCAAAACGAGCAACGCGCTGCGCCGCGCCGGGATCGATATGAGGGGCAGGCTGTTTGCGAAGATCCGCGAGGGCTTCGGCGGAAATCTGAAGATGATAGTCACGGGCGGCGCCCCGATCAGAGAGGAGCTCGGCGAGTTTTTCGACGCGATAGGGATCGACCTCATGAACGGATACGGTATAACAGAGTGCTCGCCCATGCTCGCCGTGAACCGTAATTATTACAGCGACTACCGCACGGTCGGACTTCCCGTTCCGTGCACCGAAGTTAAAATATACGATCCGGACGAGAACGGAGACGGTGAAGTCGTGGCAAAAGGCGATACCGTCATGCTCGGATATTATAAAGCGCCCGGGGCTACCGCGAGCGTTATGAAGGACGGCTGGTTCCACACGGGCGACATAGGTCATTTCAACAGCGACGGAAGACTTGTCATAACAGGCAGAAAAAAGAATCTTATCGTCCTCAAAAACGGAAAAAACGTTTATCCCGAGGAGATCGAGGAATACCTTATGTCGTCTGATTATATATCGGAGGTCGTCGTGTACGGTATCAAGGATGAAGCCGGCCAGGAAAACGGGCTGCTCGCCGAGATATATCCCGATCAGGATCGCGTCGCCGGAATGACGGAGGAGGAGATAAGATCCACGCTTTCAAACGAAGTCAAGCGGATAATGGAAAAGCACGCGTCGTATAAGCATATAACCGAGATCGAGCTGCGTGACAGGGAGTTCGATAAAACCACGTCGAAGAAGATCAAAAGAGATTACAACAGATGACATCCCGCCGCGCCGTGACGGTGCGGCGGTTTTTTTATCTTTTTTTCGGTGAAAAAAAGTAAAAAACCGAAAAATCGTGTATATTATAAAGGAAACCGGCAAGAACGGATATATCGGGAAAAGGAGGGACGGATATGGCATACCCGGCTGAATTTCTTGAAGAACTGAAAAAAAGAAGCAGCATAACGGACGTTATAAATTCATACGTGCCGCTGAAGCGCGCGGGAAATCTGTATAAGGCGTGCTGTCCGTTCCATAATGAAAAGACGCCCTCCTTCGTTGTCTATTCGAACGGCACCGGAAACGATGAGCATTTTTACTGCTACGGCTGCGGAGCCGGAGGAGACGTGATAACGTTTGTCATGAAGGCGGACAACCTTGACTATGCGTCAGCCGTGGAAGCGCTGGCAAAACGCGCCGGGCTCTCCGTACCTGCCGACAGCTACAATAAAGAAGCCGCCGACAAGCGCAGGAGGCTGCTTGAGATCAACCGGGAAGCGGCAAGGTTTTTCAGCACTCAGCTCCTCTCCGGAAAATATCCTCAGGCGTCGGAGTATATCAGGGAACGCGGACTTGACAAGGCGGCAAAGCATTTCGGGCTCGGGTACTGCCCGCCCGGCAGAAAGCTGTTTTCGTATCTGACGGATCTCGGATACCGTCCGCAGGAGCTTCAGGACGCGTTCCTCTGCAACCGCGGCAATTACGATATTTTCGAGAACAGGATCACTTTCCCCGTGATCGATGTGTCGGGAAACGTCATAGCGTTCAGCGCGAGATCGATGGAAGCGAAGCCGGCCGACGGAAGAAAATATATAAACACGAACGATACGGCGGCATATAACAAGCGAAAAAATCTGTTCGCGCTCAATTTTGCCAAGAACAGCCGCGAGGATTTCTTCATCCTCTGCGAGGGTCAGATAGACGTGATAACGCTGCATATGGCGGGATTCACCAACGCGCTCGCTTCACTCGGCACGGCGTTCTCCGAAGAGATGGCTTCGCTTTTGCACAGGTATAAAAATAAGGTAGTCGTCTGCTATGACGGAGACTCCGCCGGAATATCAAAGACCGAGACTGTCATCAGGATACTGACCTCCGCCGGTATAGAGACAAAAGTCGTGACGCTGCCGGGTGGCTGCGATCCGGATGAATACATAAAAAAATACGGAAAGGACAAATTCTCGGTCCTTCTCAGCGACAGCATAGGTCATGTGGAATACAGCTGCGGTCAGGTTTTATCTTCGTATAATCTGGAGCTGTCCGATCAAAAAGCAATTGCTATTGATAAACTTGCTGAGTTTATCGCGCATCTACACACAAAAGTAGAACGAGAATTATATGCAAACAAGTATTCAAAAACGCTTGATATTCGTACAGACAGTTTTCTGTCGTTAATTGAGGGTAAAGCGAAAAAAATCGGCAGTATCGATAGAAACAATTATGAAAAGAAGATTATTCAACAAAACTCCGGATACAATGACCGCGTTAATCCGGACAAGCTGCGTATGCCGCGGGCGGCTTTCGCGGAGGAGGCGATACTCGGAATAGCTCAGATCAATCCGGATTATCTGACCAGATCCGCGGACGATTCGTCGCTGTGCGCGGATGATTTCAAGACATCGCTGAACAAGCGCATATACACGGCGATGTTCGAATGCGTCAAAGAAAACGGAAGATTCGATATTTCATTGATCGCAGACCGCTTCACTCCGGACGAGATCGGAAGGATCACGAGGATGAAGGTGGCGCGCGAAGAGTTGTCGGATAACAGCTACGAGGTCTTCTGTCAGAACGCGGCGGCGCTGCGTGCGGCGCCCGGAGCAAAACAGACAGGCGACGCGTCATTCGACGATATACAGGCGATCATAAATAAAAAGAAGAAGCAATAAACGAAAGGAAGAACATAAATGGAAACGAACGATAAGAAAGCAATGATCAAATCTCTGATCGACACCGGCAAAGCAAAGGGAACGCTTTCGAACAACGAGATCATGGAGGCTCTCGACGAGCTTGATATGAGTCTTGAACAGATCGAAAAGTTTTACGAAAAGCTTCAGTCCGAGGGCATCGAGGTAGTCGGATTTCTCGACGACACCGCGGATATCGAGGGTATCGAGCGCGAGATCGAGAAATACGAAAGCGCCGAGGAAATGGAGAAGATGCTCACTCAGGAGGGCCTCAATATCGACGACCCGGTAAGAGTGTATCTCCGTGATATCGGTAAATACAATCTTCTCGATCAGGAGCGCGAGCTCGAGCTTGCGGAGCGTATGGCGTACGGTGACAGAAACGCGAAGAAGGAGCTCGTGAACGCGAACCTCAGACTCGTCGTCAGCATAGCGAAGAGATACGTTTCCCGCGGGATGTTCTTCCTCGATCTTATCCAGGAGGGCAACCTCGGACTTATGAAAGCGGTCGAGAAATTCGACTATACGAAGGGCTATAAATTCTCGACGTACGCGACGTGGTGGATCAGACAGGCGATAACGCGCGCCATAGCTGACCAGGCGAGAACCATCAGGATCCCCGTCCACATGGTGGAGACCATACATAAGGTCTCAAAGATACAGAGACAGCTGATACAGGACAACGGCAGGGAACCGACGGCGGAGGAGATCGCCTCTGAGCTCAACATGAGCGTTGAGAAGGTACGCGATATAATGAAGATAGCGCAGGATCCCGTTTCGCTCGAAACGCCTATCGGCGAGGAAGAGGACACTCATCTCGGCGATTTCATACCGGACAACGACTCCCCGGCTCCGGCGGATGCCGCGTCGCAGACGCTTCTGCGCGAGCAGCTCAACGACGTGCTCAACACTCTGACCCCGCGTGAAGCGCAGGTCCTGCGTCTGCGTTTCGGACTTGAGGACGGCCAGACCCGTACGCTTGAAGAGGTCGGCAAGCAGTTCAACATAACGAGAGAGCGTATCAGACAGATCGAGGCGAAGGCTCTTCGCAAGATCCGCCACCCGAGCCGCTCGAAGCGTCTCAAGGATTTCCTTGAATGATGTGGTAAATTTGCACAATATTTCAGACCGGCGTTTGTTGAAATGGCAGAAAATTTTGTGACATGCTCTGAAATTGAAAGCTGCTTTCAGTGTATTTTGCACAACGAAAAGCGACGGCAAAGCCGTCTTTTGCCGCGTTAAACTTAAATTTATATTTTAATACTTGACAATACGCGCGAATTATTGTAAAATAAACATAAATTATAATGAGCTTTATGTGAGCGAGCCATTTTAGGAGGTTTTGTAACCAGATGAAAAAGAGAATTGCGGCTTTGGTACTGCTGTTTGTCATGCTTTGCAGCGTCGTTCTGACGAGCTGCAACAAGCAGACCGAGATCGACCCCGAGGAGCCGAGGCGTGCCCGCACGATCACGCTTTACTGCATAACGGGCGAAGAGACGACACAGGAAGCCATCAAGAGAGTTGAGGAAGCTCTCAACAGAATAACAAAGAAGCGTTATTCGACCCAGATCGTTCTCCGTTTCTTCACGAAGGACAAATATGATCAGGTCATCGACGATCTCGTCGCCGATATAGCGCTTGAGCAGAAGCAGCTTGCGGACTATGAATCCGAATCCGCGGCGCAAGCCAAGGAATCGAAGAGGATAGCGGCTATAGATAAGCTGATAAGCATCGATAAAGCCGAAGTGACGACCAGAAAGCTCATTATCTGGTCGACCGAGACGGAAGAAGATGAGAATGACGAAGAAGAAGAGACGTTCGAGACTGAGAAGAACATATTCGACGAGGACGTTGAAAAATATCCGGACGTAACGGATACTCAGCTTGATATCTTCCTTATCTGCGGAACGGAAAACCTCAACAAGTACGTTTCCGAGGAGCCTTATGCTTCCGACGGCGAATCGTTCCTCGTACCTATGGATGAAGCGCTCACACTCAAATCAAAATCCATAAAACAGTATGTGAACCAGAACATACTCCTCGCCGGCAAGATCGGAAACGTTCAGTATGCGATCCCGACGAACAAGCGTATGGCGGGCGACTCCACTTATCTCGTGCTCGACAAGGAGCTGCTCGGTAAATACGGCTTCAAGGAAGAAGACATAAGAAGCCTTACAAGTGAAAATTTCGCCGCGTATCTCGCCGCGATCAAGGAAAACGAACCGGACGTCGTCCCGTTCCGTTCCGCTCCTGACGCTCCCGGCGTCGTATCGCTGTTCGGTGAAAAATCGATATTCGGCACGTACGTCGCCAATACCGCCGTCACAGGCTTCAAGGCTGTGCCGAAGAACCTTCTCAGCGCGTATCAGTACACAGACCACGTCATATACATGGAGCAGTACAAACGCAACGGATACATCCCCGAGACGGTCGATGAGAACGCAAGATGGGGCGCTGCCGTCGTAAAAGCGTCTGACAGTGATATCGAAGATCTTTATGATCCCGATAAATATGCCGTAAAGGTCCTGAGCAAGGGCATGGCTACGACCGAAACGATCGGCGAGTATATGTTCGGTATCAGTAAATATACGAAAGACGTCGAAAGGTGCATGGAGGTCATAACCCTCATCAACACCAACCCCGAGATCCGCAACCTTCTCCAGTACGGTGTCGGCGGCTACAACTATAGGATCGATCCCGACACGGGCAAGCTCGTCCGTCTTAACCACGAATACATGATGGACATCTTCTCCACGGGCAACACCTTCATCGCGTATCCTGAAGAGGATATGGAACTTGACGAGTGGGAAAAGGCGAAGGCCGCAAACCAGAACGCCATCGTTTCTCCGTATCTCGGATTCCTCTTTGAAAAGGAGAATAACGCCGAGCTCATAGAGAAGATGAAGACGCTCTCCGAATCCGTTCTTCAGCAGGTCAAGGATTTCAACGTTGAGCAGCAGCGTCTTGATCAGATCGCGAAGCTCGAGGAGCAGAAGGCCGGATACCAGAAGGAAGCCGACGAATATAAAGCAAGTCTCGACCTCATCGCCGCGGATGCGGAAAACTACATATCGCGCATAAACGCCGCGGAGGAGGCTCTCGCACCGTATACCGAAGCGCTCAACAAAGCGAAATCAGCGCTTCAGCCTTACGACAAGGAGATAGATAATCTCAACAACAGGATCAAATCACTGCAGAGTCAGATCACGGCCGAAGAAAAGGTAAAACCGACTGAAGAAAAACCCGATCTCGCACCCGATCAGGCGAAGATCGACGATCTGAAGAAACAGATCGAGGAGCTTCAGACGGAGATCAGAGCGCAGAGAGGCTACTCCTACGAGATCAGAAAAGAGTACAACGCGGCCCAGGCGGCGTATGATGAAAAGAATAAGGTCCTGACCGATCTTCAGGCTGAATACAAGAGCATATATCTGCTGGATGACGAAGGCAACCCGACGAAGATACTGCTCCAGACAGCTTATGACGCAAGACGTGTCAACTATGAGAGCAGAATGGCGGACGTTGAGAAGACCCAGTCCGATATCGATGCGCTCATGCTCAAGGATCAGGCCGATCTTGACACTCAGTACGCCGAGCTTACGGAGACGGTCCGTGAATACACGGAAAAGGTCGACGCGCTCAACGAAGAACTGAAGCAGCTCAACATTGACGCAGTGCCCTTCAAGGAAGCGATAACTGCGGCTGACGAAGCCGTTACGGAAGCAAAAGCAAAAGTAGACCAGGCTCTCGAAGCGTACCAGACCTACAGAGCAGCAAGCGCTGTCGCGCTCTCCTACGTCGAGGATAAAGAGAAGGAAGTCTCAACGGCTGACGGTAAGGTCAAGGCGAAGGAAGCCGAGATCGCAAACAGAAAAGACGACTCCAACCTTGAAAAGCTCAACACAGAGCTTGATACGCTGAAGGCTGATCTCGATAAGCTCAACACCGAGCTCGCGTCACTCAAGAACGACTACGAAAAGACGTTTGAGAACGGTAAATCCGAGAAAGCGGCTTATGACGCCGCCGTCGCAGATCTCGAAGCCAAGACAGCCGCGGCTGAGGCTGCCAGAAACGCAGACGTACTGAAGCAGATCAGTGAAAAGGAATCCGCGAAGAGCGAAGCGAACGTAACGCTCAAGAACGCTTCTTCAGCACTTGACTCCTTCATGAGAACGTCGTTACAGCATTACGATGAAATAGCCAAAAAGCTTTACAATGATTTCTTCAAGAGCATTGTTACGGATCTTGAAAAGAACAACCCCGATTATCAGCAGTTCATGAATATCGGCGAAGAGCAGGCAGATAACGAAAACGGTATAGTAGCGATCTATAACGACTGGTATTCTGCGACGTATGGCGAATAAAGAATAAGACAAATGCTCCGCGCGACTACACGCGGAGCATTTTGTAATAAAAGAAAAAAAAGAAAGGCTTATCGGTATATGAACAAAGTCAAGAAAAGCACACTGATCAGGCTCGCGGTATGTGTCGGCATAATTGCCATAGCCATACCTATAGCATACGCCACCGGAGTATTTCAGGGCTCGTTGTTCAAGAACGTAAAGATCAACGGTCAGGCTATCGTCAAGCTGATCGTCATGGTTGCCGGCGTTCTTGCGGTCGAAGCCACCGCCACGTTCATCCTCGGTCTGCTTGAACCGAAGAACCACAGAATAAGATCCATAATTTCCATTGTCAGCAGTCTTTTGAAATATATTGCCGTCATCGTTATCCTCTGCTGGGGTCTTACGATCATCGGCGTCAATGTTTCTACCATAGTCGCGAGCGTGGGGATCGTCGCTCTGATCGTCGGGTTCAGCGCGGAAAGCCTGATCGCGGACGTAGTGACCGGCGCGTTCATGATATTCGAAAATCAGTATAACGTCGGTGATATCGTTGAAGTCGACGGATTCCGCGGCACGGTCACGAGCATCGGTATAAGAACGACGTGTATCACCGATCCCGGGGACAACGTCAAGATTGTCAACAACTCTGCAATGAAGAACATTCTCAACAGATCGGACAAGGTCTCGAGGAGCGTCAGCCAGATAAGCATACCGTACGGTACCGATATAGAAAAGCTTGAGGAGAGAATACCGGGTATGATGACCGAGATCTATGAGAACCATCGTGACGTGATGAAAAAAGAGCCGGTTTACCTCGGGGTGCAGGAGCTTGCCGACAGCGCCGTAGTTTTGCGTTTCGTCGTCAACGTGGACGAAAAAGACATTTACTCCGGCACAAGGATACTGAATCATGATCTTCTGCTTCAGTTCAGACGCGCGGGTGTCGAATGCCCGTTCCCGCAGCTCGATGTTCACACTGACAAATAAGGCGGTATAACGTGGAAACAGATCGTATCCCGGAAGAATATACGAGTCCGCCGGAAGAGTTTCAATTACCGGAGGAGACATATTATACCGGTGAGGAATACAGTTACAAAGCGCAGTCTGATACGGACAACGGATCCGAAAAAAGGCACGAGAGACTGAAAAAGATGCTGCTGATACCGGTCGCGGCAAGTGTTTCCGCTGTATCCATACTGTTTTCGTCAATAGGCTTCGACCCGCTCGGAGAGGATATCTTCAATTCTGACGAATACTCTCATCACCACGCACACGAATATGATATAGAACCGTGGGACATCGTTCACGACTATTACCGCGTGACGTATCTTCCTACGGGCGACACGTTTGAGTCCGAAAGTGAAGGCGATGCCGGATATGAGGAGATGTGCAGCTGGGTCGAGGAGCGCGGAGGCGTAAGGGACAGCATCAGGGTGACCGGCTTTGACATCGTACTCATTGAGACGATGTACAGTGAAGATTATATCGGAGTCGGCGATCCGGATGATCCGGATGATATTTACGTAGCGCAGGGAAGACAGATCAAGGTCTATAAAAGAATAAATATATGCGAGGCAAGCGATAAGGATCAGTTCGGCGAATACGGAGACCCGGAATTCCCGCTTTTATCAAATACCGAACCGAACGGATATGCCGAAGGCTTCGGCGTCCTTGACGAAGAATACATAATATATAACGATGGTGAAGAAAAATATATCGTCGCCGGCAGCGCGCTTGGACGGGAAACGTCTCAGGCCGACGGTATAAGATACGACGCCGGCACGAACTCACTCATCCTTTCCGGTGTCGACGGAGGATCTCTCAACGTCAATCTGATGGGGAACGGATTCAGGATCGTGGTCGAGGGAGATAACCGGATAGACTCGCTGCTCGTGTGGGGATTCCATTACGGCGGAAGCGTCACGATAACCGGAAGCGGAAGCCTCACGATAAACGGCGATATGATACAAGAGTGCGGTATCTATCTTAAGGCCGAAGAGAGTGAAAGCTGTATAATGATCGACCGCGGCGTACGGCTTGACGTATACGGCTCCGTTACGGCTGTGTTCGTTGAGGATACAAAGCTTGAGAAAAGCATTTATTTCCTTGAGCCGCTGTATCTCGATGAAGGAGTCAGAGCGTATGATGAAAAGGACGGACTGTTTGCGGGGTATATTGCCGACAGAACCGGTGCTTTTGCAAAACACGCCGTTTTTCGTTAAATAATTCTTATTTTTGAAAAAAACATATATAAAAACTCGAAAAACGATTGACAAATGGGATTCTGTATAGTATAATGAATACAGTAACCGAAACTATGTATTTCATATTCAGGAGGAATAGATATGAATAAAACCGAATTTACAAAAAAGGTCGCTGAAAAAGCAGGGATCGAAGTAAAGGCTGCAGACGCAAGCGTAAAAGCCGCGATAGCCGTGATCGAAGAAGCTCTCAGAAACGGTGAAAAAGTTCAGATAACCGGATTCGGCACGTTTGACGTTCGCAAGCGTCCGGCAAGAAAGGGCAAAAACCCCAGGACCGGTGAAGAGATAAAGATCAAAGCCAGCAAGAGCCCTGTATTCAAAGCAGGTCAGGCCCTCAAGAACGAAGCCAACAAGAGAGCGACCAAGAAGAAATAAGACCGATCAAAGATCGCGCGATCCGCGCGATCTTTTTTTATAAAAGGGGTTGACAAAACGGGAATTATGTGATAACATATGAGCAAATGAACATATGATAATACGAAAGAGAGGAACAAATGAAAGGTCACGATCATACAAAGCTGCTTTATGACGTCAACAGTCAGATGCCTAAGGATGAAGTGCTTGCCGGGCTTTCGGAGCTTTTTGCCGTATTCGGAGACAGTACGCGTATAAAGATCCTTTGGGCGCTGTTCGAATCGGAAATGTGCGTATGCGCGATCGCGGAGCTGCTTCACATGACGCAGTCGGCGATCTCACATCAGCTCAAGCTTCTGAAGCATGCGAAGCTGGTGGGCTGCCGCCGCGAAGGAAAGACCGTTTATTATTATCTTGCGGACGACCATGTAAGAAGTATTATAGATCAGGGAATGGAGCATATATCCGAATAATATGAAACACGAACACGAACATAACGTCCCGGGGTGCGGATGCGGACATTGCCGCCACGCGGAGGACGAACACGAACATGAGCACGTAGAAGGCGAAAACAGAAAGCTTCAGGTAATAAAGCTTATAGTCGCCGCGGTCATCTTCATTGCGGCGCTTTTATGCGAGCACGTTATCGGAACGGACCTTGTTGTTTACCTGATACTGTATATCGCCGCTTTCATTGCCGCGGGATACGACGTTGTGATAAACGCGATCAAAGGGATCATCAGGCTCGATCCGCTTGACGAATGCTTTTTGATGACGGTCGCGTCTGTCGGCGCGTTCTGCATAGGAGAATTTGCTGAAGCCGGCGCTGTTATGATCCTCTACAGCCTCGGTGAATTCCTGCAGGATCTCGCCGTCGATAAGAGCAGGGAATCCATATCGGAGCTCATTGACTTTGCGCCGAAGACCGCTATCGTTTTGCGCGAAGGTGAATATACCGAAATCGACGCGGACGACGTTGAGATCGGCGACACGGTCGTAGTCAAAGCCGGAGCAGGAGTGCCGGTAGACGGTACCGTGACGGAGGGGAACACGTCTGTTGACACCTCGGCACTCACGGGCGAATCGATGCCGAAGGATATTACCGTCGGAGACAAAGTCATGAGCGGTTATCTCAACCAGACAGGTGAGATAAAGATACGCGCTGAGGCGTTGTTCAGCAATTCCGCGGCGTCCCGTATCAAAGGGCTGATAGAGGGCGCGGAGGCTAAAAAGGCGAAGACGGAGTCGTTTATATCAAAATTCGCAAAGGTGTACACTCCCGTCGTCGTCATCATCGCCGTGATCCTCGCTATCGTACCTCCGCTCTTTGATCGGAACTGGACCGAATGGATACACAGGGCGCTCACGTTCCTTGTAGTATCGTGCCCGTGCGCGCTTGTAATATCCGTGCCGCTGACGTTTTTTGCGGGGCTCGGATCGGCGTCGCGTAAAGGGATCCTGGTCAAGGGCGCAGAGCACCTGGAAAGACTTTCAAAAACAGAGATCTTTGCGTTCGATAAGACAGGTACTCTTACAAAAGGCGTGATCACCGTAACGGCTTTTCGTCCTACGGACGATGAAAAGCTCCTGAAGGACGTTATCTGCAGCGTTGAAGCGCATTCAGATCATCCGATAGCAAGGGCGTTTCACGGGATGAGCTATGATAAAAAGAACGTGACGGAAATAAAAGAGATCACGGGAGAAGGTGTTACTTGTCTGGTTGACGGCGCCGTATGCGCCGTCGGCAACGAAAAACTGATGAAACGCTTCGGGATCACAGCCCCGACAGGCGGCGTGACTCTTGTCCATGCGTACCTTGACGGAAAGCATCTCGGTTACGCCGAGCTGTCGGATACGGTAAAGGAAGAGGCGTCGGGCGCGATTGCGCGGCTCAAGGCTCTCGGAGTGAACAAGACTGTGATGCTGACGGGAGACACGAAGACATCAGCCGAAAAAACAGCCGCCGCGCTTGAGCTTTCCGATGTCAAAGCGTCGCTTTTGCCGGAGGACAAGGTGAGCTCGGTCGAGGAGCTTCTGAAGGAAGGGAATACCGCGTACGTCGGCGACGGTATAAACGACGCCGCCGTGCTCGTCAGAGCCGACACCGGGATCGCCATGGGCACTCTCGGATCGGATATAGCCATCGAAGCGGCGGACGTGGTCATAACAGACGACGATCTGACAAAGCTTCCTGAGGCAGTAAGAATATCAAAAAAGACAGTCAGGATCGCGTGGCAGAACATTGTATTCGCGATCGCGGTGAAGCTCACCGTGCTTATACTGAGTGCGCTCGGCATCGCAGATATGATGTGGATTGCCGTTTTTGCCGATACTGGCGTCGCGCTTCTGTGCGCCGCCAACGCAATGAGGGCGATGAGATGAGAATAAGACCGCACCACCTCCTGTGCATGGGCAATTACATAGGAAAAGGATACAGCCGCGAATTTGAGATTAATATGAGCCGCGTAATAGCTGAGCTCAAAAACAGATCCGTTTTAACGCCGGTCGAAGGAGCGGACGACATCTGCGCCGCCTGCCCCTTCGATCATCACGGCGTCTGTGAGACGGAGGAGAAGGTAAGAAGATACGATCGCGAGGCCGCGGACCGGCTCGGGCTCGTTTACGGGGCGGAGTATGAATATGAAGAGCTTGCCCGCCGCGTCGCGGATGAGATTTACATGACCGGTGATCTGACCTCGATCTGCGGTGATTGCGAATGGCATTCGCTTTGCCTTGATGTGATAAAAAATAATCGGAAAAATCAGTGAAAAATTTCGAAAAAGGTATTGACAACAGCCACGATTTTTGATATAATACACGCGTTAACGCAAAGCGCTGCTATAGCTCAGATGGTAGAGCGCATCCTTGGTAAGGATGAGGTCATCAGTTCGATTCTGATTAGCAGCTCCAAAAAAATCCTGCAAACGCAGGATTTTTTTGTTTATTGTTGAACGGACATCACGCGTTTCTCAATCCGCCTTCATCTTTTTTCTGAAGACGATGACAGCCGAGATGAACGATATGGCTGTATACGCAAGGATAATAAGAAGGGGTATCATGATATCTTTTTTGATGTCGTCGGTCCCGTTTAGCGAGCTTTGCAGCAGCGTTACGGCGTTCTTGAAAGGCAGGCAATTCATTAGCGTCACCATGCCTCCGCCGAGCCCTTCGGTCGGAAACCACATGCCGCTCAGAAGCGACTGTGCGGTTATGATGACAGACGTCACGCCGCCGATGCTTTTTTCGCTGCAGAGCGATCCGAAAAGGATCCCGAGACTGATGAAGAGGACAGAGATAAGCACCGAGAAAAGAAGACACGGTATGAGTCTGACCGAGAAGAGCGACGGTTCGATCACGCAGCCTGCAAGCAGGAAAACAAGCGATTGCACCGATACGACCGGCAAAAACGGAACGATGTAACCGATTATGAATTCGTGCGCTCTCGCGCCTGTTACATACAGTCTCGTCAGAAAAGACGTGCTTCTGTCGACCGCGATGAGCAATCCTGCGAAAAGCGTGGTAAACGAGCATGAGAAGACGGCGATCCCGGGCGCCAGGTATTTCATGCTGAACTGTGACGTAAGCTTGTGGAACAGAAAATAGAACAACACCTCCATTGCAAGCGGCAGCGCGAGCATGAGCAGCAGAGAAAGCGGATCACGCAGCATTTCAACGGCGTTCCTTTTTGAAAGCGCCCCGATCCTTTTGAACGATCTATTCATTATCCTGACCTCCCGTAACGACGCTGATAAAACCTTCTTCCACACTGTTTTTTCGGGTCAGGGAGAACAGCTCTTCCTTTGTACCCGTGAAAAGAAGTCTGCCGTCCTTCATGATCCCTATCCTGTCTGACAGCGCCTCGGCCTCCTCCATATAATGGGTCGTGAGTATTACCGTCATTTTGCCTTTCAGTGATCCGATCGTCTTCCAGAGCTCACGCCTTGAGATCACGTCGAGCCCGAGCGTCGGCTCGTCGAGGAACAGCAGCTTCGGCTTCGAGATCAGAGCGAGAGCGATCGAAAGCTTACGCTGCCAGCCGCCCGAAAGCTTGTCGGCACGCTTGTTTTTTACGCTGTCAAGCCCGAAGGCGGAGTATACGTATTCCTTCATCCGAGACGCCTCTTCGCCTTCAAGACAGTTCAGCGCCGTGTAAAAGTCAATGTTCTCGCCGACGGTAAGCTTTCTCGCAATGGAAGTCTCCTGGGTAGATATATCGATAAGCTCCTTTACTTTGTCACCCTCTTTCGTCACCGGGTGGCCGAAGATATACGCCTCGCCTCCCGTGGGTGCGGTAAGAGTAGAGAGCATTTTAATCGTTGTCGTTTTTCCGGCGCCGTTTACGCCGAGAAGGGAAAAGAGCTCGCCTTCGTATACTTCAAGATCAAGCCCGGCAACGGCGACCGTATCCTTGTATTCCTTCCGCAATTCAACCGTTTTTATTGCCGCCGTCATTTATTATGCCCTCCATTATTCCGTAGATCTGATCAGCCTTCACAAGCGCGATTCCCCTTTCACGGTCGCCCATCACCATGAGAGTTTCCCCCTCTTTTATATCGAACATTTTGCGCGCCTCAGCGGGGATCGTTATCTGTCCCTTCGGACCGACCTTGACCGATATGATGAAACGGTCCTTATCGATTTTTTTCAATATCATCTCCTCCTTACAATTCTTACTATTCTTACAATACTTACACTATATCAGGCAAATGATACGTGCGTATGAATACAAAGTGACAAAAATGAAAAAGCATCCGACGATCACGACGGATGCTTTTTTCAATATGTTTATTTTTTCTTCTTTCCGCGTACAACGAGAGCCGCTGCAACGCCCGCGACGATCACAACAGCCGCACAAACCGCGATTATGACGGGAGCGCTGCTCGTGCTCTTCTGATTGTCAACGGGCTCCGTGCTGTTATCCGTTGCGGGAGCGGATGAGTTATCGGTATCCGGAGCGTTCGTTCCGGTCGCTTCATCGGTGACGTATCCGTTCTTAGGTGCGGTCGAGATAAAAGCGTATTTGAATCTTCCGCCGGGAGCCACATCGCCGGTCCTGTAGAAGTCGAGTATCTCTCCCTTGAATTCGCCGGAGCCGTCCTCATCCTGCACGTTGTCCGTCCACTTGAAGCAGATCTTGTATTCCTCGCCGCTTATGCCGAGCGCCGATTTCGGTATCTCTATCGTCAGGGTGTCGTTGTCAACGCTGTATTTCAGCTCACAGACGTCCGTGCGATCATATCCTGTGCCGGTGAATTTCTGCAGGTACGCCGCCGATCCTGCAGCGGGCTTTGCGCCTACCACGTAATCGAAGGACTCCCAGCCCCATTCGTCAGCGCAGTCGATGTAGAGGTTCATCCAGTTCTTGTCGGAGAACGGGGTGATCTTATCGGCGCATTTTACCATGAAGTAAACGTTGTCGGGACTCTTTGCGATCTTTGCGTCGGTTATGTCGTTTCTGCCGCTGTTGTCTTTATAATAGTACGATCCGTAGCCCTTCGCGTCGCGGTCAAAGGTGTTGTTCGGATAAGCGATATATCCCGCGGGAACGCTTTCCCACTGAGAGGCTCCGCCGTTCACGTCTATCGTGTTGTATTCGGAGTAAACGGGCTGTTCCTCGCATCCTTTATATTTTCTGATATATGAAACGAGCTGGTAATAATAGTTGTCGCGGAGACGGCCCTTGGTAGGCTCAAGGTCACGGGAGAATTCATCGTTGAATTCATCCGGAAAAGCGTTTTCAACTACCGCGCCCGAATCAGGCCACTGCTTGTATCTTCCGGCGATCCATTCATTCCATCCGGTGATGAATATGACCTTCGGGTCTACCTCAAGCGCGTAGTCAAACTGTTCGGCAAAGTTCGCACCGTATTTCACGGCGTCCTCGCGCGTGTCTATACCCTTTGAGGTGTATGTCCTTCCGATGACGTTTTCACCGTTCATGGCAGTTAACTGATGCGTCTTGTAGTTGTGGTTCACGGCAACGCCGACCGTGATCTCTTCCACGTTTTCCTTATCCTTCTTTGATTTATACGTAGCCTGAGGATAAGTCGACAGCCAGCCCCATGTGTCAGGAGAGGTGTTTTCCACAAGATAACCGGGCTGTCCTCCTCTGAAAGTGAAGTAGCCTCTCAATTCCTTGGCGATATCCGAGCTGCCCGTGATGGCGTTCTTGTGCGCCATGACCATGGGCTTTCCGTCCCAGTAGAACCAGAGCTTCTGATATTTCTCACGGAGATAAATATCCTGATAGATCATGCTGAGCTGAGTCATCGTGCTGCTCTGATCGCCGAACGGGAGCAGGAAAGAGATCTTCGGTACGTTCACACCGTCTTCAAGCGCTTTTGTGAACGTCTCGTATATCGGGATATAACTGTCTCTCCACGTGAATGTGCCGTTCGTGTTGTCAAAGAACAGTACGTCGACTCCCGCGTCAGCAAGCAGTTCGGCGTGACGGCGGAGCACCCAGATATCGTTCGTCTTGTAGAAGCCGTAGATCGATTCGTTCCAGAAATGGACGGTGGCTTTTTTCGGCCAGACACTGTTGTTATAGTCATGTATCGCCTCGGGATGCTCATCCATTACCTTTTGAACGTTCAGCGGTTCGCCGCTGTCCTGAGAGACATGCCACGACCAGTAGAACAGAGCGACGGTCTTGTCCTCGCGCGGGCCGCCCGTTTCGGCGTATGTAGGCAGCGTTCTGCCGAGTTCGTCTGTCGCCTCCCACGTGGTGGGGTGTGACGCGCGGACAACGACCGCGCTGTCAGACTCGGGCACGTATTCCGCCGGCGCAGTGTTTTTGCCGGTCACCGCGGATGAAGACTGAACGGCTGAGAACGGTTCGTCTGTTTTTTCGGTAAACGAGACCGTTATGTTTATATCTGCTTTTTTCTCGGCTCCGTCCGCGTACAGCAGACCTTTGCCGACGGTGTTCGAATCCCACACCCAGATGCAGAGCTGGGAATTATCGTTCCTCACGGTGACCAGATACTCGCCGGCGGGCTGAGCGTCGAATTTGACGTCATGCTTCAGATTGTCTCTGACGGGATCGAACTGCTTTGAAGCGACGGGATCCGCTTTGAGCGTTTCTTCAAAGTCTTCGCTCCATTTGTAAACGGATACCGTTGATATGGTATCGGTTTTGACATAGGTGCTCAGACGGACCGAGACGCCGTTGAAGGGAGCGTTCATTTTGAGCCTGATCCCGAACGTCGAATTAAGAGATATCGTCGTTGGCGATCCTTCACCCTGATTACTGTAGGCGTTTACGTTATAAGCTTCTTCAGCCGCTGCCGAGAGCGATACAGCCGAGAGCAGCATCAACGCCGCGATTACAATACAGATCAACTTTTTCATATTATATCCTCCGGGTTGTGTTGGCAATATTATACACCTCAAACCCCCGGTATGTCAAGATATTTATATGATTTTACAAATATAATATATGATTCCGTAGATCGTGCTCGCAAAAGAGCCGTAAACGATGACGGGACCCGCGACTGTGAAGAGCTTTGCGCCGACTCCCTGTATGAGACCTTCGCTTTTCGCGTCGATCGCCTGTGATACCATGGCGTTCGCGAATCCCGTGACCGGAACGAGTGTACCCGCTCCCGCGTGTTTTGCGATGACGTCGAACACGCCGAGCCCAGTAAGCGCCGCCGCGATCGCGATGAGAGTGCACGTGACGTACACGGGCGCCGTCTCGTTTCCTGAGCCGAGCGCTTTGAAAAGATCGGAACAAAGCTCGCCCGCGCAGCAGATGATACCGCCCGAAACGAACGCTTTTATACAGCAAAGCAGTGTGCCGCTTTTCTTTGCGTGCGCCTTTATATACTTCCCGTATGCCTGCGGATCGTTCATCATGATCACCTCCCTTTTTATTATCAACACATTAAAACGAAATATTCACTCTTGACACGCGCACAAAGACGTGATAGAATAACGGTATGAGGATTGATAAATTTTTTACGACAGTCGGACTTCTTACAAGAAGTCAGTGTGCTAAAGCGGCTAAAGCCGGCATGATATCGGTGAACGGCAAAACAGTCCGTGACCCGGCATATCAGACAGACCCCGCGCGTGACGCGGTTTTTTACAGAGGCGAAAGGATCATATATTCCGAGTTCGTCTATATCGTCATGAACAAACCGCTCGGCTGCGTCTGCTCAAACGACGAGCCGGGAGAGAGGATCGTTTTCGACCTGCTGGGAGACGCAAAGCGTCCGGATCTGTTCACCGTCGGCAGACTTGATAAGGAGACCTCCGGGCTGATAATAATAACGAACGACGGAAAGACGGCGCACACCGTTCTTTCC
Source organism: uncultured Ruminococcus sp. (assembly GCA_902778145.1). Classification (GTDB taxonomy): domain Bacteria; phylum Bacillota; class Clostridia; order Oscillospirales; family CAG-272; genus UBA1248. The sequence goes on from CACYWW010000004.1 coordinate 85,535, forward strand.
CCGAAGCATCACGTCAAAAAGACATACGCGTACTGTCTTGCCGACCCGCTTTCCGAAGAAGACAGAAGGACCGTGGAGTCGGGAGTGGAGCTGAGGGACGGATATACTACCATGCCGTGCGAGATAACGCCGGCGGACGACAGAAGCGGAACGATCACGATATGCGAGGGAAAATATCATCAGATCAGGCGGATGTTCGCGTCTGTTTCAAACCGCGTCACGTCTCTTTGCCGAATATCGTTCGGTGATATCACACTTGATCCGTCGCTTGCGCCGGGAGAGTGGCGGTATATGACGGACAGTGAGATCGCGTCGTTCGGATCATTGCAAAACTTGAAAGAGATGAGATAAAAAATCATCTCTTTTTACTTGACATATAAAGAAAAATATTATATAATACTTAAAAACACGATTTCAAAGGACAGGACCCATGGATATTTTAAAGAAGCTCGCGGAAGAGCTCGATCTCAAAGAAGAACAGGTAAAGAACACGGTCGCGCTGATCGATGACGGTAATACGATCCCTTTTATCGCGCGATACAGAAAAGAAGTCACCGGAAGCCTTGACGACACCGTTTTGAGGAACCTTTTTGACAGGCTGACGTATCTGCGCAATCTCGAGGCGAGAAAGGAAGAGGTCAGGGCAGCGATCGAAGGGCAGGGAAAACTGACCGACGAGATAGTCGCTGCGCTTGAAGCCGCGAAAACACTGACCGAGGTGGAGGACGTTTACCGTCCTTATAAGCAGAAAAAGAAAACGAGAGCGTCAGTCGCGCGTGAGAAGGGGCTTGAGCCTCTCGCCGCTCTTATAACGGAGCAGCGCACCTCATACGACAGGAGCATCGATGTCATCGCCGCGGATTTCATCGATGAGGAAAAAGGCGTCGCGTCGGCGGAGGAAGCGCTCGCCGGAGCGTGCGATATAATCGCTGAGGACGTTTCGGACAGCGCGGAGGTCAGAAAAGAGATCCGTAAGACAACGTATGAATACGGTATTCTGAGATCGAAGCAGAACAAGGAAGAGGACTCCGTGTATTCGATGTATTACGAATATGAGGAGAAGCTCGACAAGATCCCGGATCACAGGATCCTTGCGATAAACCGCGGCGAAAAGGAAGAATTCATAAAGGTATCGATCGACGCGCCGAAGGATATGATCCTCAACTACATGTTTGACAAGTTCATAACCGAATACAACAGCCCGGCGAGAAAATATATCGAAGGCGCCGTGCTTGACGCGTACGACAGGCTTATCGCACCGTCGATCGAGCGCGAGATCAGATCGGATATGTTTGACCGGGCGAGCGAGGGCGCGATAGTCCTTTTCTCGGACAACCTGCGCCATCTGCTGCTCACTCCGCCGCTCAAAGGAAAGACCGTTCTCGGGCTCGACCCCGGTTACAGGACCGGATGTAAGCTCGCCGTCGTCGACAAGACCGGAAAAGTCCTTGACACCGCCGTCATTTACCCGACGATGAAACAGGAATACAAGATCGAGGAAGCAAAGGTCACGGTCAAACGCCTTATAAAGAAATGGGGAGTGAACGTCGTAGCCATAGGCAACGGTACGGCGTCAAAGGAAAGTGAAATCTTCATAGCCGACGTACTCAAGGAGCTTGACAACGGCTGTAAATATATCATGGTGAGTGAGGCGGGAGCTTCCGTTTACTCCGCGTCGAAGCTCGCGGCGGACGAATTCCCGGATTTTGACGTAACGCAGAGATCCGCCGTGTCGATAGCGCGCCGTCTGCAGGATCCGCTGGCGGAGCTCGTCAAAATAGATCCGAAGTCGATAGGCGTCGGACAGTATCAGCATGATATGAAACAGAACAGACTTGACGAGGCTCTGACCGGCGTTGTTGAAGATTGCGTCAACTCCGTTGGGGTCGACGTCAACACGGCGTCGCATTCGCTTCTTTCGTATATTTCCGGTATCAACGCGGCGTCCGCTAAGAATATCGTGAAATACAGAGAGGAAAACGGCGAATTCAAATCGCGCGCGGAGCTTCTGAAGGTGCCGAGAATAGGTGCCAAGGCGTTCGAACAGTGCGCCGGATTCCTGAGAGTCCCGAACGGTGAAAACGTTCTCGACAACACCGGCGTACACCCGGAATCGTATGCCGCGGCGGAAGCCCTGCTCGATCATTTCGGGATCACTGACGCGGACGTTTCGGCGGGACACGCGTCGGATCTTCCGGAGCTCGTAAAGGAGGAGGGAAGCAAGAAGCTGTGTGAAAAGCTCGGCATCGGAGCCCCGACTCTCACGGATATAATCAAGGAGCTCGTAAAGCCCGGACGCGACCTTCGCGATGATTTTGCGCCGCCGGTCCTCCGTGACGATATAATGGACATGAACGATCTGAAGGAAGGTATGGAACTGACCGGCGTCGTCCGCAACGTGATCGATTTCGGCGCGTTCGTCGATATCGGCGTCCATCAGGACGGTCTCGTACATATTTCGCAGATGTCACACAAGTATATAAAGCATCCGTCGGAGGTCGTATCCGTCGGCGACGTTGTCAAGGTCAAGGTCATTTCCGTGGATACCGCAAAAAAGCGTATCGGTCTGTCGATGAAGCTCTGATTTAATAAATTAAAAATTCCGACGCTTTTAAAACGTCGGAAAAAGACGCTCCGACTCTCTGATTTGTGCAATATGCACAATTACTGAGCTCAAATTTTGGAGAATAAACATCTTTAAAAATTCAAATTTATCTGTTATAATATAAGGCGTTGATAAATACTCAGGAGGAAATTATGGCAAGCTTATCTTTAAAGCACATTTACAAGAAATACCCCGGCGGTGTCGTAGCCGTTTCGGATTTCTGCCTCGAGATCAAGGATAAGGAATTCATCGTTTTCGTCGGTCCTTCCGGCTGCGGTAAATCCACCACTCTCCGTATGATCGCGGGTCTTGAAGAGATCACCGAGGGCGAACTCTTCATCGGCGACAAGCTCGTTAACGACGTAGCGCCGAAGGACAGAGACATAGCGATGGTGTTCCAGAACTACGCTCTGTATCCCCATATGACTGTTTTTGAGAATATGGCATTCGGTCTGAAGCTCCGCAAGACTCCGAAGGAAGAGATCAAGCGCAGAGTTGAAGAGGCTGCCCGTATACTCGATATAAACCACCTGCTTGAAAGACGCCCGAAGGCTCTGTCCGGCGGTCAGAAACAGCGTGTCGCGCTGGGCCGCGCGATAGTCCGTAACCCGAAGGTCTTCTTGCTTGACGAGCCTCTGTCAAACCTTGACGCAAAGCTCCGTGCAACGATGAGAACCGAGCTCACGCTTCTTCACAAGAGACTCGGCACCACGTTCGTATACGTTACCCACGACCAGGTCGAGGCTATGACGATGGCTTCGCGTATAGTCGTTATGAAAGACGGTAAGATCCAGCAGGTCGATACTCCTCAGAACCTGTACGACCAGCCGAACAAGATATTCGTCGCGGGCTTCATCGGAACGCCTCAGATGAACTTCATCGACTGCTCCATCAAGGAAAAGGGCGAGGATCTGTACGTCGTATTCGGCGAGAACGAGCTCAAGCTCCCGAAGGAAAAATCCACCAATCCCGCGCTGCGTGAGTACATCGGCAAGGAAGTCATCGCCGGCATCCGTCCCGAATGCATCCATGACGAGCCCATGTTCATCTCCCAGTTCCCGGATACCTGCATAGACGCGTATGTCGAGGTCACCGAGCTTATGGGTGCTGAGATCTATCTGTATCTGTCCGCGGTAGGAGCCGAGGACGTCAAGCTGACAGGCCGTGTTTCTTCCCGTTCCACCGCAAGAGCGGGCGATACCGTCAAGATCGCGCTCGATATATCCAGAATGCACATATTCGATAAAGATACCGAAGAGTGCGTCTGCCACTGATAACGTATCTGCAAAAGAACAGCGGAGCTGATGCTCCGCTGTTTGAATACTCTGAAAGGCTATTTCAAATGAAGAAAGTATTATCATCGATCATCGCCGCTCTGTTCATCGTCACGGCGTTTTGCGCGTGTACGGGATCGGGTGCCGGAACAACGTCGCCCGTTACCGATCCGGAAACGACGGCTTCACAGACAACCGACGGGAGTACCGAAACAGAAAAAACGTATCCGTCCGAGGACGATAATTACGCGGGTACCCCCGCGTACACCTTGGACGGAGAAAACATAATCGTAGACGGTATTGCCTACCCGAATACGAACAACATGAAGAACGGCAACCTGTACGCCGTCGACGATCTCGGACGTGAGGTCGCGCTCAACGGAGAGACGTACATTGCTGACGGCACAAGGAACGTAGGTATATTCTACTTTCTGTGGCACGGCGAGCACGGCGACAGCGGCATCTTAGATATGACGAAGATCGCCGAGGAAGGCGGCAAGGACGCCCTTAAGGGCAATTACAACGGTTGGGGCCCCGTCGGCGCCATGCACTTCTGGGGCGAGCCTCTTTACGGTTACTATTACGCTAGCGACAAGTGGGTACAGAGGCGTCACATGGATGAGCTCACCCTTGCGAACGTTGACTTTATCTATATAGACGCGACGAACGGCTATCCGTATCTGTCCAGCGCCCACAGCGTTATGAAAATAATGCACGAGCTCAATGAACAGGGCTTCAAAGCGCCTCAGATAGTGTTTTATACACATTCGAACTGCGCGTTCACCGTAAGTCAGATATACAATTCAATTTACAAAAAAGATGTATATCCCGATACGTGGCTCAAAATCGACGGCAAACCCGTTATAATCGCATATGAAAACGAATGCAAGAAAGCGCTTCCCGCGGATGCGTACGAATGCTTCACCTTCCGTGAGCCTCAGTGGCCGACCGAGGGACAGAAGAGAAACGGCTGGCCATGGATGGATTTCTCCTATCCCGCACGTATTTTCAAGAACAGAAACGGTGAAAAGGAAGCCATAAGCGTATCCGTAGCGCAGCACGCCGGTACCGTATGCTTCTCCGACTCCGCTTTCTACGGCGACAGAACTAACCGCGGCAGAAGCTGGCACGATAAAAAATATGAAGAGGGCGAGGACGCAACGCTGTACGGCTATAACTTCCAGGATCAGTGGGACAGAGCGATAAAGACCGGCGTTCCTTACGTACTCGTCACCGGCTGGAACGAATGGGTCGCTCAGAGACAGGATCCGAACCTTGCCGGCAGAAGGAATCAGGTCGTATTCGTCGATACGGCGTCGATGGAATTCTCGCGTGATATCGAGCCCATGAGAGGCGGATATTTCGACAACTACTATATGCAGCTGATCGATAATATCAGAAAATACAAGGGCGTCGCTCCCACACTCGTTCAGAATACGCGCAAGGTCATAGATATGGACGGCGGGTTCGATCAGTGGGACGACATACTCGTCGCATACACAGACCCGACGGGCGACACCGTGAACAGACGGAACCTCGGCTTCGGAAGCACTAAGATGACCGATGAAAGCGGCAATAATGATATCAGATACGCCAAAATCACGCACGACACAAAGTATCTGTACTTCTACGTTGACGTTCCCGAAAAGGATGGAGAGGATGACAACTATATAACTTCCTTTACGGCTGATACGTCATGGATGCAGCTTTTCATTAACGTTGACATGGACGCGACGACAGGCTTCTACGGTTTTGATTACATCGTCAATAATACCGTCAAGGATCAGACGACATCGACGCTTGCCAAAGCCACGGCAAACGGCAAGGAATTCGCGTTCGAGGATACGGCTGACGTCACTTACAGGATCACCGACAATAAGATGATGGTAAGAGTAGCTCTGTCGGATCTCGGCATAACCGATCCCGCAATGATCAGGTTTGCTTTCAAGTGGGTAGACAGCGATACCAAGATCACCACGATGGAGCAGATGTATACGGAAGGTGACTGCGCGCCTCACGGCAGACTGAGTTATATTTTCCAAAACTACAAATGATAAAAAAAGAAGCCTGCCGACGCGGGCTTCTTTTTTTCAGAGCACTTTGTTGAGGAACGATTTGAGACGGTCGCTTTGCGGTGCGCCGAAGATCAATTCCGGCGTATTCTGCTCTATAATCTTTCCTTCGTCCATGAAAATGACTCTCGTACCGACTTCGCGCGCAAATCCCATTTCATGCGTGACCACGACCATCGTCATCCCGGCTGCGGCGAGCGCTTTCATGACGTCAAGGACTTCACCGACCATCTCCGGGTCAAGCGCGGACGTCGGCTCGTCGAACAGCATCACCTCGGGCTCCATGCAGAGCGCGCGTACTATCGCGATACGCTGTTTCTGACCGCCCGAAAGCTGTGAGGGATAAGCGTCCGCCCTGTCCGTCAACCCAACCTTGCCGAGAAGCGTCATAGCCTTTTCGTTCGCCTCTTCCTTCGTTTTCTTAAGAAGCTTTCTCGGTGCAGCCGTCATATTCTCAAGAACTGTCATATGCGGAAACAGATTGAAGTGCTGGAACACCATCCCCATTTTTCTTCTGTGAAGATTTATATCTGTCTTCGGATCCGTTATATCAACTCCGTCGAATATTATCTTACCTGAAGTCGGCAGCTCAAGCAGATCGAGAGAGCGGAGAAAAGTGGACTTTCCGCTTCCGGAAGGTCCGATCACAACAACGACCTCGCCCTTGTGAATATCGGTGGTGATGCCGTCAAGCGCCTTGACTTTACCGTTGTTATAGTATTTTTTCAGCCCCTGTACGCTGATAAGCACATCATCTTTCATTTTTACGCAGTTTCCTTTCTATGACAGAGACGAGCTTCGTCAGTATCATCACGATGAGAAGATATATCAGCGCGATCGCGGTGAGCGGCATGAACGACGAGTACGTGACGCCGCGTATCGTGTCGCCCGCCTTTGTCAGATCCATGATCCCGACGTATCCGGCGACCGACGTCTCCTTCAGAAGAGCTATGAATTCGTTGAGAAGCGCCGGGAGTATGTTTTTGAACGCCTGAGGAATGATGATATACGTCATTGTTTTGATATATCCGAACCCGAGTGAACGGCCCGCCTCGAACTGCCCGTTGTCTATGGACATGATACCGGCGCGGATGATCTCGGCAACATATGCGCCGGAGTTGATACCGAACGCGAGCACCGCGACAAGGAGGTCGTTTCTCGACGACGCGAGAATGATGAAGTACAGGATCATAAGCTGAACGACGACCGGCGTTCCGCGGATGACTGTTATGTATACTTTACAGATCCCGTTGAAAACGCTGAGTATGAAGTAACCGAAGCCGCCGCGCCTTTTGAGCGTCTCCTGCTCCTTGTCGAACGTCGAACGGACGGATGCGACGACAATGCCTATGGCAACGCCGAGCAGAACGGCGAACAGGGTTATCAGCATCGTATTGCCGAGACCTTCAACAAGATATTTCCAACGCTGCTTTTCAACGAAATTGAGGATGAAAAGCTCCTTCAGTTTTTCAAAACTCATGGTTTTGCCCTCTCTCAAAGATCTGCCGATGCGGGCGATAGCGCCGCGCACCGGCATCATTTTTTATTTTACGGATCAGTTTGCGTTTATGTACTTGTCGACGATCTTCTTTACGGTGCCGTCCTTGATCAGCTTATCAAGCGCTTCGTTTACTTTTTTGAGCAGTTCTTCGTTTTCTTTGGATATGGCTATCGCGTAATCCTCGATCGCGTATTCAGTGTCAAGTATCTTCAGACCTTCGTTTACCTTGACGTAGGCTTTCGCCGGTTCGTTGTCAATGATGACGCAGTCAACCTTGCCGGCTTTAAGAGCCTCGACTGCTGCCGCGCCGTTCGCGTAGCTTGTAACGCGGCTGTCGCCGTAATCATCGCGGCAGTAAATGTCGCCCGTGGTCTGCTCCTGAACGCCTATTCTGTACGTCGCGCCTTCAGCGCCGAGATCGTCGACCGAGGTGATGGGGGATCCTTCTGCAACGATTATCGACTGTATACCTGTCGCGTAAGAGGTGGAGAAGTTGACGCTCTTGAGACGTGTTTCGGTGACGGTCATGCCCGCCATGCCGATATCGAATTTTCCGGATTCGACTCCGGGAACGATCGACTTGAACTCAACGTCCTTTATCTCGAGCTCAAGTCCGAGCTCTTTGGCGATCAGAGCGGCGATCTCGGCGTCAATACCGACTATCTTACCGTCTTCCTTGTATTCGTATGGCGGGAACGAAGCGTTCGTCGCCATCACGAGTTTTTTGCCCGACTTTCCGCAGGAAGTAAGCGATACGGCTGCGAGAAGCATAACTGCCGCGAGTATCAAAGATATTGTCTTTTTCATTTTTATTCACCTTTCTTTCAGTTGATGGCGCTATTATACAACGAATATTCAGTTTTGTCAAGAGGGTTTTCAAAAAAAGTGCATAAATATGCACGATTTGTGAGATTTAAACAAAACTGCGGAGAGTTCGGGACTCTCCGCAGTGCATTTATGCAATTAGTACCGGCTCATTTACCGGATTGGAGCCTTATCAGCTTCTGCATACACTTGTAACACATTGCCTTATACGTTTCATTACCGCCGATGACGATCTGCTCGCCCTCGGTCGCGACACGTCCATCCGGCAAAAACCTTACGTTGACGGTAGCCTTGCTCCCGCATTCACATATCGTTTTTATCTCCGTTATCGATTCGGCAAGCTCAAGGAGCCTTCTCGAACCGGGAAACAGTCTGAGCATGAAATCGGTCCTCAGACCGAAACAGAGTACCGGGATATCCTCCCATACGGCGATCTCATGCAGCTGATCGATCTGATCCGGCGTAAAGAACTGCGCCTCATCGGCTATGATCACATCGGTGATTCCTTTTTGTTCCTTTTCATAGATCAAAGAGATGTCGTCTGCCTCGAGTATGTTCCTCGCGTCGGCGGACAGCCCGATGCGTGAACTAACCTTGTTATCACCGTCGCGCGTGTCCTTCGACGGTTTTATGAGCCACACCCTCATTCCCATCTCTATGTAATTGAATCTCGTTATCAGCGCCTGGGCTGTCTTCGACGATCCCATGGCTCCGTATTTGAAGTAAAGTTTAGCCATTGTTCCCGGTGCCTTCCGCCGCGAAGGAACTGTCCGCCTCTGCGTTTTCGGTGTTGAACTGCTCAGTCAGCTCCCGTATGCAATCTACACAGAGCAGCTTTTTTTTGAATTCTTTTATATTTTCCGTTTTTCCGCAGAACACGCAAGTCGGCTGATACTTCCTGAGTACGATCGTATCACCTTCCGTAAAGATCTCAACGGAATCCTTTTTGTCGATCCCGAGCGTGGACCGTAATTCCACGGGCAATACTATCCTGCCGACTTCGTCGATCTGTCTTACGATACCGGTAGCCTTCATGAAAACGGTCTCCTTCCCGAAAATTCTCTTTTATGACATTATAGAATATAAAAGACGTCGAAAAATGTCTTTATTTGAAAATTTGTGGCAATATTGAGGAAAGTTATTGTAAATTAGGCGGATAAGAAACGCGGCGGATCAATCTTCTTATTGACAAAAGAAAAAACTGATGATAAAATATAAAAAGAGAAACCGGAAAGGATATATATAATATGATCAACGTAATACCAAGACCGAAAAAGGTAACGGAAAGAGACGGTAAGTGCGTTCCCGGGTATGTAACCTGCGACCCGAGGTTCAGCTCCGCGGCGCAGGCCTTCGACGTTTACAGAGAAGAGCTCGGTATCGGAACGGGTGACGCCGGCATAACCGCGTCATACGCGGATAACATTGAGCCCGGCGGATATGTCCTCTCGTGTACATCCGGGGGGATATCTCTCATAGCGTCGGATCTGCAGGGCGCGAACAACGGATTTTCGACCCTGCTTCAGCTTTTGTTCGCGGGCGGCGGAGAAGTACAGGCGGTCGATATCGAGGATGCTCCCGACTGTGAGTACAGAGGGCTTATGATCGACGCTGCGCGTATATGGCATCCGTTCGAATATCTTCTGAAATACGTGGATCTCTGCAGATATTACAAATTCTCATATCTGCATCTGCATTTCACCGACACACAGAGCTACACGCTTCCGTGCGCGGATTATCCGCTTTTGCCGACCGAGGGCAGGCACTATTCTTATGAACAGATAAAACAGCTCAACGAGTACGCGAACGCGCGCGGAATAAAAATAATGCCCGAGATCGACGTTCCCGGGCACTGCGATCCTTTTCTGAAGGCGTATCCCGACCTTTTCGGGCATAACGGCATCATCGGTTTCCATAAAGAGGTATTTGAAGCGTTCGAGAAGATATTAGGCGAGCTCTGTGATATGTTCCCGTTCTCGGACAGGATACACATCGGCGGAGACGAGGCTGATATCAGGCAATGGCTCAACTGCGAAAAATGCAGGGAATACGCAAAGGAGTGCGGGATCCCGGTCGACGCGGACGAGAGGATGTCGTCGGAGCGTATACTCGCGTCGTTCGTCGCAAAGCTTTCCGATATCGTTATAAGACACGGTAAGATTCCGGTCGTCTGGGAGGGCTTCTGCCGCGGCGTGAATTATCTCGTGCCTCATACGACGGAGGTCTTCTCCTGGGAAAACTTCTATCAGACGACGCCTGAGCTCATCGAAGAAGGATATACGCTCATAAACGGCTCGTGGAGCCCGAACTATATCGTATCACCGGGCGTCATGTGGAGCGTAAAGGACTGCTTCGACTGGGATATATTCACGTTCAGACCGGTACATCCGCAGTCGCCGTATATCGGATCGACGCTCAAGGTGCCCCCGTATGATAAAATGATCGGAGGACAGCTGCTTTCCTGGGGCGACTTCGGAGCGAGATCCGAACACCCGAAGCGACATATCATCGTTGAGTTCAATAACGTCGCGCAGCGCGCCGCGGCGACCGCCGAAAACACGTGGAACAGGGAAAAGATCGTTTCGTTCGATGAATTCTCCGTTTCTCACGGCATCCACACATCAGCCGCCGCCCGTCTTTTCAACTACAGAAGGATGAGAACGGATCACGTCGTATTGAGACCGTTCAAAGCGTCGGACAAAGCCGACGCCAAAGAGTACTGCGTGTCTTTGAAGGACGAGGCTTTTGAGGCATTTGATGAAGAGAAGAGCGACGCGTTCGTTGACGCCTGTATCGCGAATACGGCAAAGGTACAGTCGAATAATTACAATTTCGCTGTCGTTCTCAATAATAAGGTAATAGGCGGATGCAACATATCCGTGTCCGACGACGGCCTTGAGGGCGACCTCGGATGGTTCATACATAAGGATCATCAGAACAAAGGATACGCGACGGAGGCCGGCAGAAAGCTTCTTGAATTCGGATTTGATCATCTCGGACTTCACAGGATCACGGCGCACTGCCATGTCGACAACGCGCGGTCGATCAAGGTGATGGAGAAGCTTGGTATGAGACGCGAGGGAAGGCTTGTAAAGGATCACAGATACAAAGGCGGCGTATGGGGCGACTCGTACGTATACGCAATACTTGACGAGGAGTATATAAGATGAACGAGAATGTTATAAAAAGAAACGCGCTTTTGGCGGAGAGGACCATAGCGGGGCTTCAATCGCGGAATATGAGCGGATATTACGCCGGCGATAAAGAGGAGGCGCTCCGTATAGCGCTCGGACTGATACCGGAGGAAAGCTCGGTGACGATGGGCGGCTGCATGTCAGCTCGCGAAATAGGTCTCGTGGACGCGCTCAAAAGCGGCAATTATGATTTCATCGACCGCGACGCGTACAATGACAAACGTGCGGCGATGCTCAAAGCGTATGACGCGGACGTGTTCCTCACCAGCGCGAACGCCATGACCGACGACGGCGTCATGATAAACATCGACGGCAACGCAAACAGAGTCTCCGCGATAGCTCAGGGACCGAAAAAGGTGATATTCATTGTCGGTATGAACAAGGTTTGCCCCGATACGGATACCGCGATGAAACGCGCGAGAAACGTCGCCGCGCCGATCAACGCACAGAGATTCGGACTCAAAACGCCGTGCTCAAAGACCGGCAAATGCTTTGACTGCAAATCTCCCGATACGATATGCTGTCAGTTCCTTATAACGAGATTTTCGCGTCACAAGGACAGGATCCACGTTATCCTCGTCGGCGAAGATCTCGGGTTCTGAGAGGCGGCGGAAAATGGCTGTTTACGGATCGATAGAGGAGCTGATCGGAAACACCCCGCTTCTGAGGCTTTCAGCGGTAGAGCGGGAATACGGAACGAAAGCAAAGCTTTACGGAAAGCTCGAATACCTGAATCCCGCGGGATCCGTCAAGGACAGAGCCGCGCTCGGGATGATAGACCGTGCGGAGGCGGAGGGAAAACTCGTCCCCGGCTCAGTCATCATTGAGCCCACGTCCGGCAATACCGGCATAGGTCTTGCGGCGATCGCCGCGGTAAGAGGATACCGTACCGTGATCGTCATGCCCGAGACGATGTCTGAGGAGCGCCGTGTACTCATGAAGGCGTACGGCGCGGAGCTTGTACTGACAGACGGCTCGAAGGGTATGCGCGGCGCGATCGAAAAAGCGGAAGAGCTGGCGGCGAATACTGAGAATTCATTTATCCCGTCGCAGTTCACCAATGAGGCGAACGCCGAAGCTCATTTCAAAACCACAGGCCCCGAGATATGGGCTGATACGTACGGGTCGGTCGATATTTTCGTCGCCGGCGTCGGGACCGGCGGAACGCTGACTGGAGTCGGAAAATATCTCAAATCAAAAAGGAAGGAAATAAAGATCGTCGCGGTAGAACCGTCTGATTCCCCGGTCCTTTCCGGCGGCGCGCCGGGACCGCACGGGATCCAGGGGATCGGCGCCGGATTCGTACCAGAGGTGCTCGATACGGATGTGATCGACATGACATTCACTGTCTCGCTTGATGACGCGTACGAAGCCGGAAGGATCATGGGCAGACGCGAGGGCGTGCTTGTCGGGATTTCATCGGGTGCGGCGCTTTACGCAGCGGTACAGCTGGCGAAGCTTGACGAAAACGCCGGCAAGACGATAGTCGCTCTGCTGCCCGATACGGGCGACAGATATCTGTCAACGGATATGTTCAGAACGGAGGATGCAGAATGAAGATAAGGATCGTTTCCATGATTTTATCCGTCATCATTGTCGTTTCACTGTCGGTATCATGCGGAAAAAACGGGGCAGGGGAGGAAAGCACCGTACCTGAGACTACGGTCAACGCTGACTTGACAACTGAAGCCCCGGATACGGAGCCTCAGACGGAAACCGAGCCGGAGACGGAAACGGAGCCTTTGACCGAACCCTCGACCGAAACGGAACCGGAAACGACCGATGAGGAGACCGTGCCTGTACCGGAGGATACCGGTATAACGGCGCTTTTACCCGAAAACAGCTCCGAGATCTCATATGATCTCGCGAAGGAGCTTCTGACGGTATGCACCGGCGGAGGTAAATCACAGACCGTGTCCCTGCTAAACGAACGCGGCTTTGAACTCATCCTTGCGAAAAATTATGAAAAAGCGTATTCCGACAGGTCGCACACCTGCGCCTATACGGTTTCACGCAAAGAAACCGACGGAAAACGGTTGTATCTTATAACGATAAGAGGGACGAGCGGAGGCGAATGGTATTCTAACATGGATATAGCGCCGTCACATAAAAACGACACGCAGTATGCTGAAAACTTCATGCTCTGCGCGCAGGATATATATCTGTCCGTAAAGGATACGATCGACTCTGACGAAAACAGCTCCGTTATAGTATGCGGACACAGCCGCGGAGCCGCGGCGGCAAACCTGTTAGGCGTTCTTTTTGACGAGGTATACGACAGATCGCGCGTTTACGTTTACACGTTCGCAACGCCTGCGACGGTCCGCGGAGATGCGGCGGAAAAGGAATATGAGAATATATTCAATTTCATAAACGACAACGACATGGTGACTCATCTGCCGCCCGTTGAATACGGCTTCAGCCGCGCCGGAAAAGATATCATGCTCCCGGTCGATAAGACGGAGATCAAGCTGCTTGAATTCATGTCAGCGCTTTTCACGCTCGCGCCGGATATCGATTCTTATTATAATAAAAAGTATTCTCTGACCTCTCAGGGAACCGGTGACGACGGATTGTCTGTATTCGATATAATGTCGATGCTCGCCGGATCTCTTTCGGGGGGCGCCGCTCAGCTCGCCTCGCTTAAAGACATAGCGCCTGAAAGCGACCTTTTCAAGGCAGCCGCGGCGATCGGCGGTCTTTCGGCGGGACTCGCCGCTAATATGGGACTCGAGCACATGCCTTCAAGATATATGACGCTGATAGATCAGCTCGAAGGATAAAACAAAGAACAGACCGATAGAAGAACGGTCTGTTTTTTACATCGAAGAGCGTTAAGAGTTATTAGTTATTAGTTATCAACTGACGCTTCATTCACTCCCGACCCGTTCGAGCTTTTTTACACGATGATGAAGTGGGGGGGCTCGGTCTCGCGCCTCGACGGCGCTCGGTCAGGGTCGGCTCTGAAGCGCCCCCGGCGCTTCATTCACTCCCGACCCGTTCGAGCCCCTTCTTTTTTTGCACCATAACCAAAAGACGCCATATGGCGTCTTTTGGTTATGGTGGAGACGAGGGGGCTCGAACCCTTGACCTCTCGGATGTGAACCGAACGCTCTGACCAACTGAGCTACGCCTCCGTGCTTGATTATTATACCAGTTTTTTCGGATTTGTCAAGACCCTTTTTATACTTTTATTTTATTTTATCCGGTCTGCATCCGCCTATCGTGTCGAATTTTATTGACAAGTTCACATTTGCATGCTAAAATCTGTATTATAAAAGCAAGCGGAGGCTGATATGGAAGAATTCAAAAAGAAAGCTATAGAAATGCTGAGCTCATACGGCGGCAAGATACTGCTCGCGATCGCCGTGCTCGTAGTCGGACTTCTTGTTATAAAGCTTTTGAAGCGCGTTGTAAAAAAACTGCTTGAAAAGTCAAAGCTTGACGGCACCGTCAAAAGCGTGATCCGTAATATAGTGAAGATACTCCTGTATCTCGTGCTTATCGTCGGCATAATCGAGATACTCGGTGTATCCATGTCAAGCGTTGTTGCCGTCATCGCATCATGCGGGCTTGCCGTCGGTCTTGCGCTACAGGGAGCGCTCGGAAATCTCGCGGGCGGTCTTATGATACTGATATTCAAGCCGTTCAAGGTTGGCGACTTCATAGAATCGACCGGAGCCGAAGGTACGGTAAAGGATATAAGCATATTCTACACCACGATAATGACGATAGACAACAAGCAGATATTCGTACCGAACGGAGATCTGATGAACGCGAATGTCACTAATTTCTCTGTCGCGGAGAAACGCAGAGTTGATCAGGATTATAAGATAACGAACGATATCGACGCGGAGCTCGTCAAATCCGTTCTGCTTGACGCGGCGTCAAAAACGGAAGGCGTCTTATCAGATCCTAGACCGTTTGCGCGTATGACCGCGGTGGACGACGATACATATATTTTCACGGTCAGGGCGTGGTGTGACACTCCGAGATACTGGGACGTATACTTCGATCTTATCGAGAATTGCAGTAAAGCTCTTGCCGACAACGGTATCGACGATCCCGAGGAGAGGATAGCTGTAAGACTCGTAAAAGAAGACCGGGATGAAGAAGGATAAATGAAAACGTCTTTTTCCCCCCTGATTTAAGTTTTTTTCAGTTTTTCATTTATAATATGATAAGAAAAGAAAAGACGTAAAGGGGTATTTTATGCAGATCCTGATAGCCGAGGACGAAAGACCGCTCGCAAAAGCCGTAAAGAAGATCCTTGAACAAAAAGGATATTTTGTCGACGCTGTGTATGACGGTACGGACGCCGTTGAATACGCAAAAAGCGTCGATTACGATCTCATCATACTCGACGTCATGATGCCCGGATACGACGGATTTGAGGTCGTCAGGATCCTGCGTGAAAAAGGCGTAGGTACTCCGGTCCTTATGCTGACGGCGCGATCCGCAGTATCCGACAAGGTGACGGGACTGAATACAGGCGCGGACGACTATATGACTAAGCCGTTTGACACGGAGGAGCTTCTCGCAAGAGTAGCGGCGCTCACGCGCCGCAGAGGAAAGGAAGGTGAATTATTTGAAATTACTTTTCACCGCGTTTGACAGGGATCTGCTCACGGGCTGTGCCGCGTGTCTGCGCGCTCGCGGCTATGAAGTGACAGAAGCGTTCGACTGCCCGTCAGCCGTCGAGCTTGCGTCGTCGGAACGCTTTGACGCCGCGATAGTCGATATCAGCCGGCGTGATCGGGACGTTTCCGGACTGCAGCGTCTTCTGCTTGATTCGGATGTGCCGGTGATAGCGCTCACGGAAAAGGAAGACAGCGTCAAAAGGCTTACGAGCGCCCCTGTTGCGTGTTCGTATCTTTGCCATCCGTTCACCCCCGATGAGCTCGCCTTCAGGCTTGAGGCTACGCTCGATAAAGCGGGCAGGGAAACGAGGATCGGAGGAGATGGCTCCGGGATCCTGATACGCGGATTCACTTTAAACAATAAAGTAAGGGTAACGGGTGAGGAGATAGATCTTCTGACGGGAAAAGCCGATAACAACGGTCGGGATCCGTATGTATACGTGTTATCGCTTGAGCGCAAGCTGCGTTCGATCGGGTCTTCGCTCCGTATAACGTATGAAAAAAACGAAGGGTACAGATTGGTGGATGACAATGAGTAAAGCGAGAAAAAAATTCGTAATATACGCCGCCGTGTCGCTGTTTGTCCTGATCGCCGTGCTTTTGTTCGTCATAAACATGATGGGTTTCACGATGGCTGCTCAGGACGCGGACAGGATAACCTCGATGATCGCTTCGGGCAACGGAGAATTCGCGGCGCGTGAATCCTCTGAATTCAAACCGGAAAAGCGCGGTCCGATGGGCGTTGACTCACCGGAGATCAGATCCAGCGTGAGATATTACACGTTTCGCTTCGATAAAAAGGGCAACGGCGAAAAGATAGCGTTCAATATTTCCGCCGTGTCGGAGGAGCAGGCGAAAACCGTCGCCGCGTCTCTGCTCGGTGAAAATACCGGCTGGGTCAACACGACGTACAGGTACAGAGTATACCGTCACGACGGATTCGATTACGTGACGGTCATAGATTACGGAAGAGAATTGCTGCAGGCTTACAGAACGCTGACAGTATCGGTCATAGGCGCGCTCATCTGTATAGCGGTTAGCGTCGTATTCCTGACGGCCGTCGGAAAGAAGCTCTTCAAACCGCTTGAAGAAGCCGACAGAAAGCAGAAGAATTTCATTAAGGAAGCCGAACGCAGTCTGAAGGTGCCGCTTACGGTGATCAGCAGCGATACCGAGCTTATCGAGCGCGAATTCGGATCCGGGGAGAGAACTCAGTCTATCAACCGCCAGATCAAAAAACTGACGGAAATAACAAAGCAGCTCCACTCTCTCTCGATCCTCGACGAGACAGGAGAAAACAAAGAAAAGTGCGATCTGTCAATGCTGCTCCTTTCGGCGACGGACAGGAAAAAGAACGCGTTTCAGGAAAAGGGGATCGCTCTTGAGGTGACAGCCGATACCGGCGTTACGGTCAGCGGCGATGCTGCCGCACTTAACGGGATGATACAGGAGATCGTTGAAAACGCGCTGAAATTCTCACTGACCCGCGCTTCGTTCGAGCTGAAAAACGAAAACGGACTTGTCAGATTCACCTCGTCTAACGATACCGACCTGAAGACGGGCTCGACCGATCAGATCTTCGACAGATTCACGAGACTTGAAAACGCAAAGGGAAAAGCCGGGAACGGACTCGGCCTGTCATACGTAAAAGACGCTGTGAAGGCTCATAACGGAAGGATGAGCGCCGGCGTCGCGGACGGCGTATTCACGCTCAGGATAACGCTTTGACGGAGGCGAATCAAGTGGATAAGAACAATAATCCCGTCATAGTCGAAAATCCCGTCGTCGTTATGAAGCGCTACGAGCTGAAATACATCATCAGCCGCGAGCAGGAGCTTTTCTTCAGGGAAAGCATAAAGGATCATATGCAGCCGGACAGCTTCGGGCTGACTTCGATCGGTACGCTGTATTACGACACGCCGGATTACAGACTCATCAACGCGTCGATAGAGAAGCCGCTTTTCAAGGAAAAGCTCAGACTCAGATCATACGGGCTCGCGACGGACGAAACACCGGTTTTCCTTGAGCTGAAGCGCAAGGCGTACGGTATAGTATACAAACGCCGCGTACAGTCGACGATACCTCTTGTCAAAAAATTTCTTGACGGTGAGGGCGATATCTGCGCCGGAGGCCAGATAAACCGCGAGATCACGTATTTCAGGGACCATTACGGCGCGCTTGCGCCTACCTGCCTTATAATCTACGACAGAACGGCGTTTTTTGAGCCGGGAGGAGATCTGAGGTTCACGATCGACAACGATCCCAGATATCGTGTGGACGATCTTGATCTGCGTGTATCTATGAAAGGAACGTCTCTTCTGCCGCCCGGATATTCCGTACTCGAGATAAAGGTACAGGAAGCGATGCCGCTGTGGCTCGCTCATATCCTTGACAGCGGCAAAATTTACAAAGCGTCTTTTTCCAAATACGGAGAAGCATATAAAAAACAGATCCTTCAATCAAAAGCGATCATATAACGGAGGTTTTTAAATGTTTGACTCGATCTACACATCTGCGGTAACGGTCTCGCAGTTCTTTATCATGGCGGGCGTCGCGCTCGTCTCCGGTCTGCTTTATTCATGGCTCATGTCGTTCCGTATCAGATCGACCAAGAGATTCTTTATCGTCGTCGGTCTCATACCTTTCATCGTTTCCGCGGTGATAACGTTCGTCAACGGCAACATAGGCGCGGGCGTTGCGATCGGCGGCGCGTTCAGCCTTATAAGATTCCGTTCCGCTCAGGGTACAGCCGACGAGATCGCGGCGATTCTGATAGCGATGGGCGCCGGCATCCCGTTCGGCATGGGATACATAGCGTACGGCGTGATCATCCTTGCCGCTCTTGCCGTTATATATTTCCTCGTTTCGATGCTTCCCGTGTTCGAGCACAAAAGCATGACGGCCGATAAGCTGTTAAGGATCACCATACCGGAATCGCTTGAGTATCACGATGTATTCGACGATACGTTCGCGCATTATCTCAGATCATACGAGAGCGTCGGCGTAAAGACCACGGGCATGGGCTCCATGTTCCGTCTTTCCTTCAAAATACAGATGAAGGACAGCCGCGAAGAAAAAGCGTTCATAGATGAACTCCGCACAAAGAACGGCAATCTTGAGATCGCCATCACGCCTTACGTTGATGTTCAGAATCAGCTTTAAGGAGAATTTTGTATGATAAAAAAGGTGATAGCCCTGCTTCTTTCCGCGATCACGGCGTTCGTTTTCGCGTCGTGCAAAGGCTCCGGCGGATCCTCGTCTTCCGCCGGGAACGCCTCGGCTGCCGATGAAGAAGCGGAACAGATAATAACCGCGGAATACTTTTCCGACGGCGACTTCAAAGACGTTGCATCCGAGACGGAAAACGCCGTGATAACGCTTGACGGATCATCGGGTACCATATCCGATACGTCGAGAGGCAGCTCCGGATCGAACGTCACCATAACGTCGAAGGGGATATACAGGATAACCGGCTCATCCGAAAACGTTTCCGTCGTGGTGAACGAGAAGAACAGATCCGGCAACATATATCTGATACTCGACGGCGTAACGATGGAAAATTCCAACTATTCGTGTATAAGCGTAGAGGCGGCGGATAAAGTCATAATACAGCTCGAGGGAGAGAACCGTCTAACGTATTCAACAGCATCGTCCGATTACGACGGCGCAATATATTCAGAGGATGATATAACGGTAAACGGTGAAGGCTCGCTCAGCATTATCTCGTCACTGCACGGTATCGTATGCAAAAACGACGTTAAGCTTACGGGCGGCACGGTCAGCATCGAATCCGGATCCATCGGCATCAAAGCGAACGATTCAGTGCGTGTCGGCGGCGCCGACTTAACGGTAAAAGCAGGACACGACGGAGTTCAGATCAATAATTCCGACGGCGACTCGTTCTTCCACATGGAAAAAGGCAGCGTGAACATAACCGCCGGATATGACGGGATAGACGTCGGGACCGCGTCGGATAAGATGAGCGGTTTCGTCAGTCTTACCGGCGGCACCATTACCGTTACCGCCGGCGGCGGATCCGGTAATTCAAAAAGCTCCGAAACGTCACAAAAAGGCATAAAGTGCGACGGAAAAATAATACTGAGCGGCGCCGACCTGACGGTCAGCTCCGCGGACGACGCGCTCAACAGCGCGGCCGAGATCAATATAATGAACGGAAGCGCCTCGCTTTCGTCAAGCGACGACGGTATCCACGCGGATAATATCCTCAGTATAAGCGGAGGAGAAGTCACTGTATCGAAGTCATACGAAGGGCTTGAGGCGTATGAGGTAATCATATCCGGCGGAAACGTCAGCGTCGTCTCGTCGGACGACGGCATAAACGCCGCCGGCGGCTCGGATACGCAGTCGTCGGAAACTTCTCCGGACAGATGGAGCGCGGGGTCGACGGGCGGAAAAGTCACCGTTACGGGCGGCACGCTTTACGTCAACTCCTCGGGTGACGGGATCGATTCCAACGGCTCGATCTATATAACCGGCGGACTCATCATAGTTGAAGGGCCCGAAAACGACGGAAACGGCGCTCTGGATACGGGCGACGGAAACGGCTGCGTAGCCGAGATAACCGGAGGGACCGTTCTCGCAACGGGGTCAGCCGGCATGGCCTTCAATTTCAACAGCGGCACACAGTGCTCGGCGCTCCTCGGCGTATCCGGCTCAGCCGGCGATGTGATAACCGTCGACGACGGATCCGGCTTCACATGCACGGCGACAAAGAGCTTTGAATGCCTTGTGTACTCGTCTCCTTCCATGACAAAGGGAAGCACGTATACCGTGACCGCAGGCACGTCGTCCGCGTCGGCTGATTTCTCATCGGGCCTTTACTGCTCGAACGTTCAGTCGAACGGACCGGGCGGCGGCCCCGGCGGAAAAAGATAAATAAAAGGGAGCATTTCGCTCCCTTTTGTTATTCAGACCATTCGACGAACCACTTCATATCCTCGCAGAAGAGGTAAATATCCTTTGCACCGATCGAGCATAAATAACGCGTGCCCTGACCGCCCGCCTTGAGTGAAGCGGCGCGGACGGCGTTTTTAACTTTTTTGATCCTGATATCGCGCCCGTCTTCAAGGTGAATCATCGACGGCCGCATGTTCCCGTCGGTGTCGAATTCCGCGGAAACGGAGACGTAAAGCTTTTTTATCATATATATGCCTCGAATCTGTCCGGCGCGACAACTCTGTCATCCGACGGCGTGAAGGATGACAGATCCCTGTCTGCCATAGTTATCCCGTGAACGACGGAACGCGGGCCGAATCTTGAATTTATACTGTCCTCCGCCGCGGAAAGCGCTTCCCGCCTTTGCTTCGCCTCGTCGTCGTAAAACGTGAGCTGCATCCCGATAAGAGGACACAGGGAAGAAGCCCGTACGCCGAGCGAACGTATCCTCATTCCGGGACGTCTGTTCGTACGGTGAAGCTCCATCGCGGCGGAAAACAGCTCTTCCGCCGTGCATACGGGCGAGAGAAGACGCTTTTGCCTCGTGAAAACGAAAAGCTCGCTGTCGCGTACGTCAATACTCACCGTGCCGCATTTGAGCGCGTGCTTCCTCAGCCTCGCGGCGACGCTTTCGCAAAGCACCATATACGTGACGCGGACGTCGTCCTCGGTCAGAAGATCGCGGGGAGCGGTCGTGGAGTTGCCGATGCTCTTCAGCGGCGGCCCCTCGGTTATTGCCGATACCTCCGAATCATCCATGCCGTTCGCGAACCTGTACAGCATCAGCCCGTTTTTTCCGAGAAGCCGGGCGAGAAGGGAGGGGTCGCATTTCGCAAGGTCGCCGATCGTATCGATCCCGTACAGCCTGAGGCGGCTTTCGGTCGCCCTGCCGACGAACATCATATCGGACACGGGAAGACGCCAGAGGAGCGCTTTGTAGTTGTCGGCTGTTATCTCGGTCGTTGCGTCCGGCTTTTTATAGTCGCTGCCCATCTTTGCGAATATCTTGTTGTAAGATACGCCGACGGACGCGGTAACGCCGAGCTCGCGCTTGATGCGCCGTCTGATCTCGTTTGCTGCCGCAACGCCGTCCGCTTCCGTGCCGAGATCAAGCCAGCATTCGTCTATGCCGAAGCTCTCCACCTTATCCGTATATTCGCTGTATATGCCTTTTGCCATGGCGGAATATCTCATATATCTGTCCATGTGCGGAGGAACGCATACGAGCCCGGGACAGGCGCGCTTTGCGTCCGCTATCGTATACCCGGTCTTCACGCCGGCTGCCTTTGCTATGTAATTTTTTGCGAGGACTATCCCGTGACGAAGCTCGATATCGCCGCATACGGCGACGGGGAGTCCGCGTATCGAAGGATCGTACATGCATTCGACCGACGCGTAGAAATTGTTAAGATCAACGTGAAGAATAGTTTTCATATTCACCCCGAACAAATGTTCTATATGCATTATAGCAAACAAATGTTCGATTGTCAATACCCCGGATAAAAAAATGCGGCTTTTTTATCAGGTATTTTTTACCGCTGAAGATCCCGATGATACTTGACATTTCGGGCGCCTGATATTATAATTATCAAAGAAGGGAGGCTGCGGGACTGTATGACGCACGGTATTTCATTTGAACCCGCCGATCTGTCGGATCTTGACGCGATAAAAGAACTGTTCCGCGAAACCGTGGAAAAACACGAGGACGCGGAAAGCATAAGCTTCGATGAGATATACGCGTGGTTTGACCGCAAGCTGCAAAAACACGTCCGTGATTTTGAGCGGATCAGATCTGACGGCCGTTTATGCGGATACATATATATTCACGAATACGAAGACGGCCTTGAGCTTGACGACTTTTATCTTCTGAAGGAGTACAGAGGACGCGGCATAGGGACAGAGGTGATTTCGGCGCGTATTTCAACGCTCGAGATCCCCGTTTATCTCTACGTTTTCAAATGCAACGAAGCCGCGTTTCACCTTTACCGAAAATTCGGCTTTGAGGTGATAAAGGATCTCGGAACAAGATACATAATGAAAAGGAGCCGTATCGTATGAATAACAGAGGCTTTCGTGAGCTGACAAGAAAAAAGCAGGCTTTGAGCGACGGCGAGTGCGTCGAAATACTGAAAAAAGAACCGCGCGGCGTGCTCGCCGTCCTGGGCGACGACGGATATCCGTACGCGCTGCCGATAAACCATTATTACGAAGACGGGATACTGTATTTCCACAGCGGAAAGACCGGGCACAAGATAGACGCGATAATGCGGTGTGACAAGGCGTCGTACTGCGTATACGATCAGGGCTTCAGACGCCCCGGCGAATGGGCGCTGAATATAAAAAGCGTTATCGTGTTCGGCAGGATAAAGCTCATAGAAGATCATGGCGAGGCGATTGAGATATCACGCCGCCTGAGTTACAAATACACAAACGACGCGGAATATATAGAAAACGAAATAAAAAGATCCGGCGCGGGCGTGCTTTGCTTCAAGCTCATACCGGAGCATATGACGGGCAAGCTCGTCAACGAATCTTAGGAGGAAACATGAAAACTACCGACGTATACGAAAGATATTTTGAAGGCGAATGCGAGTATAACGGCAGAACTCGCCGCGCGGCGGCTGTCAAGCTGACGGCTGAAAGCGACAGCGGAACGATAAAATATACCGTTTCCGTGAACTTCTTCCCGCACGATTCGGCGGATGATTACGCCATATCGTACGACGCGTATTTTGAAGACGTTATCTTTGAGGGCAAAGGCCGCAGATCGAAGAAAAAAGAAGAGAAGTATCTCGCGGATATGACCGAGGCGGCGGACGGCATCGCGCGCGAACACGGCGGGCTGATCTTCTGGGACAAGCCTCTGATCGACGAAAGGCGCGGATGAAAACAAAAAAAGATCCCACGGATCGTTCGGCGCGGCGTGATAAGGAAGTATTATGTATAAACTTTGCCGCGCCGAAAATGAAGACGCCCGCAAGCGGGCTAATGAAGAAATGAAGACGCTTC
>CACYWW010000005.1 GCA_902778145.1 uncultured Ruminococcus sp.
GACGAGGCTTACCGCGATACCCGCGGAGGACGGTCTGTGGGTCGAGGCCTCGATCAAAGGTATTTATTACGACGAAGAAGGCGTACCGCAGTGGGACGATGTGACTTACGCCGCTAAGGTCGCCGAATACGTTGACTGATAAAATCGCCCGGAGAGTCCGAGACTCTCCGGGGATCTTTTTTATTTGCGTTTTTTCTTCAGGATCGCGGCTATCACGGCAGCGGCAGCCGCCGCGGCGGCGACGCCTATGCCGATCTTTGCCGCGGCAGGCAGTCCGCCTGTCTTTGCGGCGGGCTCCGTTTCGGGCGCGGTATGCGCCGGCTCCGCGGTATCCGTCTCCGTATCCGTCGCCCCGGCGCCTTCGCCGGAGAGCTTCACGGGATCTGTCATGACCGTGCTGCGTGTGAACGTTATCGGGATCGGGGTGAAGTTTTCGTCAAAGGTTTTTTCAGTGAATCCAAGCCCCGGGACAACGTCTCCCGGCGTCAGCGGAGGCGAGGTGCGTTCCGTCTGCGTGAGCCTGAAGCCGTCGCACGAAAGGACGGAGCCTTCCGCGGTCCTGACGCCGAAGAAATACGTTCCCTCCGAAAGCGGTACGGTGAACGATACGTCAGCCGGCTCGTTTGACTCGGGTATCGCGCTCTCATACACGAGACGGCCCTCGCCGTCCGCCGCGAAGAAATACGCTTTGCCGGACGCGCTTGCCGAGAAGCTGACGGTCGCGTCGCAGTTTTTGACGTAAAGCCCCTGATACATGAGCGTATCGCCTTCGACGACGGCGTGGTGTCCTTTGCCGTACTCCTCCGCCGTCACGTTCCCGCGGTCACCCGCAACGGACCAGGCGGAGATGCCGGAGATCCAGCCTTTTTTGCCGTTTCTGCGTTCGAAATCGCCGTTCTGAAAATCCGACGCCGATCTTATCCCGCAGTCTGAGAAAAAGCTCGTCGGCCTGACGGAAAGGAGCGTGCACACCGAGTCATATCTGTTTTTAAACAGTCTGACGTCGCGCACGGGCGACCAGTCGTCCGTCTCCGTATTGTCGAACGGGCCGCCGTAATACGGGTTGTCGCACCACGTGCCAACGGAGCAGCCGCCGGAAAGCACGTTGTCATACGCCGTTATATTGTATATTTCCTGCTTTGAAAGATCCGGGTTGTCGGTGCCCCACGTGATGAACGTGAGTCCGTGACCGCCGAACAGATCGCTGTGGCATACCGTAACGTCATGCACGCTGTTGTCACGGTCGGGATCCGCGCTCCACCATACGAGCCCTCTCGGGTCGTTATACGAGGAGGTGAGCGTGACCGCGTCGTCGTTCGAATACAGGAAGCACCTGTCTATCTTTATATCGTGGCACGCCGAGCTCAGTCCGATGCCGTCGCCCGAGGCGCAGGTGGCTTCTCTCATTGTCACGTCGGAAATATATACTCGGCTGCAATTGAACATCGGCAGATGATAGCAGTTGGCGCGGTTTATCGTGACGCCGCTTATCTGAACGTCGGTGCAGTCGACGAGCGCCAGCGCGATCAGATGGATCCTTCCACTGCACCCGGTCCAGACGGTCGAGCCGTCTACGCCGTCCGGGCATTCGGAGCCGACGTCGTTGAGCCTTATCGTGCCCTTGCCGGTTATCTTCACGTTATGCGCCTGATGGGCGTACACGAGCGGATAGTTATGGCAGAGCCCGGCGTGCGTCCAGTTGATGCCGGGGATCGAAACGTCGTGCCCTTTCGCGGGCTTGTATTTGTAATCAGCCTCGCGCGGAGACTGCCACAGCACCGCTCCTTCGTCGATGTATAGCTCCACGCTGCTCTTCACGTCGATATTCGTGACGATGTAACGCTTGCCGTAAACCGAGCCGTCGCCGGGGATGACGACTTTGCCGCCGCCCGCCGCCTCCGCGTCGTCTACGGCTTTCTGTATCGCCGCCGTATCGTCCGTGAAGCCGTCTCCCTTCGCGTTATACGGAGCGTCCGTTACCTTCACTTCAAATCCGGACGGTATATCAAAGGCGTAGGGATTTTCAGAATAATCGTAGTAGTTTTCGACCGTGAACCAGTCGCAGACCGCGGCGCCGTCGCACACGGCGTAAAAATGCGATGACAGACGGCTGACGCCGTTGCCCTGAAGCGGCACCTCGAACGTGACGTCGGTCCCGTCCGACGCGGCGCTTTTCAGCCTGCGCATACGCGATATCGATTTATCGTAATTCGTGATCGACGTCTCAAGCAGGGTCACGTTCTTTCCCGCGTATTTTTCGTCGAGCTTCAGCTTTACGGTGACTTTATCGTCCGCCGCGGTACAAGATACGAGGCTCCCCGCGTACTCGCGTACCGGCTCTTCCCTCTCCGGCGTTATCGCGTCTATCAGGATCCTTCCTTCTCCGCTGCCGCCCACGGGCTCAAGCCGGAAGCCGCGCAGATATCCATCACATTCGCTTGTATCCGATACGTTGAAATAGTACGTGAACCAGTCGGAGTTGGGCTCTATCTCAAACGTCTTCGAGCGCGCGTCCGAATATTCCGGATGAGTGTCGGTGATATACGAAAGCCTTATAGCCTTCGTGTCCGATTCGTTTCTCAGCCTTACGCAGAACGTGTTCCTGAGCGGGAGCTTCATCGAATAACGGTCGCCCGGCGCCGTGTCGAGCCAGACGGACGTTATCGCACCGGACTGCGGCCAGACGAAGGCGCCGTTCTCGACAGACGTTTTTTCATCGCCTGCCGGTTCAAATGAGAACATTTTTACCGAATCCTCGCGGTCGAACTCGAAATCGTAGCTCACCGTGCTGACATCTGCGTTCGAGAAAACGATATTTTTGACCTGCGGCTGAGTGTTGTAGCCCTGTATCAGGAAAACGCCCTTGTCCATCGCGCATTCGCTCGTATCCGAGCAGCGGCAGACGAGCTTGTCGTCTATATACCACTTCAGCACGTTTTCTCCGAGTATGTATTTGAAATGATGCCATTCGCCGACCTTCAGCTCATAGCCCGTGTTCGACGTTTTGAGCGCCTCCGTCGGCTTCGTGAGCCTGATGCGCAGATAATTCCCGACGGTGTTGAGCTCGAAGAAATACTCCGCGTCTCCGCAGTCGTAGCAGAAGCCGACGTTCCCGTCGACCACACCGTAATTGTCGAGGATCTGCAGATCGTATTCTATGCAGTTATAAGCGAGCTCTTCGCTCGTTTTTATCCAGCCGATGAGCTTACCGGGTTTGCCCTCATAGACCGTGTCCGCACCTTCACCCGTTATCGACCATCCGCTTTTCTTCCATTTTATCTGAGAGCCGGATACTCCGGCGGCGCCGAAAGCCGGTGCCGCGAGCATTGCGGCGGCAAGCAATACGCACATGATCTTTTTCATTTTTTCTCCTTATCAGGGTACGTACGTCACGGTCCTGTCGGCGGGCATATCTCCGTCGCCCGTCCAGATCGCTATGTTGTCAACGTATCCGTTTATCGCTCCGCCTGTCTTGAAGCAGACGGCGGAACCCGTGAGCTCGTCCTCCTGTCCGTAGGCGTCGCCCATCTCGTTATATTTGCTCACCCTGACGAAATCTTCCATATCGGCTGTCTTCATGAGAATATCGGCGCGTTCCCTGCCGCGGATGACGCGGACGGTGACCGTGACATCTTTGAACATATCTGTATAATTGTCGCCGGGCTCCTCCGTTCTGCCGAGAAGCTTGTAAGCGATCGTGGTACGGTCCTCCGTCGTCTTTTTCTGAGCGGCAAAGAGATCGTCCTCATCCGCCGCGTCATATGTGAACCAGTTTCCGTTCGCGTATATCTGATTGTTGCCGTATCCGCCGACTCTGAAGTGATAGGAATTATATGATCCGCCGCCGTATTCCGTTACGAAATTCAGGTATCTCTTATGGTTCAACGCCGTGCCGTACGTAACGTCATACTGAAGTGTATACGTGCCGTACTTTTCCACGCGGCTCATATACGCGTCGTCGAGGATGAGCGCATAGCCGTCGGAGCCCTTGAACGAACCGTCGTCTGAATAGTTTCTGACGTGGAGCGCGCCGTCCTTCAGCGTAAGCTCCGCGGTCCAGTCGCTCGGGGCACCGTCCTCACTGACCGTAAGTACCCTCCAGCCGAGCGCGGAGATCACGCCGTCCTTGCCTTCAACGTCACCGTAGGATGAAAAATCCTCATAGTAGACCATCACACCGTCTGTAAGCTCCGAGGGAACGGGATCCGTTTCCGTGACCGGCTCGGTCTCCGGCTCTTCCGTCGTGTCCGGTACGGTCGTTCCGGGATCGGAGCTTGTCTGAGGCTCCGCCGCCGTTGTGCCGCCGGTCGTATCCGCCGTTGTTTTCTGCCCGCATGACACGGCAAAAAGCATTGCCGCCAGAGAGAGTACGGCTATGATCATCTTCAATGTGTTTTTCATTGGATACCTCCGTATTTTTTATATTCTGCCGATCATATTCTATCACAGTTTTTGTTTACAGTCAACAATAACGCGGATAAAACTCAGCTGATTTTGACTGTTTTTTCATATTCCTTTCAAATTCGCGGCGTACAATGACATCAAGAAAGGGGATGAGGTAATGAGATCAGGAAAATACGTGTGGGCGGTGATATACGGCGTACTGCTTTCCGCCTTCACGCTTTACGCGTGTCTTGACACGTTCGTGATACAGCGGGTGTACGAGGTCCCCGATCAGCCTGTGACGAAATATACGCTCGGTGCGCAGAACTCCGAAACGTCGGGCGGCGCGGCGGAAACGTCCGATACGGCAGAAACAGATCCTTCCGATACAACGGATACGGTCGGGACGGAGAACGCCGGATACGCGGCGGAGCCGGACGTGAAGATCACCGAATACCGGTATAATGATACGACCGTATACGTCGCGGACATTGTGCTCTCCTCCCCGGATCAGCTGAAAACGGCGCTGGCAAGATCGTCCTACGGCAAAAATGTGACGGAGAAAACGTCCGTCATCGCCGCAGACAACAGCGCGCTGCTTGCGATAAACGGCGATTATTACGGCGCGCGTGAGCGCGGATACGTGATACGGGAGGGGATAATATACAGAAGCACAAGACGTCAGGGCGCGGAGGATCTCGTGATATACCGTGACGGTACGATGAGGATCATATCGGAATCCGACGTCTCGGCGGAAGAGCTTCTGAACGACGGCGCGTACAACGTGTTCTCGTTCGGTCCCGGGCTCATATCTGACGGCGTGATAACGGTGTCAGAGGGATACGAGGTAGGTCAGGCGATGGCGAGCAATCCCCGCACGGCGATAGGTCAGGTCGACGGTCTTCATTACGTCTTCGTCGTGTCTGACGGGAGAACGTCTGAGAGCGCCGGGTTGAGTCTGTATGAGCTCGCTCGGTTCATGTCTGAGCTCGGCGTCAGTGTCGCGTACAATCTCGACGGCGGCGGATCGTCGACAATGTATTATAACGGAGAGGTCGTCAACAATCCGACGACGAACGGAAAAAGGATATCGGAAAGGAGCGTGTCTGACATTGTCTACATCGGATATTAAAAAAAGAGCGCTGAGATCGGCCTTCACTTATCTCGCAGTATCGCTTCTCTGCGCCGTATTCGGCTTCATATACGAGCTTTTCTCGCACGGCGTTTTCTCTCCCTTCATGGCGTTCTGCTTTCTGCCGCCGCTTTTATTCGGCGTGATCCCGTTCCTTGCGGTGTATTTCAAGGGTATGTACTTCCCTCACAGGCTCGCGTACAATCTTTACAACTCGGGAGTGTCGGCGCTGACCGCCGGATTCATATTCACGGGAGTCCTTCAGATCTACGGTACGACGAACAGGCTGAGCGCGGTCTACTATGCCGCGGCGGCGGTCTTCACCGTTTCCGGGATCATTCTCTGGATATACGGCACGGGAAAGGATAAAAAAACACTTGAAAAAAACAAAAACGTATGATATACTCATACCGGGAGCTGTTCATACGCGTCCGGGCTCACGCCCGGACTTTTTATAAGGAGGGCATATGCCGGATTTGAAATACATCCGCTGGTGCGGATCGGGTACCAATCCCGAGAACTGTTTTGAATACACGATAAAGGATGCGACGGACAGGGCGGAGGTCAGCGTCATACAGGGCTTCACACGGGATGTGAGGACCTTCGTCACGGACCGCTCCGTCATCTCCCGCGCGGAGGAGATCATCGGATTGTACGGTCTCACCCGCTGGAACGGATTTGACAGATCGAACAAACGCGTGCTCGACGGCAGGTCGTTTTCGGTATCCTTCGAATACGGCGAAAAAAGCGTCAGCTGCAGAGGCTATGAATCGTTCCCGAAGAACTACCGGGAAGCCTCGCTTGAATTTTTTTCGCTCATAAAAGAGCTTTCAGAGTCTCATCTTATCGACAAGGACGTGTTTTCGGCGCAGTGCCGCGCGCTGACCGAAGGCGTTCCGTACACGACGGCGAACCTCGCCAACATCGCGGCGCTCATATTCAACACCGCGGCGGATCTCAACTGGGCGGGCTTCTACCTTATGGACAACGGCTCGCTCGTGCTTGGCCCGTTTCAGGGAAAGCCGGCGTGTATAAAGCTGAAGGTCGGAGAAAACACGGGCGTCTGCGGCACCGTGGCATTCAGGGACGAGACCGTCGTCGTTCCGGACGTGCATGAATTCAGGGGGCATATAGCGTGCGACACCGATTCCGCGTCGGAGATCGTCGTTCCGCTCCGTAAAAACGGAGCCGTCGTCGGCGTGCTCGACATCGACAGCCCGATAAAAGGCAGGTTTACGGCGCACGATAAGGAGCTGTTCGAGTCCGTCGCCGCCGCCGTGGAGGAGATATTATGAAATACGCGTATTTCGCGGGCGGCTGCTTCTGGTGCATAACGCCCGTGTTCGCGGCGGAGCCCGGCGTCATATCCGTTGTAAGCGGTTACTGCGGCGGCGACGAGGAGGATCCGACGTACGAGGACGTAAAGGCGCAGCGCACCGGTCACCGCGAAACGGTGAGGATCGAATACGACGCGGATCTGATCGGATACTCCTCCCTGCTCTCTCTTTTCCTCGGTTCGGTCGACGTTGAGGACGGGGGCGGTCAGTTCATCGACCGCGGCAGATCATATACTCTCGCCGTTTATTACACAAGTGATGAGGAAAAGCGGTCGGCGGAGGACGCGCTCGCCGCGCTCCGTGAAACGCACGGCAGCGTCTGTGTTTCGGTCGAGCCGTATAAAAAGTTTTTTGCGGCGGAGGACCGTCACCAGGACTACTATAAGAAGGAACCGGAAAAATTCATGCAGGAGCTGATAAGCTCCGGCAGGGGCGCTTCATGCCCCGCCGCCAAAAGGAGGAAAATCAGATGACGGAATACGAGGCGATATTCGCACGGCACAGCGTGAGAAAGTACAAAAGCGATCCTATAGAGCCGGAAAAAGCGGCAATACTGCGGGACAGGATAGAAAAAATAAATGCGGAAACGGGGCTGAGCATAAAGCTGTTTCTCGACGAGCCCGGCGCTTTTGAGGGGAACAAGCCGTCGTACGGCTCGTTTTCCGGATGCAGAAATTACATCATGATGGCGGCGGAAAAAGGGCGCGACGAGGATATAGGCTATTACGGAGAATCTCTCGTGCTGCTCGCTCAGACTCTCGGGCTGAACACCTGCTGGGTTGCGCTGACGTTCGAGAAAAAGGCGGTGGAGGCGCCGGTCGGCTGCCGGATATACGATCTGATCGCGCTCGGATACGGTCAGACTCAGGGCGTACCGCACAGATCGAAGCCGGTCGAAAAGCTCTATAAATCAGACGGCGAGGTCCCGGAATGGTTCCTCCGCGGAATGGAAGCGGCGGCTCTCGCGCCGACGGCGATAAATCAGCAGAGATTTTTGTTCGTATACAAAAACGGAAAAGTATCATGCAAGGCGCTTTTCGGCCCGTGCTCGAAGACCGATCTCGGTATCGTGAAATACCATTTCGAGCTCGGCGCGGGAAGGAAGCTCGCTGAGCTTGGATGAACGTCCGGAACGGTCCGGGAAAACGCGATCCCGGACCGTGTTTTTTTGTTTACTTTTTTTTCATACGATCACGTTTAAAAATACCCCCATGGGGTATATAATATACTTGAAACATGCGGAGGATAATATATGGAACACGATTGCTGCAAAAAACGCGAACGCACGGATGAGGAGCTGAAAAGGCTCACTAACAGGCTCTGCCGCGTTGAGGGACAGATCCGCGGGATCCGCTCCATGGTCGAAAACGACGCGTACTGCGTCGACATACTGATGCAGGTATCCGCCGCCGCGGCCGCGCTGAATTCCTTCCGGCGCGAGCTTCTTTCGGAGCATATACGCACGTGCGTCGCAAACGACATCAAAGAAGGAAACACGGAAAAGACAGAGGAGCTTGTCGGTATACTCGACAAGATGATAAGATGACCATGAAAAAATACAAGGTGACGGGAATGAGCTGCGCCGCGTGCAGCGCAAGGGTAGAAAAAGCCGTATCGGCGCTGCCCGCGGTCGACGGATGCAGCGTCAATCTGCTGACGGGCGATCTGGCGGTAGACGGCGCGGCGACGGATGAGGCGATCGTATCCGCCGTTGAGAAGGCGGGCTACGGCTGTACTCCGGCGGACGGCGCGAAGGCGGTGCCGGTAAAGGAAAAGAATACGGAGTTTTCCGCGCTGATACGCAGGCTCATCATCTCCGCCGTGATACTTCTCCCTCTCATGTACGTCTCGATGGGACATATGATGTGGGGCTGGCGTCTGCCTCCGTTCTTTGAAGGCAACCACGTTGCGATGGGGCTTGTCCAGATGATACTGTCGGCCTCTGTAATGATAATAAACGGAAAATTCTTCGTTTCCGGCGTGAAAGGGCTTCTGCACGGCGCGCCGAACATGGACACGCTCGTCGCGCTCGGCTCCGGCGCCTCGTTCATTTACAGCACCGTCATGGTATTTCTATGCTCCGACGCTGTTCTTAAGGGCGACGCGGCACGTGCCGCGGCATATATGGACGAATACTATTTCGAAGGCGCGGCGATGATCCTCGTACTGATAACCCTCGGAAAAACGCTCGAGGCGTACTCCAAGGGCAGGACGACGGACGCGCTGAAGGGGCTTACCGAGCTCGCGCCTGAGACGGCGCATATCGTGCGGGACGGCGCCGAGGTCACGGTCAGCGTGAATGAGCTTCGCGTCGGCGACGTTTTCGCCGTTTACCCGGGTGAAAAGATACCGACCGACGGCACGGTGATCGAAGGCGGATGCACGGTCGACGAATCCGCGCTTACCGGTGAAAGCGTACCCGTTGACAAGCTGCCGGGCGACGCCGTCAGCGGCGCGACGATCAACCGGACCGGCTACGTCAGATGCCGCGCCGCGGCAGTGGGAGAAGACACGGCGCTCTCTAAAATAATTAAAGCCGTTTCCGACGCATCGGCAACAAAAGCGCCGATCGCAAAGGCGGCTGACAGGGTATCCGGGATCTTCGTCCCGGCGGTGATGATCATCGCGCTCATAACGACCGTCGTCTGGCTGATCATCGGGCGCGGGATCGGCTTCAGCCTCGCCCGCGGCATCTCCGTTCTCGTGATAAGCTGTCCGTGCGCTCTCGGTTTGGCGACGCCCGTCGCCGTTATGGTAGGCAGCGGCGTGGGCGCAAGAAACGGGATCCTGTTCAAGACGGCTGAGGCGCTTGAGACTACGGGCAAGGTCAAAGCCGTGATATTCGACAAGACCGGAACGCTCACCGAAGGCGCGCCGAGGGTAACGGATATAATACCGTACGGCGACGGTCTCGTGCGTATCGCCGCCTCGCTTGAGGGTAAAAGCGAGCATCCCTTCGCCCGCGCGATAACCGGATACGCGAATGAGCACGGTACGGCCGCAGAAGACTGCGAAGACTTTGAAAACGTCCCCGGCATGGGGCTGAGAGGCACGGTCGGCGGCGAGGAGGCATACGGCGGCAATCTGAAATATATCGGTGAAAAATGTACCGTTCCCGCGGACGCCCGGCAAAAGGCGGCGGAGCTTGCGGACAGCGGCAAGACTCCTCTCTTCTTCTCCGCACGCGGCGCGTTCCTCGGTATTATCGCCGTGGCTGACACGGAAAAGTCCGACAGCGCCGCCGCGGTATCCGCGCTCCGTGACATGGGCATATCCGTGACGATGCTGACGGGCGACAACGAGCGCACCGCGAGGGCGGTAGGCGCGAGGATCGGCGTTGAGAACGTGATAGCCGGCGTCCTGCCGGACGGAAAGGAGCGCGTTGTCAGAGAGATCGCCGAAAAACAAAAGACCGCCATGGTGGGCGACGGTATAAACGACGCCCCGGCGCTGACCGCTGCCGACACGGGCATAGCCATAGGCGCGGGGACCGATATAGCGATAGACGCGGCTGACGTGGTGCTGATGAAAAGCTCCCCCGTCGACGCCGCCACGGCTGTCAGGCTCTCGCGTAAGACGCTTCGAAACATTTACGAGAACCTTTTCTGGGCGTTCATCTACAACGCGGTGTGTATCCCCGTCGCGGCGGGAGTTTTCAGCGGTCTCGGGCTGACGCTCAACCCGATGCTCGCGTCCGCGGCGATGAGCCTTTCAAGCTTCTGCGTCGTCATGAACGCGCTCAGACTGAATCTTTTCAAGCCGGTAACGGCGGATAAAAACAAATCACGGGCGGAAACGCCGGTGATCTCAAAGGAGGAAAACGATATGAATAAAACGGTGAAAATTACGGGTATGATGTGTCCGCATTGCGAGGCGAGAGTCAAAAAAGCGCTCGAGGCGACGGACGGCGTGGCGTCAGCCGACGTGAGCCACGAGAAGGGCACGGCGACGCTCACTCTGACGAAGGACGTTCCCGAAAGCGTGATAAAAGCCGCGATCGAGGAGCAGGGCTACGGCTTCGTATCGCTCGACTGACGTCAGAGGACGTTGTCGACGCCGGGCGTTATAAACCCTATCATCTGAACTATCTCATACCGCAGCCCGGAAACGGCTGCGGTATATTCTTTTTCATCGCGCGAGTCGACCGCGCCGACGAGACGTTCGAGCGCCGCGTCGATCCCGTCCGCCTCAGACCTGTCCGCAAGCATCAGGACGGCGGGCTTGCCGCGCTCCCATTCGGCGCGTATCACGGAAAGCGCCTCCTCCGCGCCGTCAAGCGCGGGCGGCATATCCGAGCAAAGCTCGAGAAGCTCCGAAAAAAAGCCCGACAGATAAGCGGTCGATGAAAAAACGTAAATCAGTATCACGCAAAGAAGTATCACGGATACGGCAAGAGCTCTCATTTTATCCCCTCCTTTTCTGTTTTTTGACTATTCTCACGTTGTCCCCGTCGTCGCACGTCATCAAAAACACGCGGTCGGCCGTCAGGCGGTTTTCTTTCAGTTTTTTATTGAGCCATTCCGCGTTTTTGCCGAGCGCGGACAGGTTCTCCGTGTCGGTCACGCCGTCGGATATGACGATGCGCGCCATTCCATTCTCCCCCGGATCCGCTCCGGTATCGCCGCGCGTCTGAGGAGAAGAGGCGGCGCGGAGGATGACGGAGATACTGCCGTTTTCCTCCATAACGGCGTAATAGACGTCGCCCGGATCTCCGACCCCGCGTGATCTGAGCTCCGACATAAGCTCCTCGACTGTGACGCGCTGGCGGAGAAGCTCGTCGCGGTCTATCTTTCCGCGGTCTATCAGTATGCTCGGCTTTCCTACGAAAACGCGCTTCAGAAAAGGCACCCTCGCGGTGAGGTACGATGCCGTCACCTCAAGGCACACGACCGCGGCGACAGGCACGAGCCCGTATGATATCGGCACGCTCTGCGACGCTATCGGCTGAGACGCGATCTGTGAAAGGATGAGCGTCGTAACGAGCTCGGACGGCTGCAGCTCTCCGATCTGACGTTTTCCCATAAGTCTGATGACGCAAAGAAGGACCGTGTAGATAAGTACGGTGCGTATCAAAATCACTGCCATAAAAAAGACCCCGGTCCGATTATCGACGGACCGGGGCGTCGTTATTCCATTCAGTCAAGCAATTCAAGGACTTTTACGGTCAGATCGTAAACGCGGCCGACGGAGGCGATCCCGAGACGTTCTCTCACGGAATGGACGTCGTGCAGCTCGGGACCGTATGACACGCAGTCGAGTCCGGGGATCTTGTCCGCGAAAAGTCCGCATTCAAGGCCGCCGTGCGTCGCGGAGATCACACCCTCTTTTCCGTATACCTGCCTGTATGCCTCAAGCACCGTGTCACGCAGCGGCGAGATCCGCGCGTATTCCCATCCGGGATAATCGCCGTGAGTAGTCACCGTGCCGCCGAGCAGCTCCGTGACGGTGATCACACGGTCGAGAAGCTCCTCCTTCTGAGTCGCGACGGATGAACGGATCGCGTAGCTGTAATCGAAGCTGTCCTCGCCGAGCCTCAGCACGCCCATGTTGAGCGACGTCTGAACGAGCCCCTTTATATCCATACTCATGTTCTGGATGCCGTACGGCAGGATCCGCAGCGCGGTGAGGACTTTTACGGTATCCTTCAGCGTCAGCGTTTTTTCCTTTGTCACGGTCTTCACCGCCGTGAGCGTCACGCCCGGATCAGCCGTCCGCAGTTCTTTTTTATAGATCTCCGCGTATTTCGATACAAGCTCCTCAAACCTCGCGGAGTCGACGCCGGAGACAGCGACGACGGCGTCGGTCTTGCCGGGTATGACGTTGTCGAATTCACCGCCCGACATGCTTACGAGTCTGAGCGGCAGCTCATCCGTCACGGCATAGAGGAACCTGCCCATCAGCCTGTTGGAGCTCGCGCGTTCTTTATCGATATCACAGCCGGAGTGACCGCCGAGAAGTCCTGACAGCGTGACCGCGTACGGGACGAGACCGTCACCGAAGCTCTCGCGCTCCACCGGTATCGAGCAGTTGGCGCGAACGCCGCCGGCGCATCCCGCCGTGAATATACCCTCCTCCTCCGAATCGAGGTTGAGCATGCGTCTGCCGCGCAGAAGCGAAGCGTCGAGCCCGGCGGCGCCGAACATACCCGTCTCCTCGTCCGTAGTGAACACCGCTTCGATCGGAGGATGGGAGAGCGTATCGTCGTCAAGTATCGCGAGCGCCATGGCGACGGCTATCGCGTTGTCGCCTCCGAGCGACGTGTTTTTCGCGTGCAGATATCCGTCCGTTATTTCGAGCTTTATCGGCTCAGTCGACATATCGGTCGGGTCGTCCGGCTCCTTCGCGCAGACCATATCGAGATGGCCTTGTATGATCACGGGCGCCTGATCTTCCCTGCCCTTTGAGCCTTTTTTGTAAATTATCACGTTGTTCAGCTCGTCCCGGTGATATTCGAGCCCGCGTTCACGCGCGAATTTCACGCAAAGCTCGCTTATCGCGCCGGTATTGCCCGAGCCGTGCGGCACGGACGAAAGCATTTCAAAAAACTTAAAAACCGCCAAAGGCCTGCATTCACTTGTAAATTCCATTTTATTCTTCCTCTCTGTCTTTTAAATCCGATATCATCTGCTCTTCGGTGCGGATCTTCAGCATTTTATAACCCGGGATGAATTCGCCGCCGCTTTTGCCGGAGGCGGTGAAAAGCCTGAGCGCTCCGGGGTATACGCGGAAGACGGGATCGAGTCTGCGGAGCGTATACATAAAGCGGGAATATCTGATGATCACGTACCAGATCTGCAGTTTTCTCATTCTGAGATCGAAGCATTGGGCGAACGGTACCGCCGAGCCGCTCTTTTTCACGGCGTCGCCGACGCAGTTCACCTCACGCTGGACGCGGTCGAGCAGATCGGGGTGATCGGCGACCGTACCGTCCGGCAGTCCGCCCAGATCGAGAGTGAGCTGGCATACGGGCAGATTCCCGTTTGACACTATACATATGAGCCAGTCGTCGCCGGATCTGAAATCAGCGGGTCTTTTTCCGTTGATAACGGGGACGACGACGTTTTCGCAGAGCGCGATCGACCGGTGACTTATCATTATCCCGTTTTCGTCGATGAAATCCTTTTCGCCGTCATATCCGGCAGAAAGGTCGAATGCCGTCTCCGGCACGTACACGGAAGGACAGGGCGGCGGAAAAAGCCTCTCGTCCGCGGGGATCCCGTCGTAGTATCCGGAAACGTCGGACAAAAGCTCCTTCAGGCTTATCTCCTCCATATCGTCGTCCGCGTTATCGTATTTCTGCAGAGAGTGTGTCGCTGTACGCAGCTCCTTTTCACCGCAGATCCCGCAGACGTACAGAAATTCCGAAAGTCCGTCGCCGTCCGCCGTCGTGAACGCGACGCCGAACGTACCGCCGCCGGACTCTTCGCGCGTCCTGTATATCTTTTCCGGCGCTCTCGCCTCCGGCGGGAGAAAGCCGCGCGGTATGTAATTGAAAAACTCCCATTCGCCGCCGTATGCCTCGGTGAGCTTTTTGAAGATATATTCGACTATTATTCCGTCGCTGTCATGCGCCATCGTGGTGACGACTGCTCTGTATCTGCCGTTTTCGGCTTTATATATCCACGCGGGGTACGCGGGGACGAAGACCTCGTCCCACAGCATGCTCATCAGTTCACCGGCGGCCTTCTCATATTCTCCCGCGTCCGCGAGCTTCTCAAGCCCGAGCCCGGGGAATTTTTCGACCGCGTCCGCCGCGAAAAGGTCGTACGGCGGGAAATCGTGCTCTTCGTCGTTATGCTCATCCTTCAGGAAGCAGACGTCGTCAAGCGTGATCTCCTCGTGATGGCCTTCGAGCGAGTCGTCCGTGTCGTCTATCGGCGTATAGCCCGAACAGTCCGCGCAGTGACCGTTTATCAGGGTGCGCATACGGGTGTTGTACTCATCCGCCGTAAGAAGCTCCGCCTCACAGTCGAACACGGGATCGTCCCGAGAAAAAACGAGCGTTTTCTTCGATATCCGATCCGTGACGAAATACGGCGCCATGCATTTTATCTCGCGCAGCCACGGCAGAGTTACCTGTTTTCCTTTGTATTTTCCGATAAGCGCGGCGCCGTTCTCACACCCCTCCGGGAGCATGAAGTATTCGCCGTTATATAAGATCGCTTTTATTCTCAAAGGGCTCCTCCCTGTTCTCCGACGGCGCTTTGCCGTCTTTTTTTCATCCGTCGACCGTTATTACGGGGACGGCGTTTTCCGACGACGTGCCGACGGAAAGCGTGAACCTTCCTCCGTGCGGCCCGTAACGCATATCTGCGTCATAATAACGGAACTCATCGGCTGACACGTCGAGGCGGACGCGGACAGACTTCCCGGCGCCGACGGTCACACGCCTGTATGCGGCGAGGCGTCGAAGCGGCTGCACCGTTTTCGTGTGCGAGGAGGAAACGTACAGCTGTACCACTTCGTCGCCGCAGCGGTCTCCTTTGTTTTCGACGTCGGCGTAAACGGCGTATCCTTCCGCCGTCTTTTCGGCGGTCACGTTTTTCAGTCCGAACGCCGTATAGCTCATGCCGTAGCCGAACGGATAAAGCGGCGAACCGTCGTCATTTTCGTAACCGTATCCCCTGCCGCTCGGCTTGTAAGCGTAATACAGCGGCAGCTGCCCGACGGATCGCGGCCAGCTCACCGGCAGCTTACCGCCGGGATTGTATTTTCCGAAGATCACGTTGTAAATCGCCTCGGAGCCGCCCTCTCCCGGGTACCACGCCTCAAGGAGCGCGCTGACTCCGCCGATCCACGGCGTAACATCGACCGGCGCTCCGTTCATCAAGACGACGACGGTGTTCGGATTGCATTCGGAAAGCGTTTCGATCGATCTCTGCTGATCGACCTTTATTTCTATGTCCGTCTTGTCGATGATGACGGCGGCGTTATCGGCGGATACCGAGCGCCTGTATGAGGGCAGCCTCAGATCGGATCTGTCAAGCCCCTCCCCTTCAACGATCGAGGTGAAGTACAAAACGGCGTCGCACGAAGGCGCGAGACGCGGGATATCATTGTCGTCTCCGGTCACCACGTTTATGCCTTCCGCGTGAGCCCTGAAATACTCAAGCGGCGGGAGTACGTCCGGCGCCTCCCAGAGATGGCCGTAAGGTCCCGAATAGTTGCTGCCCGTGGGCAGAAGCCCGGCTGACGGGCCGAATATCCCGATTGTTTTCACCTTTGACGCGTCAAGCGGAAGAACGCCTTCGTTTTTCAGAAGGATAATGCTCTCCTCCGCCGCCTTCAGCGCGAGTCTCCGGTGCTCCGCGCAGCGGACGACGCGGTCGGCTTCATCGGGGTCAACGTACGGATCGTTGAACAGACCGAGCCTGTATTTCAGCTTCAATATCCGCAGTACGGCGCGGTCAACGTCCGCTTCGGTGAGAAGTCCCCTTTCAAACGCTTCCTTCACCTCGCCGTATGAACAGTTGGGAAGATCAACGTCGAGCCCGGCTTTTATGCACACGGCAAGCGCCTCCGCCCCGTCGTCCGCTATACGGTGGGCGGAGCATACGCCGCCGACTCCGCCGTAATCGGAAACGACTATACCGTCAAATCCCCATTCGTCTCTCAGTATCCCGGTCAGAAGCCGCGGATCGGCGTGAGCGGGAAGACCGGACGGAAGACTGTTGTACGACGCCATGACGCCGTGCGCTCCGCCCTCCTTGAAGCAGGCTTCGAACGGCTTCAGATACACCTCGCGCAGATCCCGTTCCGAGCGGACGGAATAGTTCGAATCGCGCCCGCCGTCGGCGTAGTTGTCGACGAAATGCTTCGGTGTGGCGACGACTCCGTTCTTTTCAAATCCGCGGCAGACGGCGGCTCCCATATCCGAGCAAAGCTTCACGTCCTCGCCGAAGGTCTCCACCGTCCGTCCCCATCTGACGTCGCGGCAGACGTTTACGACCGGCGCGAGCGCCTGCCTCACTCCGACCGCCGCAGTCTCCCTGCCGATCACGGACGATGCTTCTTCAACGAGCTCCGGATCGAACGTCGACGCAAGCCCTATCGGCTGCGGGAAAATGCTCGCCATCCCCCACTGCGCGCCGTGCAGGGCTTCGCCGTGTTCTATCGGCGGGATGTGATGCGGCTGCGCGACAATGCTTATCTCCATATCGCGGTTTATACGGCGCGCGACCTCCGACGGCTTCGAGACCGTCCCTCTCTGGTGCATGAAATGACCCGGGTTGCGGTAATTGCCGCAGAGCGGATCCCTGCGCTCTTCGTATTTATCATCTATGTCAAAAACGATCTGTGAAGTCAGCTGACGGAGCTTCTCGTCAAGCGAAAGCTCAGACAGCAGTTTTTTCGCCTGTTCTTCGTAATTCATAATATCTTTTCTCCGTCAAACGCGAAAAGTCCGAAGCCGCGTCCCGTCCTGCCGCCGCTGCAGAGGCGCTCGGCGTAGGCGGCGCGAAGCTTCGTATCGCGGGGAAGCTCATTATCGGGCAGATCCGCGTATCTTCCGAAAACTCTCCATCTGTCGTGGAAATCCTCCGTGTCGCCGCCGCGCACCATTTCAAAATCGCCTATGAATTTTCTTATATTCATATCCTCCGGCAAAAATTCAAGGTGAGCCGGATACAGAAGCCATGAGGAGCAGCCGAAAATCACGGTGCCGTCCGGGAAAAGCGGCGCGAAAAACGCGTACGCTTTGCGGTAGGAGTCAAGTCTCACCTCATCCGTCAGAGGTATGCCTCTTGACGGTATGTGCATGTTGATATACGTGTCACCGGTTTTTACGGTCTTCCCGCACCTCAGCGTGAAATCCGGATCATTGAACGTCAGCGCTTCATACTGGAACCTGCCGAGGCCGAAACATGTCAGCTTGAAAAACCTGTCGTACCAGTCGGCGACGAAGGTACCCACGACTCCCTTGCATTCCACGCACTCGTTTATCTTGCATCTTATATCGTCCATCGATTCATAGAAAACGGAATCCGGAATGTTGTTTTCAACGTATTTTCCGTAAAGGTTCGGCAGACTGTTGACGATCAGCAAAAGGTCGAGACTGTACTCGTTCTTACCGTATTTTCCGGCGATCCGGGCGATCCTTGCGAGCGCTTCGTCCATGGAAAGCGTTCCTTCGCCCGAATACAGTCTTACCGTCTCGTCCATCTCCGCGGCAAGCTCCGGCTCACGGTCGAGCATCAGTTCGAGCGCGGCGACGCCGTCCGCCGCGTCTTTTTTGTATCCGTTTTTCAAAAGCGTTTCGAGCTGCGGGTTCATGTGCATACCGTTTTTCCTCAATTCTTCTGTTCTTTTCTGTACTGTTGAGGAGAGATGCCGTATCTCTCCTTGAAATTCCTGTTGAACGTGTGTATCGATCTGAAGCCGCTTTCGTATCCGCAGTCCGTGATCGATCTGTCGGTGTTTTTCAGAAGGTAGCACGCCTGATTGAGCCTCATCAGGTTTACATAGTCGTTGAAGCTCATGCCGACGAGCTTTTTGAAATTGCGCGATATATACGAATAATTCATCCCTACGCGCTCCACCGCGTCCGAAAGCATGCATTCGCCCATGTAGTTCTCCTCAACGAACGAAAACAGCTCGTAAAACGGTCCGTTTTTGTATTGTCTTTCAACGTATCTCGCACCGCGGTCGAACGCGGCGCAGACCGAGTAAAGCACGCCCTTCTTTTCAATGACCGTCGAATCGGGCGAGAGCGAGCTCAGAGCGGTCACAAGAGCGTCCGGAATGCGGAACGCGCCGGAGACCGGCACCTTGTCCCGCAGGGCGGAATAAAACGAGTTGACGAGCAGGGGCGAGAAGATATACGTGACGTGACTGCTCGCCTCGGACGAGATCGAATGCACCTGATGCGGAAAAATCAGAAGCGCGTCCCCTTCCTTGAGCGTATACGTTTCCGAGTCGACGCTCGCCTTAATTTCCCCGCCTGTCACAAGTATTATCTCGAACGACTGGTGTATATGGCGCGGAAAATTCATGTTGTTCTCCGTATCTTTACGGAAATACTCCGCCCCGCCTACGTTCCTGACCTCGTAAAACATCCGCCTCGCCTCCTTCCGTGCTTTGCAATTATAACACGAACGGACATCAAAGTCAACAACTGAGCATTCATTTCAGTGAAATTTTATATGTAACTTACAAAAAAAGTAAAATTTTGCACAGTGCCATACACATTATGATTTGCATTTCAACCTTTCC
Source organism: uncultured Ruminococcus sp. (assembly GCA_902778145.1). GTDB lineage: Bacteria > Bacillota > Clostridia > Oscillospirales > CAG-272 > UBA1248. The sequence continues at coordinate 19,063 of CACYWW010000005.1, forward strand.
GGTGATATAATGATACAAAATCAGGAGGTAAGAAGTATGAAAAAGATCATAGCTCTTCTGGCGGTCATATCCGTCATGATCAGTTGTTTTGCCGTCATACCCGTTCACGCGGATGACGTCAGGACGGTGGCTCACTGGAAGCTTCAGAACGTCGAAGGCTACTTCGTCGGAGACATAGAAAAAGACGAGCTTCAGTTCATCGACCTGTCCGGCAACGGCAACGACCTCGTTTCGAGGGTCGTCGGAAACGGCTCACAGCTCGATATTTTCACCTGGGACGACGGCGTCGACAAAGGCGAATCCAAGTCCGGTTCCGCGCTGAAGATGAACAATACAAAGATACTTGCGGCGGCGGTAGACCCGTATACCGAGGGTGAGACCTCATGGACCGGCGGCTATACGTCCGGCAAATACCTTGAGACAATAAAAGGTTCGCCCCTCAATTCAAATGAATTTGATGAAGGCTTTTCCATAGACATCATTGTAAAGCTTTCGCCTGAACTTGACAACGATTACAACCGCTACTGCGGCATATTTTCAAGACAAGGCGTCATTGAAGATCAGAACGAGCCTCCTTTCTCGATAGCACTGTCCGAATGGCAGGATGATGCCGAATCCGGCATGATCGGTCAGAACAAAACGTGGATGCAGTACTTACACTGCGATGACACGCAGAAGGTCAATATTGAGATGAACGAGATACTGATCGGTGCGGACGGATGGCATCATATACTCGTGTCAAGCGACGGCTTCTCCACAACGTATTATATCGACGGTGAACCGATGCGGACCATCGGAGATTTTCCGTATCTTTTATACACGGATCCGAATTACTCATGGGAAGTCGGCGTGGGACGCAAATGGGGCGCCGGTCACGAAAACGAATGCAAAAACGAGGACGCGCCCGAGGGCATGATCAGAAGACTGTTTGCAGGCTCCATCTCCGAGATCAGAGTCATGGACGGCCCGATCGAGCCGGAGGATTCACTCTACTACAAGCCCGTAAGCTATTCGAAGATCCCCGAACCCGCAACGGCAAAGGAATACAATCCCGACGAAACCACGACTGAAGAGCTGACGACCGAAGAGGTGACAGACGCGCCGCAGACAGATGAAGAGACGAAGGACACCGAAGCCGTGACGACCGCAGCCGACACCGATGCGAAAGACGAAACGACCGCCAAGGCGGACGGCACAAAGCCCGAAGCGACGACGGAAGGCGAAAAAAGTCAGGGCAAGGGCTCCAATACCGGCGTAATCATCGGTATAATCGCCGGCGTTGTCGTCATAGCCGCCGCGGTCTCGTTCATCCTGATCAAAAAGAAAAAGAAATAAATCAGGGAGGTATTAATGAAGATAACGTTAAGACTTCTCTCCGCGTTTATCGCGGCGGTCATCATCGCATCCGTCGTTCCCCTCACCGCTTCGGCAAATGACGGGATAATAATGGACGGAATAGTTGCTTATTACGACGGTGCGAACAACTCGAACGGAAAGCAGGATCTCAACGCCTCGATCTGGCGCGACCTCTCCGGCAACGGCTATCACTTCAGCGTTGAAACTGATGAAAACACGAAGTGGACCGAAAACGCGTTCCACGTTGACAAAAAGCGCACGTATTTCAACGAAAACGTCAGAAGCGTCGCCAACGCCAAGCAGTATACGATCGAAATGACGTTCGGCGAGCTCGAATACTACGGCACCGACTGGCTGACGCTCGTCGCGTCCGACAACGATGAATTTTCCATGTTCATCCGCGTACAGGACGGACTTGATGATCTGGAATACAAGTATAATGACAACAACAGAGACAGACCGATCGCAAAAAACGGACGTGATCTCGTAAGCAATTCGACGCTCGCGGTGACGTTTGACATCGACGAGCCGATATGTAAGATCTACATTGACGGCGAGCTTGTGTCATCCGGCGTACCGGTTGAGATCAACATAGCAGACACGCTTTTCTTCGGTCATGAGAATCCCAAGAGAAGCTGGTCCGGTGACGTTTACTCCTTCAGATTCTACGACAGAGTCCTGTCTGACGACGAGATAAAACACAACTGCCTGGTCGACGACGACAAGTACAGAAGCGGAAGGCCCTACACGCCCGAGGTGGTGGATACGGGCGCCGCCGAGGTCACGGAAAGAGAGCACATTGATTACAATATCGGCGACGTTATCACCGTTGTGGACTTTTCCGATTCCGAAATGTTCAACAAGATGATAAAAGCGGAGCCGCAGCGCTGCACACTCGAAATGGACGATTCCGGCGCGGTCAAAGTGACAGTAACCGGAGCGCAGCCTTACTTTTACGTTCCGATAGATGAAACGAACTCGTTTGACGGCGACAAATTCACCACGCTGATTTTCAACTATAAAACCGGCGGCGGATTCGAGGATAACGTGGCGGAAATTTACTTCTCCACCAAGTATTCGGAGGTTTACTTCACGGATAACCATATCACGTTCGACATTGACGCCGCCGATGATTTCACGGATCTTGAGGTCAACATGCGAGACGATGACAACGATACGTGGCACCATGAGATAAGAATGATCAGGGTCGACTTTGCATCAATTGACGCCGAGCCCGGTCAGGAGCTGTATATCAGATCCCTGAAGGCAAGATACGACGATCCGAACAGCACTACTGACGCAGTCACCGACCCCGAGCCCGAAACGACCGAAGCTACCGTAACGGACAAAGAGAATAACGACAGCACGGCTGAGGTCACTTCTCCGGCGACTGACACCGATAAAGCCCGGACGACCGGTGTTGACAATACCGGAAACAGCAGCAAAACGGGGATAATCATCGGTGTTATCGCCGCAGTCGCGGTAATCGCCGCCGTCTGCGTTGTACTTTTCCTCAAAAAAAAGAATAAAAAAAGCTGATCCGCAATAAAAATACCCGATAAAGCGATATAAACCACTTGACAAACTGTTGTATTTGTATATAACAATTATTATGGCAGTCGGGATACGCTGCCGATGAGTGTAAGGCTTATCAATCAGCGGGTCCATACACGGACGCTGCGTTTTCCGGTCGCCGCTATCGGGTGTCACGTTTAACACTTTTGAAACCATATTTTGTGCATTATTACCATATTTTGTGCATTATTATTAAGGAGGTATGACACAAAATGAAAAAATTCACAGCACTGGCAATCATTCTTGCCATAACCGTCGCTCTGTGCACGGCAGTATTCGCTGACGGCAGCAAACTGCAGGTAAACAAAACGACCTTCGCGGCAGGCGAGCCCATACTCGTCACTGCAGCCGGATCCGGCACCGACTGGGTCGGTATCCAGAGAACCGAAATCACAGAAGGTTCCGCCGGTTGGGTATATGTTGAGACCGTAGGCAGCGGCACGCAGTTCAATCTGCTTGAAAATCTCCGGGACGTCAACACCGAATTCACCGCCGGCAAATGGACCATCGCTCTCGTCGCCAATGACAACCCCTGGTCTAACACTGCCGAATGGATCGAATCCATTGAGATCGAGATAACCGATACGTCGTCTTCCTCTGCGGCTGAGCTGAAAAACAAGTCCTGGGACGGTATCACCGTTGACGGCACTCTTGTATCGCCCGCTACCGGTCAGGCAGACGTCTGGATAAAGGAAAACGAAGTCAAGGGCGAGATCTCAACGATCAACGTACGCGGCTGGGCGTTCATATCCACCGCCATCACCGGCTTCGCTTACACGATAGACGGCAACAGCGCCGTATCCTCCGCCGATTATATTCAGGACAGACCTGACGTAAAAGGCCAGATAGATCAGACCGCCGAAGGCTTCAATTTTGATATCGACGTCTCCAACGTCGGCAAGGGCGCTCATACGATAAAGATATTCGCCGTTGACGCAAACGGTGAGCTTGTTGACACAACGTTCGAGCTTCCCTTCACCCAGGAAAAAGAGGCTGCGGCCCCTGAGAATCCCGGTACTGCCGATGCTTCCGTAATAGCTGTGGCAGCGGTCGCCTGTGTCGCGCTCGCAGGTGTTGTCGTTGCAAAGAAAGTAAAATAATCAGTACAAAGACAACGCACAAACCGCCTCCTCAGGCAGTTTGTGCGTTTGTCATATATCAACAAGAAAAAAGGTAAAACAATGAGAAGAATCAGTGTTATTATAGCCGTGCTGATGATCCTTGCCTCGGTGTTATCGTCAGCAGGCTGTTCGGAGAATCCGGGGTCTCAGACCGATTCGTCCGACAATACAACAAATGAGATAACGGAGACCGACACTATGGAAACAACGACAGAAGCAGAGACCGAGACTGTGACGGACGCTCCGGAGCCCGAGGTTCCGAAAAAAGTCGAGCTGTATCAGCTTGCGCCCGAATCTTCAAGTCTGATGATGAGTTACGTTGTCGTCACGCCCGAGAGGAAGATCATAGTGATCGACGGCGGCATTTACGGAACGGGCTTCAACGCAGAACCGTACCTTCCCGCAGCAATAAGAGCCATTCTCGGATTGAACGAAGGCGATTACTTTGAAGTTGAGGCATGGTTTTTGTCGCATATTCACAGCGACCATTATTACGAGCTTGCCAAAATGCTTGATTCGTATAAAGCTGAAGACAATTACAAAATCAACAACTTCTATTTCGATTTTCCCGAATGCGGCGTTGAATGGAACAGCAAACAAAACGGAGATTATGAGCCCGCCGAGCATTCAAAGCTGATAAGAGGATTTCAGAATTATTATTCGACAGTCGGCTTCAGCGGCATCAGCGGTGCCGATATACCGGAAGACAAATGGACCGCTCCCGAGGGAGACGACAAATATTACTATAACCTCATCAACGGCGCCGTAATAACCGAGGAGGCGGTAGACAAAGGTCTTTCGATAGACATAGACGGGGTAAAATTCAGAGTGCTCCTCACGTGGTGTATGGACTCGGTCAATATAAACGATACAAGTATCATAATTCGCATGGAATACGGCGATCACTCCGTTCTGTTCACCGGGGACTGCGGATCACAGGAGAGCGACAGACTGTTGGAAAAATACGGCGCGGAGCAGCTGAAATCCGAGTATGTGCAAATGGGGCACCACGGTCAGGGCGGTCCGAACGAGAATTTCTATAAATCCATAGAAATCGAAAATTCGATCAGGCTGTGGCCCACGCCTCTCTGGGTCTGGAACGACGCGAAAACTTACGCCATAGGCGCAACAAGAACCTGGGCGGGTCTTCCGTTTGAAGCAAACGATTTCAGAAAGCAGGGATTTCTCACTGCCGGAAAAGATTTTGTCGCTTCATTATGCAAAAGATATCCCGGCGCCAAAGCATTTTCAGTTGAAAAATGGACGCCGCTGATACTCGAATCGCAACGGGTAGCTGTTTTTGAGCTCGGATAATAGAATTACGTGGCTAAAGACTTCCACTCATTTGCGAATGCTGAGATGCCGGATGTTTTTCAGCCGGCATCTTTTTATCGTTCACACAGCTTTTTTATATTGACTTTACGCTATTTATATGTTATACTGCACACAAAGGGATTTGAACATGAAATACAAACACGTTATACTTATCGGGATTGACGGCGCGGGGAATTTTTACAGGAACACGAGCGCAAAAGCGATCAGAAAAATGTTTTCCGAAGGCGCCGGAACAGACCGATGTCTGACCGTCTACCCGACGGAATCCGCCCAATGCTGGGGCAGCATGCTGACCGGTATATATCCGGAAAAGCATGAAATGACAATGGAGTCAACGGAAACAACGTCATATCAGAAAAGAGACGAATATCCCACGATATACAGAATTATAAGAGACGCAATTCCGGACGCCGTCATCGGCTCTTTCTCTCACTGGAACACAGTGAATACAAGGATAGCGGACGACGGGATAGGCATCACCAAGGAAACCGGGCAGGATCCGCCGCTCGCCGATATGATCTGCGAATATATCGAAAAAGAAAAGCCGACGTTTCTGTTTATACAGTTCGACTCTATAGACGACGCCGGGCACGGATACGGCTACAACACGCCGAAATATCTTGAACAGCTTGACATCGTTGACGGATACGTCGGACGGATAAGAGACGCCGTCGCCCGCGCAGGGATAGAGGATGATACACTCGTCATAGCCACAGCGGATCACGGCGGTATCGGCGGCGGTCACGGCGGCAATTCGCCGGAGGAGATGACGGTGTTCTTTGTCGCAGTAGGAAAGACCGTTAACCGCGGAGCCGAGATAAAGCTCGAGGTCAAGGATATACCGGCGGTCGTCGCGTACGCACTGGGTATCGGAACCGACAGGAACTGGGATGCAAAGCTACCGGACAACCTGTTTATAAAATAAACGGAGAATAAATATGAAAAAGAAGAAAAAGCTCTTTCTCGTCTCTAACGCGCATCTTGACACCCAGTGGAACTGGACGATACAGGATACGATAAGAGACTGCGTAAAGCACACGCTCGAGGACAACTTCGCTCTGTTTGAAAAGTACCCCGAATACGTAATGAACTTCGAGGGCGCCTTCAGGTACAAGCTTGCGAAGGAATACTATCCCGAGCAGTACGAAAAGCTGAAAAAATACGTTAAGGAAGGGCGCTGGAACGTCGCCGGCAGCCAGTGGGACGCAAGCGACGTCAACGTCCCGTCGTCCGAGGCGCTCATGCGTCAGATCCTATACGGAAACGGATTTTTCGAGGCGGAATTCGGCAAAAAGAGCGCCGATATATTCCTGACGGACTGCTTCGGCTTCCGCTATTCCCTGCCCTCCATCGCCGCGCATATGGGACTCAAGGGCTTTTCGACTCAGAAGCTCGTATGGGGCGTCGGCTCGCCGATCTACAATAAGGACGGCACCGTGTCGCGCCCGATGCCCGACAAGGAAGCCCCGCGCATGGACCTCGGCAAATGGATAGGTCCGGACGGCAACTACGTCATCGGCTCGTTCCTGTGCGGCGACTACACGAAGCGTCTTGAAAAGGACGACGACAGACCGCTCCATGACAGAAAAGAATATTTACAGGCGATAGAGCACAACGAAAAATACACGGGCGTACCGTCCCGTATGATGTACTACGGCACGGGCGACTACGGCGGCTCGCCTTCCGACGGCTCCGCAAAGCTCGTGAACGACGCGGTAAAAGCGAACGGAGCGGACAAGGATTTTGAGATCATAGCCGCCTCAAGCGACGCGATATTCAAGAGTCTCACCGAAAAAGAGATCGAAAACATGCCCGCGTACCGCGGCAATCTGCTCATACCGCACGGCTACGGCGCCGCGACCTCGCACACGATAAGCAAGCGCTGGAACAGAAAGAGCGAGCTTCTCGCCGACGCGGCGGAGCGCGCCGCTTCCGCCGCCGCTTATCTCGGCAGGGCGGAATATCCGAAGGAAAGGCTTGATTTCGCGTGGAAGCTGTTCTTATGGCATCAGTTCCACGACGATCTGCCCGGCACCTCGATCCTCAACGCGTACCGCTTCAGCTACAACGACTACGTGATAACTCAGAATATACTCGCCGAAGAGCTGAAGGCGTCCGTCTCAGCCGTGTCGGAGGCTCTTGACACGAACGTTTCGGGCACCCCTGTCGTGGTCTACAACCCCGTTTCATTCGCCCGCACCGACGTCGCCTCGGCTCCCTTGCCCGACGGCGCGGAATACGCGCGTGTTTACACGGCTGACGGCGACGAGGTCCCGTCTCAGATATCGGTCCGTGACGGACAAAAGCTCGTGCTTTTCACCGCCTCGGTCGCTCCCGTCAGCTTCACCGTGTATAACGTCGTCGCGTCTGACGCGCCCTGTGCGCTCGACACCGGGCTGTCCGTTTCGCTCGACACGCTCGAAAATGAAAGATACAAGGTCAGAATCAACGGAGACGGCGACATCTGCTCCGTGTTTGACAAAAAAATCGGAAAAGAGCTGCTCTCGGCGCCGTCGACTCTCGGTTTAAGAGACGACAACAGCACGAACTGGCCGTCGTGGGAGATCAATTACGACGACACGAAAAAGCCGTTTGAAAAGGTCGGCGGTGTATGCTCCGTTGAGATCGTTGAAAACGGGCCCGCGAAGGCCGCGCTGAAGATAACGCGCCGTGAGGGCGGATGCGTATACGTTCAGACCGTTTCGCTTTACGCGGGCGGAAACAACGTATCCGTCGACTGTGAGATAGACTGGCACAAGAGCGGCAGGCTCCTGTCCGTCGGTTTCCCGTTCACCGTCTCGAACGAAACGGCGGAATTCGACCTCGGGCTCGGGGTCGACGTCGGCGGCAACACCGATTCGTTCCCGTATTTTCAGCATCTCGTCCATCAGTGGGCGGATCTGTCCGACGGCAAATTCGGCATATCGGTCCTGAACGACTGCAAATACGCGATGGAAAAGCCGGACGACCACACTCTGAGGCTCACGCTCATCCACACGCCGACTGCCGATTTCAGGGAGGATTCACAGCAGAGCCATCAGGACAACGGCAAAAACATATTCAGATACGGCCTCACCTCTCACAAGGGCGCCCGTGACGGCGTCGCGGCTGAAGCGTCATGCTTCAACAGTCCGCTGATCTCCTTCACCGTACCGAAGCACTCCGGCAGGCTCGCTTCCCTGTCGTTTGCGTCAACAAACAACAAAAACGCGGTCATCAGGTGTCTGAAACGCGAGGAAAAGGGCGACAGGCTCATCGTCCGCGTTCAGGAAACGTCGGGCAGACAACAGAAAAACGTCCGCGTCACCCTCGCCGGCAGGATCGTCTCAGCCGTTGAAACGAACGGTTACGAGGAAGGCTCGGCGCCGGTGCTCACCGGAGCTCATACGATCACGTTCGATATGGCTCCGTTCTCAGTGAAGACCTTCGCGGTACAGCTCGAAAACAGAGCGCCTCACGCGGACCGCGGAACGCCCGTAACACTGTCATATAACACGAAGATCACAACGTCGAACAAGGACAGGGGATCGGCCGGGATAAGCCGCGGGATCTCAGTTCCGTCCGAGCTGTTCGGGAAACACGTGACGGTTGCCGGACTTGACTTCTTACTCGGCGACGCAGACGGGAAAAACGCGGTGATCTGTAAGGGACAGACGCTGAAAATGCCGGCCGGCGCGAAGAAAGCCGTGATAATCGCGGCGAGCGCCGAGGGCGACGTTGAAGCTATGTTCAAAGCGGGAAAGGCCGCTCATACGTTCACGGTATACGATTTCAGTGAAAACGTGGGCTGCTGGGATCAGGTCGCGGCGGGCGACAAGGCTTATATCAAACGCCGGCCCGTGGCTGTCAGCTACTCGCACACACACGACGAACACGGCGACAGGCTCTACAAATTCGCGAATTTCTTCAAGTTCGAGTTGCCGCTCGACGGTGCGAGAACTGTAAAGCTCCCCGATGACGACCGTATCGTCGTACTCGCGGTCACCGCGGTGAACGGTGCCGACGATGCCGAACCCGTTCTCCCGCTTTACGACAGCGTTGATGAACGGTGAAGTTTGCCGCTTGTGAAGCGCTCTTCGCGTTGCGCAAAGCGGAACACTTAATTGAAAAAGCCTCGCTTACGCGAGGCTTTTTCTGAGCGTGACGGTCAATTCAGATGCATTCCCAAAAAACCTGCTGTTATTATGTTTTTTTGAAAAACCCAAACGATCAATTTAGATGCATTATCCTGACTCCAAACGATCAATTTAGATGCGCCTTTATCTCGATAAACCGGAATTTGTCAATACCCATCATATATCTTCGGTGCTTTATCCGTAATTCATTCAGTTTTCGCGGCTGTAACGCATATCTCTGCCGCCAAGCGAAAAAACATAACCGGATTTGAAGATTATAATTCTAAGAGAGCAGGCATCTCATCTCCGGGCCTGCCCTTAAAGTATTGAGGCTGTTCAACAAATCCAAATGAGGCATATAAGTTCTTTGCCGTTTCATTTTCAGGTTCATAACTCAGCCAGCAGTACTTGCTTTTACCGCTTGGCCAGGTACGGATGAAATCTAAAGCCAGTTCCATTGCTTTTCTTCCGTACCCTTTGCCCTGATACCGTTTATCGATCATAAGTCTCCAGATGCAATAGCTTTCAAAAATGAAATCCGGATCGTCTTCTTCTCTTTCTTCTTCAGTCCATCCGAATGCAATCATCAGAAATCCGATAGGTTTACCGTTGCGACACACGGCGAAAGGATAAGGAGGATAACCGTTCGTCAAAGCGACGTAAGCTTCCGCCAACGAGCACAAATTCGATGCTACGAAATTCTTTTGTTTTCGGGTTACTTTCAACCCGAAAAGTACTTTTACATAATTTTTATAAGTGATCTTTTCTAACGTGATAACCTCTTTTTTCATCTGTTCAACCTCTGTTTATTATTTCTTACGCTGACTGTTCCGATGCGGATATGATCTGTTATTCGCTATTTTCTTTAATCAATATAGTATAAATATATGGATTTTTCAATTCTCGTTGTTTTCTTTCGCTGTATTAATCGATGCTATGAGCATAACGCGGATCGAGGCGCAGGCGGAATCGAGGGATTTATACGTCCGCTCGTCGATATAATTCGTTTTATACAGCAGTTCAAGCCAGTAGCCGGTCTCGTTCGACTCTTTGAGCGCGATTTGCAGTTTTGATATAAAATCAGGTTTGCCGTGGGCGTACTGTGCTTCTCGGATGTTCGCGCCGATCGACGTGCCGGAACGTCCGATCTGATTTGAAATTACAGTTTCATGCTTGGATTTCAGGTCTTTTACGAGGTTTATGATGTTGACGGCAAAGTCCATTGACTGAATTGATAATTCATCGTTACGCATATAATCACCTCCGATGATATGACAACATATAATTGTGACAAAATCAAGAGAACGGAAATTAATGAAGACGGCGCAAAGCGCCTAATGAAGTCGTTCGCGTTGCTCACTAATGAAGACACTCGCTGCGCTCGTTAATGAAGTAAAGTCTCCCCCCGTTCCTTAATTAGCTCCGCAGGAGCGTCTTCATTAGCGAAGCGTCTTCATTTCTTCATTAGCCCCGATAGGGGCGACTTCATTGAAAAATCCGTCCTTTCGGACGGATTTTTCTGGTGGAGACAGAGAGATTCGAACTCTAGACCTTCCGCACGTCAAGCGGATGCTCTAACCAGCTGAGCTATGTCTCCGGATCGGTTGTGAGACGCATTATATCACATCGCGGCGGGAAAATCAAGATAAATCTTTGAACTTGATATGTAATTTTAATGAACTCGGACGGGCTCGTATGATCTTTTCACGGTTTTCGGCTTTTTTCTTGACACGTTCAAAACAATATGGTATAATCAGATCAAAGGAGAGGGAGACAGGATGAAAAGATTAACCGCATTTATAACAGCGCTGCTCATGATCTTCGCGTGTGCCTGCTCGGGCGGGAAGGATGTTCCCGCCGGAACGGAGTCTGCGGCGGACACGACGGTCACGGAGGCCATAACAACGGAAGAGATCAAAAAGGAGGTCAGGAGCATGCAGATCATACCCGACAAAAAATTTGAAACGGGAATGAGGCTTCTCACACAGAAGGATCACGGCGACAACGATAACTTCAGAACGTTCGGCAAACACAGCTTTTACGGTAAGAAGGTCAACCTCGCGCAGACCAAATGGAGGCTCGCGCAGTGGGATTCAGGTCAGGATCTCTCCGAATGCATCATCGAATCGGACGACAAGACGATAACGGACGGAAAATGGCGCACTTTCGCGTATGATCCGGAGACCGACACAATGACGTTCCGCCTCGATACCTCCGCGTACTATCAGGGCAAGCCCGCGGTGTTGGGCGACTACTGGCCGCATCTTCTGATCGAGCAGGGCGAATTCAACTACAAGGAAATGGCGTCCGAGCGAGAGTTTTACAGGTGCAAAAGCAAGTCGATCGTTTTATCGATGGATATCAGACTCGGCGACTATAAGGAAACGCCCGTCGACGGCGACTGGGTACGTGCAGCGCAGTTTCTTCTCTACTTCTACGTCAAGGGCATCAACTCCGGCGATTTCTGCTGGTTCGGCATACAACTGTTCGACAACCGCTGGGAAAAGAACGACCACTATATCGGCTACGACGGAGGCAAGGCCGACGCGTCCGGCTCTATGATCTATTCGATCGGCTCGAAATACGTATATCCCGGCGAAAGCCTCTGGAAAGACGGCGCCCCGAAGCCGAACGGAGACTGGGTGCACATAGAGCTTGACATACGTCCATATCTCGACGACATGCTGCAGAAGGGCCTTGACGACGGGTATTTCAAGGCGAAGTCGATAGACAAGTTCTGCATCGACGGCATGAACATGGGCTGGGAAACGATCGGTACGTTCGATCATACGATGTACGTGAAGAATTTCGAGCTCATCTCGTATCCGGAGGGGAGATAAATATACAAAGGACGCTGTGCAGCGTCCTTTATGCATGATAACAAACTCACTCAGTCATGCGGACGATCCAGCATAGCAGCTCCCTTGGAGAGGGAGCCATGATCTGCCTCTTTTGCGTTTTTTCAATACGTGACCCCGACACTGCCAGTGTCGTGCGCTCCCGAAACACTCGGTCACGCACCCCGAAAAAACTGCACCTTTTTGTGTTTTTTTGTATCATTTAACAAGTCATTTATCAAGTCATATATACGGGCTTGCCTTTTCATTATCGTTTTATAAGGTTTTCGTATTCCTTATGGGCTTTCAACGGAGCATAGGACGGCCAGCCGAACAGCGCAAGGTAGTCTTCAACCGTTGTTGTTTCACCGGTTTTACACCAATTCGCCGAATTCCCCTTTACGTGGCTGAACAGCGGCGCGATATAAGCGTATTCACCCCTGGTATCGACCTCATCATATTTTTCGGCATAATACCGCGCCGTTTTCATATATTCCGCAGCTTCGTCAAGCTCGCCGGCGTTGATCTTTGTGCGTGCGTCTGCGAGGGCGGCGGAATACATTTTATAGTTGAACAAAAGATAATTACCGTCCGGGAAAAACAACCCAATCAACTTTTTCAAAATATCTCTTTCGGCTTTGACGTTCACATCGAGATAATCGGTCAGCGATTCCAGCTTCTTTATCATTTGATTTTCGCGCCGGCTTATTTGCTCGTCCCCCGTCAGGCATGAAATGATCAGTTCTTCGCGGCGGTTAGGGTCAAATTCGACTTGCGGATACATCTCGGCGTATTTAAGCGCCTCTGAGCCGGCGCCTTTATCCGGCAGGCATTGAACGATCCCCTCGATGGCTTTGGCTTTCGTCTTGTCGTCGTTGCAGTTATCTATTACCCGCCGGAACAGTTCTATAGCCTTGTCACGCTCGATGCGGTATTTCGCCTCATCGCATATCGTAACGGCGGTACACCAAACGCACCAGGCATATTCGTTCAACCATTTCATATCGTCGGGGAACTCTTTTACGGCTTCCTCGCAAATCGCCGTTCTGTCGGGAATACTTCCCGTTTTGAACGTATCGTCATAACGCTTTTGAAGCTCGGCGCGTTTCAGTTCGTTGGCGGATTCGCTGTAACAGAAAAGCTCGTCGGTCGTCACTCTGAAAAGCCGTGCAAGAGGCACGATGAGCGAAAGATCGGGACTTGTTACACCGGTTTCCCATTTAGAAACCGTCTGATATGTCACGCCGAGGCAGTTTGCAAGCTCATTCTGCGTCATATCCCTCGCGCGGCGCAGCTCTTTTATCTTTTCTCCCAAATGATTCATTGTGTTTTCTCCTTTTTTAAAAAAGTAAGCGGGCCCTGCTTCTGCTTCTATTATATCACAGACAGTCCGAAAAGCAATAACGCATTTTTTGAGAAATTCTCGCTTTTTATGCGAGTTTCCATATCCGCGGGGCGATAGCGGTATTGGGTGCAAATTTGCAGGCGGATCATATAGCACCCCCAAAAAATGAGCGTTTTTGAGGGCGCAGGGAAAGCGTAAGACAACGAAAAAAGGACACTGTAAAAGCCGTTTGACGGGACTCCTCGCCTGCGGGCGAGCCGGAGCACGGCTCTGAAGCGCCGCCGGCGCTTCATTCACTCCCGTGCTCTTCGAGTCCCGTTTTGAACGCTCCGCCACGAAAAAAGGCACCGTTATGGTGCCTTTTTTCGTGGTGGAGCATACGGGACTCGAACCCGTGACCCCGACACTGCCAGTGTCGTGCGCTCCCAGCTGCGCTAATGCCCCGTGGGATGTTTTATTTCCGATTGCCCGAATATAATACCACAAATTTTTTCATCTGTCAAGATGATTTTTCGTTTTTTTTTAATTTTTTTTTGATATGATGGTGAAAACAAAGGACGCAGACTGAAAAGGAGCAGCGATCATGAAAAAAATTACCGTACTTTTACTTATTCTGCCGTTACTTCTCTGCGCCTGCAGCCATAAGCGGGATGAAGACACCGGCACTGTTCAACCGTCATATATCGACGCGGATCCGTCCGACGTGATTGACCGAGTGTACGGTATGCTTTCGGACGGTACGGCGACGTCGGATTACATCCCGCAGCTCATAACCGAGAAGATAACGGAAAAGAACGACGAGTATTATCTCGGCATATCCGGGATCCCGTATACAAAAGGCGCGGCGTCGGAGGCTTATATCCAGCCGGTCACGTTCTCGTTCTGCGTGATCGTGCTTGAAGAGGGCGCGGACTATGATTCATGCAGAAAGACGGTCGAGCAGAATCTGAACCGTTCGAAGTGGGTGTGCGCCGCGGCGGAGGAGGCGATCGCCGTCCGTCACGCAAACGTGATCGCCGTTATCATGGGGACGAAAAAGGTCTGCGCCGAGCTTGAGGGCGCGTTTCTTGACGTCGTTTCAAAATGAACCTTCAGTAATGTGTCCCGCGTACAACGGCGCGGGACATTTTTATATTATTTATGTTTTCTGCCTTGACTTTTAGTGCGCGTTGTTTTATAATAAATAAAATATTGGGTACGGGAGGCGGTTATGAAAAGACGTGAAAATTCCTTTCTTGCGAGCTTGAAGCAGCTTGACTTTGTTCTCATAGCCGCGACGCTCGCGCTCACCGTCTACGGAATAATCTGTATAAGCTCCGCCGCCGCGTATCACGGGACGAACAGGAACGTTATGGTCCAGCTTTTCGGCGCCGTGCTCGGATTCACCGCGATGATCGTGTTCTCGCTGATAGACTATGACGCGCTGCTGAAGAAAACGTGGGTGTTCCTGTTCATCGCGGGTCTCGCCCTTCTCTTTCTGCCGCTCGTATCGAGCATCCCGCAGATGCTCCGAGGCAACTTCGGCAGCAACAAGAACTGGATCACACTGCCTGTGCTGAATGTGGATTTTCAGCCGTCCGAGCTCGTCAAGCTCACGTTCATACTGTCGTTCGGATATCTTCTCGGCAAGCGCAAGGACGACACGAACGATCTGAAAAGCGTTCTGATGATCCTTCTCTTTGCCGGAAGCACGATCGCTTTTGTTCTGCTCGAAAAGGACCTCGGCGCCGCCGTCGTCTTCGCGGTCATCTTTATCGTGATGTGGTTCACGGCGAAGATGAGTCTGTGGTATCTCGCCGGCGGGATCGTCGCCGTCGGTATCGCGGCTCCGTTTTTATGGGGCAGGCTCGAGAATTATCAGAAAATGAGGATCCTCGTCGGCTTCGACCCGTATCTCGACCCGACAGACAAGGGCTACCAGGTCATCCAGACCATCCGTGCGATGCAGAACGGCGGCGCGTTCGGTATGGGCTACGGCAAGGGAACGATAACGCATTCCCCACTGAAAGGGACGTACCCCGCCCGCGAGACGGACATGATACTCGGCGTGATGGGGGAGGAATTCGGTTTTGTGGGGATCCTCATCTACATAGCGCTCATATCCGTTCTGATTTTCCGCATCCTGCGAATCGCGCAGAACGCGCGTCATGAATACGGCACGTACATCTGTGCCGGCATCGCGGCGCTTTTCATATTTCAGGCGGTCGAAAATATCGGGATGTGCTTAGGCACGCTGCCTGTCATCGGACTAACACTTCCGTTCATCAGCTACGGCGGCTCTTCAATACTCAGCCTTTATCTCTGTATCGGCGCGGTCATGAGCATACAGACTCACAAGCAAAAATATTATTTCGAAAGAGAGCAAATATAATGAAAGACGAAACAAAATGCATAAGATCCGGCTACAAGCCGAAAAACGGGGAACCCGGCGTGATGCCGATAGTACAGAGCACGACGTACGTTTTCGATACGGCGGAGGAGATAGGCGAGCTCTTCAATTTTCCCAACGCGCATATGTATTCGCGTTTTTCAAATCCGACGGTCGACTGCGTTGAAAAAAAGATCGCGGATCTTGAGGGCGGCGTCGGCGCCATGTGCACGTCATCCGGTCAGATGGCGAGCCTCATGAGCGTGCTGAACCTCTGCAAAGCCGGAGACAGCATAATTTCCGCCTCCGCCATATACGGAGGAACGGTCAATCTGTTCGCGGTGACTCTGAAGCGGCTCGGGATCGAGTGTATCTTCGTCGATCAGGAGGCGGACGAGGAGGAGATAGACCGCGCGTTCAGGGAAAACACGCGCCTTGTATTCGGTGAGACGCTCGCAAATCCCGCGCTTTCCGTTTTTGATATAGAAAAATTCGCCGCAATCGCACATAAGCACGGCGTTCCGCTCATAATAGACAACACATTCGCGACGCCGGTCCTCTGCAAACCGTTCGATTTCGGCGCGGACATCGTCGTCCACTCCACCACAAAGTATATGGACGGTCACGCGCTCCAGGGCGGCGGCGTCATAGTCGATTCCGGAAACTTCGACTGGACGAACGGGAAATTCCCCGAATTCACGGAGCCCGACGAATCGTATCACGGCTTCGTTTACACGGAGAAATTCGGAAAAGCCGCTTATATCGGCAAAGCGAGGATGCAGCTGATGCGCGATTTCGGCGCGTATCCTTCGGCTCATTCCGCGTTTCTTCTCAACATCGGGCTCGAGACTCTCGCCGTCAGGATGAAGCAGTACTGCGAAAACGCGTACGAGGTCGCCTCTTATCTCTCAAGCCATCCGGCGGTCGTTACGGTAAGGTATCCGGGGCTTGAAAGCGACAAATATCACGCGCTCGCCGAAAAATACATGCCGTCCGGGACGTCGGGCGTCATATCCTTCGATATCAAGGGCGGACGCGTTCCCGCAGAGAGATTCATGGACGCGCTGAAGCTCGCCTCACGCGAGGTACACGTCGCGGACATCCGCACCTGCGTCCTCCACCCGGCTTCGATGACCCACAGGCAGCTGACGGACGAGCAGCTCGTCGCCGCCGGTATAAACGCCGGCATGGTACGTCTTTCAGTGGGACTCGAGAACACGTCGGACATCATCGCCGATCTCGAACAGGCGCTCTCAGCCGCTGTGTAAAGGGCGGCGCTCCTCTTGAAGACATTGTTATTGAAGATCAGGGAGGCGGCGTTTTCCGTTCTTCCCGTAATGATCATCGTCCTCGTCATGTATTTCACTCCGTTCGTCACTCTTACGCCGACGGAGCTGATCATATTTCTCTGCTCCTCCGTCATGCTGGTGATCGGGACCGGGCTTTTCAGTCTCGGCGCCGATCTTGCGATGTCGCCGATGGGAGAGCACATCGGATCAGGACTCACCAAATCCGGCAAGCCCGCGCTGCTTCTAATCGTCTGCTTCCTCATGGGTATGCTGATAACGGTAGCGGAGCCTGATCTCTCCGTTCTCGCCGGGCAGGTGTCGGATATGGTCAACGGTCTCGTCCTCATCGGTTCGGTCGGCGCAGGAGTCGGTCTTTTCCTGCTCTTTTCCGTCGTCCGTACCGTGAAGAACAAGCCGCTGCCGCAGTATCTGATGTTCTTTTACCTGCTTCTGTTCGAGCTTGTCGCGATGATGATACACCGCGGCGGCGACGGATTCACCGCTCTTTCGTTCGACTCGGGCGGAGTTACGACCGGCCCCGTTACCGTACCGTTCATCATGGCGCTCGGCATAGGTATCGCGTCGACCGTGAGTCACGGCAAGGGCGCGGAAAACAACTTCGGATCGATCGCCTTCTGCTCGGTCGGCCCCGTTATCGCCGTCGCGGTGATCGGAATATTCGCCCGCGGAAAGCTCAATTACACGATGCCGGATTATTCGATCGGCGCTCATATCGGCAAGCAGATAGCCGGAACGGTCGCGGATACGGCGGGTGAGGTCGCCGTGGCTCTTGCGCTTATCTCCGTCTTCTTCTTCATCCTGCAGTTCACGGTACTGAAGCTGCCTTTCAAGAAGCTGATCAGGATAGCGCTTGGTATCGTTTACACCTTCATCGGTCTCGTCATATTCATGGCGGCGGTAAAAACCGGCTTCATGCCGCTCGGCTTCAAGCTCGGCACCGAGCTTTCGACCGGGAACGGCACGGCTTTCCTCATTATATTCAGCTTCATAACCGGAATGGCGACGGTACTCGCCGAGCCTGCGATACACGTTCTCAACCGTCAGGTCGATCAGATGACGGACGGAGCCATAAGTAAGCGTTCGATGATGATCGCACTGTCTGTCGGCGTCGGTCTTTCCGTCGCGCTTTCCGTGATCCGTATCATCTTTGATTTCAGCGTCCTGTACTATATCATCCCGGGTTACGTCATATCGCTCGGTCTTTCGCTGCTCGTGCCCGGTGTATACACGGCGATAGCGTTCGATTCCGGCGGCGTCGCAAGCGGTCCCATGACCTCGAGCTTCATACTGCCCTTCGCCATCGGAGTCTGTTCCGTCCTTCAGGGGCAGGATAAGATACCTTTCGACGCATTCGGTGTGGTCGCGACGGTAGCGATGACGCCGCTCATAACGATCCAGCTCCTCGGCTTCCGCGCGGCGGTCGCCGAAAAACTCAGATCGAGAAGAGCCATGAACAAGATCTTATCGTCCGAGGACGAACAGATCATAGAGTTTATTTAAGGGGGATCACATGACAAGAAAAACAACTCCCGATCCCGTAAGATCCCCGGACGGACTGAAGCTCGTCATCACGGTCGTCAACCGTGAGAAAACGGAATATTATATCGATCTTATACAGAGCTGCGGCGCGAACATGCAGCTGACGGCACCGGCACACGGCACCGCGAAGACAGAGGTCCTCGACGTCCTGGGGCTGAACGACGACGGAAAGACCGTTATCTTCAGCGTCATTTCGGCGGATCGCGCCCCGGCGCTCATCGAGACGCTCGGCAAAAGGTTCGGATCGATCAAAAACGGCAAGGGCATCGCCTTCAGCGTACCGTTCACGGGGATGATCGGCGTGCTTGCATACAGGTTTCTTGCCGATAAAAGAGAGGACAAGAGATTCTTATGAGCGAAAATAAACATGAAGTCATTTTCTGCATCGTGAACGAGGGCTTCAGTGAGACGGCGATGGACGCCGCAAGGCACGGCGGAGCGCGCGGAGGCACTGTCATACGTGCCAGAGGCACCGCAAACAAGGAAGCGGAAAAGCTTTTCGGCCTCTCCGTTTCGCCGCAGAAGGAAATAGTGATGATAGTCGCGGACGCGGATCAGAGGAACGATATCCTTCATTCGCTTTATTCTGTCTGCGGACTTGACACGCCCGGGCACGGCATCGCCTTTGCTCTCCCGGTCGACGAGGTCGCGGGGCTTTCACCCGAGCCTGAGAAGTGATCGGCGCCGCATAAGGACGAAAAGCGCCGCCGCGGCGGTGAACGCGCCGTAGATCTTCCGCAAAGCGTCGTCCGTGACCGCCGGCGCGGTGAGTGCGCCGAAAACACAGCCGATGACCGAGCAGAAGGACAAAAAAGTGATGAGTCTCAGATCCGGTCCGTACCGCCTGTACGACAAAGCGGACGCCGGCGCCGCGGCAAAAATATACGATAACAGATTTATACCCTGCGCCGTAAGCTGTGAGGCGGCGCCCGAAAGCGACAGATAAACGGTGAAAAGACCGCCTCCGCCCACTCCGGCGCCGATCAGCGCCGAGGTCAGGAAGCACACCGCGAACTTCATCGCAAAAGCGCGGCACACCCGCCGGTCAGCGCGATCAGAGCAAACACCGTTTCAAGCGTCCGGGATCCCGCACGATCCATGAAAAGGGCTCCGCACACGCCGCCGATGACCGCAAAGGGGATGAAGCGGATCGCCTCCGAAATATCAAGTCCCGTCTTTACAGTATATATCGCGGCGGAGAGCGCCGCGGTCGGAAGCGTGACGCAAAGCGCCGCGGCGTACGGCGTTTTAGCTTCCCTGCCGTATATCGCCCTCAGCGCCAGAAGCAGTACGGCGCCGCCGCCCGCGCCGAGAAAGCCGCTTATGAATCCGGCGGCGATCGCTGACAATCCACACAGCGCGGCTCTGACCTCGGACGACGTTTTGCCGTTCACAAAAAAATTTACCGACATACTTGAAATATCTCTTTATATTTGTTATAATATGATCCCGACGTGCATACACCTTTAAAAAAAAGAGGTGTGTCATGGATATATTATCGGCAGTCATTCTCGGAATAATTCAGGGGGCGACCGAATTCATACCCGTCTCGTCGTCGGCGCACATTTGTCTTGCACGCGCGTTTTTCGGACTCGCATCGCCGGACTGTTACCCGGGGCTTGACGTGGTATTGCACGCGGGAACGCTGTTCGCCGTACTTTTCGCTTACCGACGGGAGCTGCCGGGGCTTGCGAAAGCCGCCTTCACCGCTCCCGTGAAGCTGATACGGCGCACGCCGCCCGGCGACGACGGATACACTGTACGCTTCGTTTTCATCGCGACCCTGCCGATAGTCGCCGCTGTGCTTCTCGGGCTTGACGCGCCGGCCGACCGCGTTTCGCGTTCACCGTTTGCGGTGGGATGCTTTCTCATCATGAACGGACTGCTGCTTCTGACAGCACAAAAGCTTTACAAAAGCGGTAAAAAGGTCAGTGAAACGGGGGTGCGGCACGCGCTCGGCGCCGGACTTTTCCAGGCGGCCGCGGTGTTCCCCGGGATCTCAAGGAGCGGAAGCATGATCGCGGGCGGGATGCTCTGCGGTATCGAGAAAAACGACGCCGTCAGGCTCAGCTTCCTGTGTTCGATCCCGGCGGTGATCGGCGCCTGTGTTTTCAAGGCTCCCGAAATACTGTCGCTTTCCCCTTCTCTTTATATGACCGCGGTGTTCACTTGCGGCTTCGCATCGGCGGCGCTGTCCGGTCTGTTATCGATAAAACTGATAAAAACGGTATCCGGACGATCCGGTCCCGGACACTTTTCAATATATTGTTTCGCCATAGGCGCCGCGGCGATAGTCGGCGCTTACGGCTGAGAGGATCGTTTAAAATGGCACAAAAGAAGAAAAAAGCAGTAAAGACCGCGGCAAAAAGCAGCAAAAAAACGTCAGCGGCAAAGAGCGCCTCAAAAACGAGGTCAGCGGCGCCGCAGACCGACAACACGGCAAAGGATAAGAAGTCCGGCCGCTCCGAAAAAAACACGGCGGCGGCTCTTCTGATCGTCAGTTTCATCTGCGGTCTTGCAGCGCTTTACCTGTTTCTCTGTTATATAGTCCCATCCATATCGGGAGCCTTCGGAAGATGGATCCGCACGGGTCTTTTCGGCTCGTTCGGCATCGCCTCGCTTCTGATACCGACGTATCTGTTGCTGCTCGCGGTATTTCTGAGACGCATTTATACGGATCACACGCTGTATTTCAAGCTCGCGTGGGGCGTCCTTGCGACGTTTTCGATATCCGTGTTTTTTGGGCTTTTCTCGCTCGAGGCGGCAAAGCTCACCATGGGAGACTTTTTCGATAAATGCAAAGGCTTCGCCGGAGGCGGCGCCGTCGGCGGGACCGTCGCCCAGGCTGTCGCGGACAAGCTCGGCACGGCGTTCACCGGCGTGGTGTTCATGATACTGTTCATCGTTTTCGGCGCGCTGTCTCTCGGCATTACACCGATGTTCATAGCGTCGGCGATAAACAAAAGGATAGATTCCGGCGCGGAAAAAATAAAGCAGAAAAAAGCCGAAAAGAAAAAGCCGGATACGGCTGAAGGCGAAGAGAAAGGAGACGGCGATGACGAAGACGTCATCATACCCGCCGTCCGTAATAAGAACGCCGAAGAGACCGGGCCTCAGCCGGAGAAGAAGCAAAAACACAAAAAAGCATACGATTTTGAAAGCGAGGAGCCGGATATAGTCCCGCGCAAACACAACGCGTACGACGATCTCATAGACAGCGAGGACGAGGGCGTCGAAGAATTCGTAAGAAAGCCCGCCGAGATCTTTCTTGAGGACGGGATACTCGTCGATCGTCCCGTAAAGGTAGCGGACAAGCCGGTCGAGGACGTCACGCCGGATGATCCCGTGATCGGATCAGGCGAGGAGAACGGCGCGGACGACACGATAGAGGCTGTCAAGGAGCCTGTCGGAGTACCCGCGGACGAGCTTGTGAACGAGGAGCCGCGGAAGGAGCCGGCGAAAGCCCCGAAGCCTTACCGCTTCCCGCCACTCAAGCTGCTTTCCCTGCCCGACGGAAAGGGAGCCGGGATAAGCGCTGATGAGGCTAAGAACAATGCGAGAAAGATAGTGGAGACGCTTTCCAATTTCGGTATAACCGTCTCCGTTGAGAACATATCCTGCGGCCCGACGATAACGCGGTACGAGCTGCGGCCGGCGCCCGGCGTCCGCATTTCGAGGATCGGAAACCTGATAGACGACCTGGCTCGCGTGCTCGCGTCCGGCGGCGTCCGATTTGAAAGCTCCATCGAGGGCAAGGACACCGTGGGTATCGAAGTCCCGAACAAATCCCCGTTCACCGTCAATATCAGGACCCTTTTGGACACCGATACCTTCCGCAGCGCGAAGAGCAAGGTCTTCTGTGCGCTTGGCGTCGACGTCTCGAACGAGCCGACGTTCCTCGACATCCAGAAGATGCCTCATATGATAATCGCCGGCGCCACCGGTATGGGTAAATCGGTCTGTATAAACAGCCTTATAGTGAGCATTCTTTACAGAGCGACGCCCGATGAGGTGAAGCTTATAATGATCGACCCGAAAAAGGTCGAATTCGCGCCGTACGTCGGTATCCCGCATCTGCTCGTTCCCGTCATCACGGATATGAAGAAGGCGGCGGGCGCTCTCAACTGGCTCGTACAGGAGATGGAACGCCGGTACGATCTGATAGAGGCGACGGGCTGCCGCAACATTTTCGGCTATAACGATCTTGCAAAGAACGATCCGGAGATGGAAAAGCTCCCGATCATGGTTATAATAATAGACGAGCTCGCCGATCTGATGGCTACGTCGAAGGACAACGTCGAAAGCTCCATCGCGCGTATCGCCGCCAAGGCAAGAGCCGCGGGTATGCATCTGATAATCGGTACGCAGAGACCGGACGTCTCCGTCATCTCCGGTACGATAAAGAACAATATCCCGTCGCGTATCGCGTGCCGCGTCGGTTCGCAGATAGACTCGCGTACGATACTTGACGAGGGCGGCGCGGAGCGGCTGATAGGCCGCGGCGACATGCTGTTCAAGCCAGTCGGCGCTCTGAAGCTGACGAGACTGCAGGGCGCCTTCGTCTCCGACGAAGAGGTCGAGGCGGTCGTAAACTTCATAAAGAACCAGGGTCTCGAGGCGAATTACAGCGACGAGGCGATAAAGAACATAGACAAGGAAGCCGAAAACATAAGCGACGGCAAGAAAAAGCTGTCCATGGCAGGCGCGGAATCCGGCGACGACGAGCTGCTCCTTTCGGCGATCGAGATATCATTCGACGCCGGCAAGGTCGCCACTTCCCTGCTCAACCGCAAGCTTTCGATAGGCTACGGACGCGCGGCGAAGATAATCGACCGCATGGAGGAGATGGGCATCTGCTCCGGCGCGAACGGAAGCAAGCCGCGTGAGCTCCTCATGTCGCGCGAGCAGTTCATGGCAAAATACGGAAACGAAGAATAACGGAGGTGCATCATGATCTATATGTTCTGTGCGAACGGACTTGAAGAGGTCGAGGCGCTCGCCGCGCTCGACGTGATGCGCCGCGCCGGCCTTGAAGTGACGACCGTCGGTGTGAACGGCAAAACGGCGCTCGGACCTCACGGCATACAGTTCTTCACCGATATGACGCTCGAAGAGTTCGCCGAGTGCGAGCGCACGGCTGACGCCGTTGTCCTCCCGGGCGGCGGAGTCGGCACCGAAACGCTTTTCTCCGATGAAACGGTCTGCAAAGCCGTAAAAAAGACCGCGCGTGAGGGCGGCCTCGTCTGCGCGATATGCGCAGCGCCGTCGATCCCCGGAAGGCTCGGACTTCTTGACGGAAAGCGCGCCGTCTGCTACCCGGGATTTGAAAAGTACCTTTACGGCGCCGTTCCGGCTGACGAAAAGGTCGTCCGCGACGGCAATTTCATCACCGCCGCCGGGATGGGCTGCGCCGTAAGCTTCGGGCTTGAGATAGTCTCGGCGCTTTGCGGAAGAGAAAAAGCCGACGCGATCGGCAAAAGCATCATGCTTCTCTGACATGAGCGTCGATCTCAGAAGCGAAAAAAGCCTTTTGAGGCAGAAATATCTTCAGATACGAAGACAGATCCCGAAGCAGACGAAGGCTTTATACGACGAAAAGCTGTACCGTTATATAATCTCCTCAGCCTCTTACAAATACTACGATACGATACTGTTATACGCGGCGCTTGAAGACGAACCGGATCTTGACGGTGCTGCGCGTCACGCCGCGGCGAACGGGAAGCGGATCGCATACCCGAGATGTATACCCGAGCGTCACGAGATGGAGTTCATTTTCGTCGGCGATCCGTCGGAGTTATTAAAAGGATATTACGGCATAAGAGAGCCCGCGGGGCATGAGAGGTTCGACCCGTCAAAGCAGTCGTGCTCGCTCTGTCTTATACCGGCGTTGACGGTTGACCGTCACGGCTTCAGGATCGGTTACGGCGGCGGCTATTATGACAGATTTCTCGCGAAATACAGCGGTACGACCGCGGCGGTCGTTTACTCTGAGCTTATCTCGGAGGAGCTTCCGCACGGCAAATACGACGTCGCCTGCGACTTTATCTTCACCGAAAGGGGTGTTATGACGGTTGACAAAGATCAAGCTTAAGGATTATCATATCACGCCCGTATTCTGCCTTGCGGTTTATATCCTCGTATTCATATCATCGTATATAAAGACCGGCGCGGAGTATTCTGCGAACAAGTTTCTTTCACTGCTCGTGATACAGATAATGATCTTCGTGATGCCGGCGATAATATATAAGAGGATCAAAAGGCCTATCTCATATAAGGAGCTCGGGGTAAGGCCCTTCGGCGCGACCGGGATACTCCTTGTGATATGCGCCGCGGTATTCATGTTCTGCGCCGCTGTCCTGATGGGGCTCGGCTCAAAGTCGACCGCCGCGCCGTTCTCCGCGAACATAACGGAGATTCCGGTCTCCGGGATAGTATATACGGTGATGCTGTACTGTCTGTTGCCGGCGATCGTCGAGGAGATCACGTTCCGCAGTGTGATCTACGGCGAGTACAGGAAATTCGGCGTGATCGAAGGCGCGCTTCTCTCCTCCGTGCTTTTCGCTTTGATGCACTTCTCGCTGAACGGATTTTTCACGTATTTCCTCTGCGGCGTCGTGCTCGCGCTGATATACGAGGTCACTCATTCGGTCTTCGCCTCAATGGCGGCGCATTTCATATACAACATCCTGTCGGTGTTCTCCCACAAGCTGCTGAACGACGCGGCGGCGAGAGCCGACAGTCTCATACCGTTCATTTTCATATTCGCGGCGGCGATGCTTCTGTTCCTGTTCTTCTCCCTCTCACGCGCCCAGCGTCTGCTTGAGATCGACGCGGAGACGGTGCCGGAATCACAGAACGAAAAGTTTCCCCCGCTTGCGGAAAGACTGCGTACGCTCCTTGTATCGGCGTTGTCTCCCGGATACGTGCTTTGCCTCGCATTCGCGTTCTTCGCGGGAATAATGAAGATCAGGGGGCAGCTCTGACCGCAGAAACAAAGAAAGGATCCGTTATGTCTGACAAAGGACAAAAAACAAAAAAGCCGGTCAAGGCGGCAGCCGAAAAGAAGGTAAATCCGCGCAAGAGCAAGCCGACAGACGAGACCGGACGCGAGCTGAAGGTCAAAAGCCACAGCGCGATATACAGCATAACGATAGCCGTTATGTATATCACGATTGTCCTCATTATATCCGCCGCGCTCTCGTTCTTCATACTGTCCGTCGGGAACGACGTCTTCGCGCTGAAGAAAACGGAGCGCACGGCTGAGATAGATCTCGGCGCGTATCCGACGGTGATCGACGTCTCGAACGAGCTGAAGGAAAAAGGGATAATAAAATATCCGGGGATCTTCCGCCTTTACGCAAGGCTGAAGCTCGACGAGGGTGAGACGTTCATTCCCGGAACGTACGTCGCTTCGTCTCAGCAGAACTACGACAGTCTCATAAAGATGTTTCTTGCGCAGACGGGCGAGCGCCGCATCGTCACGATCATGATACCGGAGGGCTACACGGTGGACGAGATCATCGACCTTTTCCTGAGCGAGGGTATCGGGACGAGGGAGGGCTTCGTCGACGCGATCGAGAACGGTGAATACGACTATGATTTCATCAAACGCCTCGACAGTACGCCGAAGGATCCGAACAGAAGATACAGGCTTGAGGGTTATCTCTTCCCCGACACTTATTACTTCTACTCAGACTGGGACGAGACTCAGATAATAAACAAGATGCTCGACGCGTTCGACTCCAAGATGACGCGGGAATACTACGAGTTCATCGACCGCTCGGGCTTCACGCTCGATCAGTATCTGCGCATAGCCTCGATAATACAGCATGAGGCGTATTACAACTCCGATATGGAATACGTCTCGAGCGTCATAATGAACAGGCTGAAGCACCCGGCGACGTATCCGAAGCTCGAATGCGACTCCACGGTGCTCTACGCGCTCGGCGTCCACAAGGCGGATATAACGCAGCAGGATCTGAATTACGACAACCCGTATAACACATACGTTTACGACGGACTGCCGCCCGGACCGATCTGCAATCCGGGCTGGTCGGCGATCTATACCGCCTTCAACCCCGCCGAATCGAATTACTACTACTTCGTCTCAAGATCGAACGGCGATATGCTGTACGCGGAAACGCTTGCGGAGCACAACAAAAACGTTGCCTCCGTCAGAGCCGAGAAAAACAGATGATATAATAAAAATGCCGGTCCCGGGATCATTTCCGGGGCCGGCAGCTTTTACGTAAGTGTCAGTAAAACGTATTCAAAATCGTTATTGATACGCGGTATACGGTGAGAGTCTCCGATGCCGCGGCTGACTATCAGCCTGCCGTCATACATACCGGACGTATATTTCGGGAAAAGCCCCTGCCCCGGCGCGTAAAGCCCGCGTCCGAAGAGTCTCCACTGTCCGCCGTGGGCGTGGCCCGAGAGCGTCAGATCTATATTTCTCCCCTTTATGAAGTCCGCGTAATACTCGGGATGGTGACAAAGAAGCAGTTTGAATCCGTCCTTTGCGCAGTATTCATCGAGAAACGCGGTGTCCGGCGGAGGCGTTTTTTTGAACGTCCCCTGCTTTCTGCCGTCAAATCCGGAGGTCAGACCGCCGATCCGAACGCCGCGGAATAGGACGTCGGTGTTATCGAGCAGGGTAACGCCCGCAGCCTTCGTAAGCGATCTTATGTCGCCTTCATACTTGAATTCATGGTTTCCGAGCGAGCAGAAGACCGGGAACAGCTCCGCAAGAGAAGACAGCAGAGCGATCCCCTTTTCGAACCTGTCGCCGTCCTGTATATAGTCCCCGCCGACAAGCACGGCGTCGGGCGAGGATCCTGCGGTCAGCCTGAACGCCTCGCTTGTGTTCTTCTCGTGGAGGTCGGACAAAAACGCAAAGCTCAGCCGAAAGCCGAGACCCGCGTTTATCTCATAACGCGACGTCTTCACCGGCGCCTCCGGAGATACGCGCGCTGAAGCGCCCACAGTGCGAGCGCGGCTGCGTACGTCGCCGCAAGCATGACGGCGACGCTGACATACCATCGTCCGCCCATATTGAAGCCGTAGAAATCAGCCCAGCCGCCGTTTTCACGGCCGATGACGATCACCATGATAAAATACACGGCGCCGTATATCAGAGTCGGGAGCACTCCCGCGGGCGTGAGGCGTGGATCGAGCCGTTTTTCGCCCCCGCAGTCAAAGATGAACGACATGACGGCGAGGAGAGGGCAGATCATATGCAGGAACAGATTGTTTCCCGCGTACATACTGCCGTAGCCGTAAAGCGGCCCGAGAAACAGAACGACCGTCAGAAACGTCACGGTTACCGCGCTCGCGCCGGTGAAGCAAAGCGCCGTCACCGCGGCCGGCAGCATCTTTCCGCTCCTCATCCTTCTTATCTTGAACGGCAGGGCAACGGCGAGAGCGAGCGCCGCGAGCACGTTTGAGTCTACCGTGAAGTAAACGAACCGCCCGAAGCCTGCGCGCCAGAGCGCACCGTCTCCGGAGAATACTCCGAATATCGCCGCAAGCGTTATAAGTACGATATTCAAAATATCGACCGCAAGGAATGACGCCTGTTTTACTCTTTCATTCATACAACGTCACCGAACGCTTTGATGTCGTCCTCCGTCGTCGCCCAGCTCGTTACAAAACGCAGGACGGTATGACCGGGATCCGGCTTTTCCCAGACCTCGCACTTCACCGCCTTCATAATACGTTCGGCATCCTCGTTTCCGAGCTTCACGAACTGCTGATTCGTCGGAGAATCGATGAAGAACTCATAACCGCGGTCGGCTATGATCCGGCGAAGCTCCCGTGCGCGGTCTATCGCGTTCCTTGCGATCTTCAGATAAAGTCCGTCCGTGAAAAGCGCGTCGAACTGAACACCGATCAGTCTTCCCTTTGCGAACATCGCTCCGTGCTGCTTCACCATAGTGATGAAATGCGCGGGCGCTTTTTTCGGGAAAACGACGGCTTCTCCGCAAAGCGCTCCGACCTTTGTTCCGCCGATATAGAAAACGTCGCAGAGGCGGGCAAGATCATTGAGCGTGAGGTCGCATTCGTCACAGGCGAGCGCGTATCCGAGCCGTGCGCCGTCAGCAAAGAGCAGAAGGCCGAATTCGTCGCAGACGCGGCGGAGACTCTCAAGCTCGGCTTTCGAATAGAGCGTGCCGTATTCCGTGGGATATGATATATATACCATCCCCGGGAAGACCATATGATCTCGGCTTTCGTCGCCGTAAAACGTGCGCATGTACGCTTCAAGCTCGCCCGGGTCTATTTTTCCGCCGTGCTGGGGAAGCGTGATGACCTTGACGCCGCAGTACTCGACCGCGCCCGCCTCATGGCAGTTTATGTGTCCGGTAGACGCGGATATAACGCCCTGATACGGCATAAGGCACGAGCTTATGACGGTCATGTTCGTCTGCGTGCCGCCGCCGAGAAAAAACACGTCGCCCTCACTTATCCCGCAGGCTTTTTTTATTTTTTCGGCAGCCGAAGCGCTGTAAACGTCGAGCCCGTATGTCGACGTGAGCTCACCGTTCGTCTCGATCAGGCGCCGGAGGACGGCGGGATGAGCGCCGTTGTTGTAGTCACAGGAAAGATCGATCATACGAGCGGGAGAGGTTCGCCTTCGCTGTCGAAAAGCGGAAGGTACTGAAGAGCCTTTATATCTTCTCTGTTCCACGCGTCGCCCTCGGCAAGGACAGCCATGCGTCCGGCGATAATACCGCCCGCCTGTTCAACGAGAGCCTCAAGCGCCTTGAGCGACTCACCGGTGCTGATGACGTCGTCGACTATGAGTATGCGTTTGCCGCGCATCAGCTCCGCGTCGTCTCCGTCGAGATAAAGCGTCTGCATTTTTGCCGTTGTTATCGATTTGACCTCGCATTTGAGGACGTTCCTCATATAGAGCTTCGGCGCCTTTCTTGCGAGGAAGTATTTGTTCTGTCCGCTCTGACGCGCCATTTCGTATACGAGCGGGATGCCCTTGCTCTCGGCAGTGATCATGTAGTCGTAATCCGTCGGCGCGATGCGCAGAAGTCCCGCCGCCGCCGCCTCGGTAAGCTCGACGTCGCCGAAGATGACGAACGCGCCGATCTTGAGTTTGTCGTTCAGCGGGCAAAGCGGAAGGTGTCTTTTCAAGCCTTCTATTTCGATCTCATAATATTCCTTCATTTCGGATCTCCTTACAGGTGTTTTTCTTCATATTATCATGAAAATGATAATATTTCAAGCAAAATGGATTAACGCTTATGAAAAGAGAAGAAAAAACCGTTCCGACCTTCTTTGATTTTTTTCAACTATTTCCGCGTATGATATTGATTTTTCCGGGGCGGTTTGATATAATGTATCCAGTACTGTAATGAGGAATATATAATGGTGAAAATATTACATATGGCGGACCTTCATCTTGACAGTCCGTTTTCACTTAAAAGCGCGGACGCCGCCGCGGCGAGCAGACAAATGCTGAGGGGAACGTTCACCTCGGCGGTCCTTTACGCCCGCACCGCCGGGATCGATCTCGTTCTTATGCCCGGCGATATTTTCGACACGGGCTTTGCCGCGCGTGACACTCTGGCGCTGCTGAAAAGCGAATTTGAAAAAAATCCGGGCATTAAATTCATAATCTCCCCCGGCAATCACGACCCGTACCGCGCAGAATCTCCCTGGGCGAAGACCGATTTTCCGGACAACGTTTTCATTTTCCGCTCCTCTTCTCTTTCTAAGATCAGCTTTGACGATCTCAACACGGACGTTTACGGCTGGGCGTTCACGGATGAATACATGTCCGTCGATCCGCTTGCGGTAAAGCCCCGGCTCGATCCTTCGAGGATCAACATCCTCTGCGCCCACTGCGAGCTTGACGGGCCCGTCGGCGGCAGATACTGCAGTATAAGCAAGGCGGAGCTTGAAAACGCCGGCTTCGATTTTGCCGCGCTCGGTCATATACACAAGGGCACCGAGGGCGCCAACAGGATAGGCAGGACGTATTACGCGTATTCCGGCTGTCTCGAGGGCAGGTCGTTCGACGAATGCGGTCAGAAATCGGCGCTCGTCGCGGAGCTTGATAAACAGAACGGCTCGCTCAAAACCGATTTCAAGGTCAGATCCTTCACACAGCGCAGATTTGAGATAATCGAGGCGGACGTCTCCGGATGCGAGGACACGCCCTCCGTAATCAACGCGGTGAACTCGGCGGTAAGGAACGCACACGCGGGAAACGAAGCATCGGTTCGCGTACTTCTCCGCGGAGCGATCCCGGCGGATCTTGTGTTATCGGAGGCGTTCATAACCGGAAGTATCATAGGCGTAAGATACGCCGAGGTCGTCGATCTTACGGAGCCGACGCTCGATTTCGACAAATACGCGGCGGAGCCGGGGATACGCGGCGCCTTCTGCCGCGCCATGCTGCCGAAGCTGACCGAGGGTTCCGAAAAAGACAGACTTATAGCTGCAAAGGCGCTGAAGGCCGGGCTTGACGCGCTGAACGGGAGGGGCTGACATGCTGATCAAAAAGCTTCATATAATCTCATTCGGTATGCTCAGCGACAGGCATATCACCTTCGGCGACGGTCTCAACGTCATAGAAGGCGAGAATGAGACCGGAAAAAGCACCGTCGGCGCGTTCATCCGCTTCATTTTCTACGGACTTGACAAGGCGGGACGTGAAAAATACGTCGGCTGGGGGATGACCGGCTGCGCCGGAAGCATTACGATAGAGTCGCAGGGATTCGAGTACAGGATCGAGCGTGAGCTCCTTTTGAACCGAGCCCGCGACAGGATAAGCATCTTTCGCGGTGACGAGCAGATCCGCACGGAAAAGGCTCCGTGGGAGCTTTTCATCGGGGCGCCGGAAAACGTATTTGAAAACACCGCGTTCACGGGAGAGCTCGGCTCCGTCGTCGGCGGTCAGGGCTTGCCGGAGGCGATAGAAAACATTGTATTCTCCGCCGACGAGGCGGTCAGCACGAAAAAAGCGCTGAAAAAGCTTGACGATGCACGCGTCGCTCTGCTTTATAAGAACAAGAAGGGCGGCAAGATCTACGAGCTCGAGAACGGAGTTTCCGAGCTTGAGTACCGTCTCGGCGCCGCGAAGACGGCGTCGGAGAAAATATTCTCGCTCGACGATTCGATACGCACGCGCCGTGCGCGTCTGCAGTCGAACAAGGAGCGTATCGGGCTCATCACCTCTCAGCTCGAGGACTTCGAGACGTACAGACGTCTGCACGAGATAGACGAGCATGAAAGCAACCTGAAGGCTCTCAAAAGCACGGACGACAGGTTGAAGGAGCTTGAAAACAAATACTCGAAAAACGGATTTCTTCCCGACCGCGAATTCGCGGACGGGCTGAGATCATATCAGGCGAGCGCCGTGGAGCTGAAGGAAAACAGCGTAAAGGCCGCGGCGGAGCTTGAAAAAGCCGCGGCGGAGGCGGACCGCGCCGCAAATACGGGGATACTCCGGATCGCGTCCGGCGCGGGCGGCGTCGAGGCTCTCCGCGATATGTATGAGGCGTTCGACGACAAGATGTTCGCGCTCGGCAAAAAGCACGCGGTGATGTTCGTGATCGCCGCGGCATTAGCGATACTCGCGGGTGTCCTCGCGTACTTCGGCTACGGCATCCCGTACTCTTTGATCAGCGGCTGTGCCGCGCTCATCTTTCTCGTTATCGGCATCGTGATCTGCGCAAAGGTATCGAAGCTCAGAAACGGTCTTATGAAGCTTGCCGCGAAGCTCGGCACGGACGATCCGGATATGATCCCGGACATACTCGATTCGGTGTCGGACGACGCCGCAGCGACGGAAAAGAAGACCGGCGCATACAAAGAAGCCAGGAAAAACAAGGATCGATCGGACGAACGCCTTGCGGAGCTTGACAAGAAGGTCCGCGCCTTCACCGGAAGATACAGACAGGTCGGCACGGACGGGCTCCCCTCGCTCATAACCGAGGTGGACAACGTCGTCTCCGAGCTTTCAAACGCTCACAGACTGACTGAAATGGCGCAGTACAAGGCGCGTATATCCGGCGAGCGTGTGACCGGCACAGACAGAGATAAGCTTAAAGCCAAGCTCCACGGAGCGCTGAAGGAGGCCGAGCTTGAGTCGTTCAACGCCGACGAGCGCAGGACCGAGCTCAATCTTCTCGTAAGACAAAACGAGGCGATAGCCGAGAAGGTCTCGGAGGAGGAGCAGAACTTCGCGGCGGCGAACGCTACGTTCACGCTGCCCGCGTCGATCT
The DNA here is from genome assembly GCA_902778145.1 of uncultured Ruminococcus sp. Taxonomy (GTDB): domain Bacteria; phylum Bacillota; class Clostridia; order Oscillospirales; family CAG-272; genus UBA1248. The sequence goes on from CACYWW010000005.1 coordinate 52,210, forward strand.
ACGCGAAGCTTCTCTCCGCTCGGGAGGAGCTTGAGGAGGCGAAGACCGATCTTTCCGCGTACGCTCTGGCATATGAAAAGCTTTCCGAGGCCTCAGCCGAGCTCCGCAGCAGTATTTCCCCGACGCTCGCCGCGGAAGCCGGTGAATATATAAAGCGCTTTTCCGACGGAAAATATGAGTCGCTCGGAGTCTCCGGCAAGCTCGATCTCACGTACACGGGCGGCGGTATGACGCGCCCGGCGTCCACGATGAGCAGCGGCACTCAGGACATAGCGTACGTCAGCCTCAGGCTTTCGCTCATAAAGCTCGTATTCCCGAAGGGTATGACCGCGTTTTTTGACGACACGTTCGCCCGTGTCGACGACAGACGCGCGCTGAGCATAATCAGAACGCTCGCCTCATCGGAGCTTCAGTCCGTCGTCTTCACCTGTCACGAGCGCGACGCGGAATACGCCGAACGCTCCGGCGGTACTGTAATAAGATTATGACTCTCAGGGAGCATTTCACGCGGAACGGGATAGACGGCTGTCTTACGCCCGAAAAAGAGGAAAAGCTGATCGCCCTCTCCGCGTATCTTACCGAATACAACAAAAAGGTGAATCTCACCGCAATAACAGACGAGGACGGGATATACGCAAAGCACATCGCGGATTGTGCTCTGATTCTGCCGTTTATCCGGGACGGCGCCTCCGTGCTCGACGTAGGGTGCGGCGGCGGCTTCCCTTCTCTGCCCGTGGCGATACTCAGGGATGACGTGACCGTCAGCGCGATGGATTCGACCGCGAAGAAGCTCGCGTTCGTAACGTACGCCGCGGAAAAACTGGGACTGTCGAACATCTCGGTGATCTGCGGACGCGCGGAGGAGCTGTGCGTCCCGCCGCTGCGCGGGTCGTTCGACGTTGTGACCGCGCGCGCCGTGTCCTCGCTTCCCGTACTGCTCGAGCTATGTCTTCCGTACGTGAAAAAAGGCGGGATATTCGCGGCTATGAAATCGGACGCGTCGGAGCTTGACGCTTCATCTTACGCATCGTCCGTACTCGGCGCTGAGCCCGGCACGGCGCACCCGATGAAGCTGGTCTGTGCCGACTGTGAGGCGGAAAGATGCGTCATCACATTCGAAAAGAGCCGTCCGACGCCCGCCAAATATCCGCGAAGATACACGCAAATAAGATCCGGACCTTTATGTAATGAACGCAGCTGAACTGAAAGATACAACGAAAACGAATAAGACCGTTATCGCCGTCGGAACCTTCGACGGCGTGCACAAAGCCCACGCGGAGCTGATCAGAAAAACCGCGGCGACGGCCTCTCTTATCGGCGCCGTGCCGGCGGTATGGACGTTTGACGACACCTTCCGGAAAAAGGGGCAGTCCCGCATAATCACACCCGGCGAGCGCGACGCGCTTTTCTCCTCGCTCGGAGTTGAGCGCGTGTTCAAGGCGGATTTTTCCCGGGTGAAGGATCTTTTACCCGAGGAGTTCTGCCGGGACGTGCTGATCGGCGGATGCGGCGCCGAGTATGTCCTCTGCGGGTATAATTTCCGATTCGGCAAGGACGCCGAGGGCGACGCGGGCACGCTCGTCTCTCTCATGCACGGATACGGGAAGGGCGCTGTCGTGCTCGACCCGGTAAAATGCGGGCAAAGACCCGTGAGCTCCACGGCGATACGCGCGGCGCTGAAAGACGGCGACGTCAGGCTCGCTCAAACGATGCTCGGCAGGCCGTTCTCCGTAACGCTGCCCGTCATACACGGCAGAAGGCTCGGTACCGGCATGGGATACCCGACGATAAACCAGAAATATCCCGACGATCTAACTCCCCTCAGACCGGGCGTATACGCCTGCCGGGCGTACGTCGGAGGCGGGGTTCATCCCGCGGTATCGAACGTAGGCGTAAAGCCCACGGTCGGCGCGGAATTCGTGACTGTCGAGACTCACATCTTCGGCTATGACGCCGATATGTACGGGCTTGACGTTTGCGTGGAATTCGTTGATTTTATCCGCGACGAAAAGAAATTCGGCTCGCTCGGCGAGCTTAAGGCGCAGATCGCGAAAGACGCGTCCGCCGCTCTTGGAATGTTATGAAGCTGAAAAAAATATTGAGCGTTGCGCTCGCGGCGGCGTTTCTGCTCTCATTCATCGCAGCCGCGACGGATACGGCAAATGAAACGGAGTCCGATGATGACAGGATAATACCCACGGGTTATATCATCCCGCAGGACGAAAGCGTCACCATCCGTTCGAGAAACGCGCTCGTTTACAGCGAATACGACGACAGATATCTGTTTGCGAAGAACGACAAGGAGGCGCTCGAACCGGCGTCGACAACGAAGATCATGGTCGGCGTCATGCTTTTCGAGAAATTCGCGGGCAGCTTTGACACGGAGATAACAGTCACAAAAGATCTGCTCGAGGGGAAGGAAGGACTTTCCGTCTATCTCGAGGAGGGCGAGGTGCTGACGCTCCGCCAGCTTCTGACGATACTTCTGATGCACGGCGCGAACGACGTATCCACGATACTCGCCCACTACTACATGAAGGACGTGGAGTCGGACCGCGACGATCTCGAGGCTTTCGCCGCGCTCATGACGGAGCGCGCAAAGCAGCTCGGCTGTGAGAACACCGTTTTCAAAAACGTAAGCGGCCTTCACGCGCAGGGCGCGAAAACTGTGCTTTCGGATATAATCATAATAGCGAAGCATGCCGCTTCGCTGCCGGGCTTTACCGAGATGACGTCAACGGACCGGCTCACCGTCGGCTCACACATAATACTCTCGAGGAACCATCTCGTAAGCTCATATATGACGCCGCTTTACAAGACGCCCGGCGTCACCGGTATGAATTACGGCTCGACCGAGGAAATGGGCGAATGTCTTCTGACGAGCGCCGAATACGACGGAAAGCGTTATTTCATAATCATCATGGGCGGCAGGAACGATTCCGAGACCGGCAGACAGACCGAATACGACGACACGATCAAGCTGCTCGAATACGCGCGGACAGGCTTTGAATACAAGGACGTTCTGAAAAAGGGCGTGATAATAACGCAGGCGGACGTGAGATTCAGCACGACGACGGACAAGGTCTCGCTCGTGCCGGCAAAGACCGTCACGATGTATCTGCCGGTCGGCGCGGACCTCAAGGAAGAGATCACGTTCCGCACCGTGGTGCCGGAGACGGAGCTTGACGCTCCGGTCGCTCAGGGCACGGAGGCGGGTGAAATAATAGTCATGTACAACGGAGACGAGGTCTGCCGCGTTCCGCTCGTAACGGCATCCTCCATCGTTCAAAGCCGGATACTCTACACACTCGACAGGATAGAGAATTTCGTGAAAAAGCCGGTCGTCATAGCGTCCATAATCGCGTTTTTCGTGATACTCACGATATACGTTCTTATCAAAGCGTTCGCCATCAACCGGCGCAAAAAGCACAAAAGGATAAGATAACATAGTTTACTTTTATTTACAAATATCGCTTGATAATAAGCGCGCCTTGTGATATATTATTCCAAAAGGAGGTGGAAGATTGGACCGTCTCATGCAGGACTCGTCGCAGGATTACAGGCACGAGCAAAAGTATTATATAACGCAGACTCAGGCGACTGAGCTGACGTCACGTCTCTGCCGGGTGATGAAGTTCGACAGATACAGCGTCGATCACGGCAAATACCTTATAAGCAGCGTTTATTTCGACACTCCGGAGGATCGCTCGCTCGAAGGCACCGAGGCGGGGCTTCTGAAGCGGAAGAAATACAGGATCAGATCGTACAACCATGACGATTCGTTCATCGTTCTCGAGCGCAAGAGCAAGCGCGGCTCTCTCGGCAAAAAGGAATCCGTAAGGATAGACCGGCAGATCTACGACGATATCATGTATCACCGCGGGAAAAGCCTCCTGACACTCGACTCTGACCTTGCGCGTGAATTCTACCACATGATTAACGTCGAGGGCTACAAGCCGAAAACGGTCGTGGAGTACACGCGCCGCGCGTTCGTTTCGGACATTTCGAACGTCAGGATAACGCTCGACATGAATATCAAAGGCAGCGGATCGGGGGTCGACATGTTCCTTGACAGCGGCTCACTCGTCTACACGGTGCCGCCGTGCTGGGTAGTGCTCGAGGTCAAGTACGACCACTTTTTACCGGATCACATAAGAAACCTTTTGCCGGATGACTCGGTAATGCAGTCATCCTGTTCAAAATACGTTTACGGAAGAACATTCACATAACTGAAAGGAAAAACGACATGATATATTCACTGACAAAATTCTCGGACGTTTTCAAAAACAGCTTCGTTGAAAACTTCAATCAGGATCTCGGGATGGGCAGGTTCCTGCTCACGATGGCGGTCGCCCTGCTCCTCGGTCTTCTGATCGCGGTCGTTTACAGGGTGAGCTACCGCGGAGTCCTCTTCTCCCGCGCGTTCGCGGTTTCGCTGCTCGCGATGGAGGTCATAACAACTCTTATCCTTCTTACGATCACGTCCAACGTCGTTCTTTCCCTCGGTATGGTCGGCGCTCTTTCGATCATCCGTTTCAGGACGGCGATAAAGGATCCGCTCGATATCGTTTTCCTTTACTACTCGATATGCGCCGGCATCATGTGCGGCGCGGGACTTCTCGGTCTCGCGGCGATCGGCACGGTGATCGTGGGCGTTATCCTCGTGGTCGCCTCCCGGCTGCCCGCCGCGGCGGATTCGTATATCCTCATGATCACGGTAAATCCCGAGGATGAGGAGCCGATCGTGAAATACATAGAAAAATCCACAAAGCGCTCGAAGCTCAAGTCAAAAGCTCTCGTTGAAAACACGGTAGAGCTTTCAATGGAAGTCACGCTCATCGCGGGATCCACGAAGTTTCTCAACAAGCTCAACGCGTATCCCGGCGTTTCTTCAGTAACGCTCGTAAAGAGCACCGGAGAATATATCTGATATGAGAAACAAAATCAAAAAAACAGCGGCGGCACTTCTTGCCGCACTGACCCTCTTCTCCGCCGCGTCCTGCGATTTTCAGACGGGCGACGTCACCACCGCGTCGACGGGAACGGACGTCACGGGTCAGGCCACCGGCGCCGAGACTCTTCCTCCTGTCGAGGTCATCGTCAAGCCGAACGTCGGCGGACTGATGCTCACGGAAGCGATGGCGTCGAACAAATCCACCGTGACGGACGATTACGGCGAATACAGCGACTGGATAGAGCTTTACAACGGCGGCTCATCCGAAATATCGCTCAAAAACTACATACTTACTGACAATCCCGACAACAGGACGAAGGGCATCCTGCCCGACGTCAGGCTCGCTGCCGGCGAATACATCCTGATCTGGGCGTCCGGCAGAAACGTATACAACGAACAGACGAGGTCCGTACACCTCCCCTTCAAGCTCAGCAAATCGGGCGAGACCGTCTCGCTTCTGACGCAGGGCGGAAAGGAGATAGGCAGGATCACGATCCCGGCTGACGTGCCGACGGACATATCGGCGGCGCCCGACGATAACGGCCACACGGTCCTTCTCGCGGAGCCGACGCCGGCTGAACAGAACGTGACGGCGCTCTATGAAAAGAAGCAGAGCTCAGACGAGCCGCTCAACCTCACGGACAAGACGGTCAACACGATCCGTATAAACGAATACGCGACGAAAAAATGCGTTACCTTCACCGACGAGGAAGGCGATTACGGCGCGTGGGTCGAGATATACAACTACGGCGAAAAGGAAGTAAAGCTCAAAGGCCTGTTCCTTTCGGACGATGAAGCGGACAAGATGAAATGGGAGTTCCCGGACGTAACGCTTCAGCCCGACGGATATCTGACCGTTTTCATGCTCGGAAAGGACAAAGAATACACGGGCGGCGAGCTTCACGCTTCATTCACCCTTTCCGGCAAGGAGACAACGCTCGGCGTCTACAACGGCAGAGGCGACGAGATGGACAAATGCGCGGTCTATAATCTTGAATCGAACATGACCTGCGGACGCGATCCCGAAAACGCGGATAACTGGCTGTTCTTCCCGCGGGCGACAAGGAACGCGAAGAACACCGTCCCCGGCTTTGAAGACATAGAAAGCGCGAGGCGTCCCGCGTACAAAACGGCATATATAAGCGAAGTGGTCGCGGTCAACGCCACTCTTGACAGCTCCCCTGACGGAAAATCATATTCGTCGGGGGAATTGTACGATTATTACAAGCTTTACGACTTCGTTGAGATAAAGAACCCGTCCGACACGGATCTCGATCTTTCCGAGCTTTATATCGGAAAAAAGACCTTTGACAGCGCGATATGGCTGCCGACGGTAAAGGTCAAAGCCGGCGGATACAGGATCATATATTTCGGCGATGAGACGAAATACGACACAAAAAACGACGCGATTTACGTCGATCTGGGGCTGAACCGCTACGGCAACGACGTTTATCTTTTTGACCGTCAGGGCAGCGTGATCGACCATATCGAAACGGGACTTTTGTTCGACAAAACTTCCGCGGGACGCGTCTCAGACGATCTTGACACCGTATATTATTTCACTCAGGTCACACCCGGCGCGGCAAACAGCGCAACGGCGTATTCAAAGTCCGTCGGCGCGCCTTCGTTCAGTCTTGACGGCGGTTACGTTGAGGCGGGAACGACCGTGACTATAAAAGCACCCGCCGGATGCGTCGTTTACTACACGACGGACGGCAAGGCGCCTACGCAGGCGTCGACGCTTTACCGTACGCCGATAGTTATCGACAAGACCACGTCCATACGCGCACGCGCGTTCAGAAGCGATTCCCTCCCCTCCGACGAGGTATCTGTCTCCTTCATCGTAGGCCGCGTACACAGCATGCCGGTCGTATTTCTGAACGCCGACCCGAACGATCTTTTCTCCGAAAAAACCGGTATATTCGCGGACGGTCCGAATTTTGACACGGAGTCGATGAAATACGACGATCCGTCGCTTGGCGGTTCGGAGAAAGAAAACCTGTTCTTCAAGGACGCGCCGAAAGCGAACTACTGGCAGAGCTGGGAGCGCCCCGTCAGCTTCACGTACATCGACGAAAACGGTAATCAGATACTCAACTTCAACGCCGGGATCAAGGTGTTCGGTCAGTACAGCCGCGTACACGATCAGAAGAGCGTTTCGATAAATCTGAAAGATAAATACGGTATAAAAGAAGTTGTCTATCCGTTCTTCGGCGACGACTACATCAACGTGTTCTCTAATCTCGTCCTGCGCGGATCCGGTCAGGACGCAAACCGCTCGCACATACGCGACGCGTTCATCGCCCGCGCTCTGCTCGGAAAGATCAACTGCGAGGTCATGAACTACCGCCCGGTCGTCGTTTATCTGAACGGCGATTATTACGGCATCTACGATCTGCGTGAGCGTATCTCGAACGAATTCGTCGCCAACCATACCGGCGCCGATCCCGACAACCTCGACAGGATGAAGGGCTCGTCGATCGTTCAGTCCGGCACGAACGAGAATTACAACGCGCTTTACAAATTCGTCACTACGAAAAATATGTCAGACGCTGACAACTACGCCTACGTCTGCTCGCAAATGGATATAGACAACTATATCGACTACTGGATAGCGCAGATATATTTCGCCAACACCGACCCCGGAAACATCAAGTTCTACCGCGAGCGTACGGAGGGGGCGAAATGGCGCTGGATCCCGTACGACTTCGACTGGAGCCTCGGAAGCGACGAGAACAGATTCAACTACGTTTTAAAGCAGGACAAAAAGATCTACGGGATAATCCAGGGACTGATGAAAAACAGCACGTTCAAAAAGAAGTTCTTATCAAGGTTCTGCGAGCTTCTGAACGAGACCCTGAGTCCGGACAGGCTCCTTCCGCTTCTGCGCGAGCTTACGAACGAGATAAGCGAGGAGATGGAATACCACATCGAGCGCTGGAGCTTCCGCAGCAAAAACGACGACAGATATATTTCCGGCATACTTATGTCGGCTCCGTCGTCGATGACGCGCTGGGAGTCACACATAGCGACAGCCGAAAACTGGCTCCGTGAGCGCGACAAGGCCGTTATAAAGCATATCAAGTCATACTTCGGCCTCTCAGACTCGGATCTCCGCTCCTACGGACTCAAAATATAAAACGAGGGGCTGTCGCATAGCATTAACAAACCGTGAACAGCCTGTTCAGTATCAACAAAAAATCAGTCTCGTTTTTAATGTGCGAGACTGATTTTTTGTTACATAGAGCCAAGCGCAAAAATCATAACTTGCGACAACCCCTTTGTTTTGTAACGTGCGATATAAGTCTTGCCCACGGGCAGACGGGAGATCGCCGGAACAGCGTCCTCATCCTGCGGCACATACCGCGGCATACGGGCAGATACGGGCAGAGACGGCACATATCCGTGTTTTCACGGCTGTCGCGGATAAAGCGCTTCATTCCTTCGCTTTTAAGCGTTTCGTCGATCGAGGTGTCGAATACGGAGCCCGTCCTGTATTCCGGCTTCACATAGAAGTCGCACGGGTACAGATCCCCGTTCGATTCGACGACGAGCTGCGGCGTGCAGGCGCCGCCGTACCGGCAGCCCGGACGCACACCGTGAAGCGCGTCCGAAAGCTCGGAAAACTCATGCACGTCAAATACGGCTTCGCCTTTTTTTATATCCGCGTACCACAGATCGAAAAATTCAATGAAGAAATCCGATACGTCGCAAGACTCCCCCTCCACGCCTCGAAGCGGCGGCAGGCACGGGATGAGCTGGACGATACGGAAACCGCGTTTTTTATAATCCGCGTATATTTCCGCCGCGCTGTGCGCGTTGTGAGAGCCGACGACTGTGAGTATGTCGAACGGTACGCCGCAGCTTTGTAAAAGCTCCGCCGCCGCGATCACCCGATCATAAGTTCCTTTGCCGTTTTTGTCGACCCTTGCCGCGTCGTGGCAGGCGCGGGTCCCGTCAAGCGACAGCCCCACAAGAAAATCGTGATCGCGGAAAAGACGGCAATACTCACGGTCAATCATGACGCCGTTCGTCTGTATGCTGTACGCGGCGTCGATCCCCGCCGCCTTTACGCGCAGGGCGAGATCACGGTAGAAATCAACGCCGCGCAAAAGCGGCTCCCCGCCCTGGAACGCGATATTCACGCGGACGCCGCGCGGCAGAAACGACAAAAACGCGTCGACGGTCTTTTCATCCATAACGCCTCCGCCCGGGTCGAGCTCGCGGTAAAAGCAGTATTTGCAGTCAAGCCCGCACGAACCGGAAACGGGCTTGACGAGCGCGGTGATCTGCCTCACAGCCGCGTTACGGCGCCGATGAACAGCGGGAAGCCGTCCTTTGCGTCGCTTATCGTGAAAACGAACGGACGGTCGAAGATCAGTTTATTTTCGGACGGGGCCGCGCTTTTGGCGCCGCCGATCAGTGAGATCGCCGCCGCCTTCGTGCCGTTGCGGTCAAACTCCACTCTCGTCTTCTGTATGAACGCCGAGCAATAAAGCGGATCACGGCTGATGAGCGACAGATCCGCGCCGTTCGGGTCAAACACGGACGCGATACCCTCTTTTTTCAGTATTTCCCTGAAATCGGCTTCTCCGTCGAACGAGAATTCCGGGATGAACACCTCGACCGAACCGTTGTATTCGGTTTTGAAAAGCTCTTCCACGTCGAGATCTTTTATGAATTTGAATATATCCGTGCTCTCGTCGTCCGGTAATATTGCGGTAAAGACGTAATTGCCGTCCTTGTATTTCTTGGAAAAACCGCAGTACGTCTCACCGGGGACGAACCTTTCGGTCGAATTCAGCATTTTCACGCTTTTTTCCGTTCCGTTGTAATTGCGGAATTCTCCGTCCTTTATATCTTTATTCTCGTATTTAGTCTCCCATTTCGCGTCGAACAGGAGCGAATTGATGAGGAAAAACACCTCGTCACTGCCGATTCTGTCTATTATCTTATCGATCATTCCGTCTGTTTGTCTGTCGCACCAGAGGTTGACGTCCTTTGCCGTGCTTTGGTCGAACGGCGCGGAATATATCTGAGCGCCGTAAACGTCGGCGTTCTTTTGCAGATACGACGGCAAAACGCTTTTTTCAAAGCTGTCTTTCACCCAGACGCTGTTCGCGGTCTTTATCACACATTCCTTGCCGGTTTTAAGGCTTGAGATCAGATACGCGGAGAGCTTTTCCAGCTGCTCCGTATCACAGCCGAGGTAGTTTTCTATCTCCGCTCTGCTCTCCCCGTCCGCGCCGTTTGCGAGCATGGAGAAGCATATGAGCGCCGAATACGGCGAGACGAGAACGTTTCCGCCGTTCTCCGCCGCGCCCTTGAACAGTGCGGATGTGAACCTTGCATAAGGCCCCTCAATGTACGAACCGGTCATCGCGTTATCTGACGGCGAATAACCGGCGGAAAGCTCCTTCGCCGATACCTTCACGCAGGACGTGAACACAGGCAGCATCAATAGCGAAAGCAAGAGTGCGGTAAGCCTTCTTATCATCATATCATATCCTCCTTTTCGCAGAGCGGATTTTTCCGTATTCTGTTAGTATATTATAACAAATAACTCCAACTTTGTCAAGTTTTTATTCCTCAACCCCTTGCTTTTTTTTACTGAAAGTGGTAAAATGATAGAGAATATCTTTATGATAATACCTCAGGGGGACTGTTATGGATATCATTATTGTCGGATGCGGCACTGTCGGCTCTGCGATCTGCTCTCAGCTTTCGCACGAGGGACATAATATAACCGTCGTTGACAGCGACGCCGTCGCGCTTGCCGAGCTGTGCAACACTTACGACGTCTACGGCGTTGACGGCAGCGGCGCCAGTATCTCCGTGCTTCGCAAGGCCGGAGCGGACAAGGCTTATCTCCTTATAGCCGTGACATCGTCCGACGAGATAAATATACTCTGCTGTTCCGCGGCGCGTAAGCTCGGAACACACCACACGATCGCGAGGGTCAGAAATCCGGAATACTCGGAGCTCATGCAGCTCATGAAGAGCGAGATGAACCTCTCGCTTACGATAAATCCGGAATTCTACGCCGCGAGCGAGATATACCGTATGCTCCGCTTCCCGTCCGCCGCGAAGCTTGAGACGTTCTGCCGCGGCAGGGTCGAGCTTGCGGAATTCGCGATAGGCCCGGATTCCTCGTTCATCGGCAGGACTCTCCACGAGCTGAGATCCTCCCTCAATATGAACTTCCTCGTCTGCTGCGTTCTCCGCGGCAGTGACGTGATAATCCCGTCCGGCGACTACCATATAGAAGAGGGCGACTTCCTCGGCGTTACGGTCCCGGAGGATTCGACGAGAGCGTTCTTCAAGGCGGCGGGCATCTACCGCCACAGACTGAAGGATATAATGATCTTCGGCGGCAGCCGTGTCACGTATTATCTGCAGGGGCTTCTGAAACGGACGAAGTTCTCCTCCACCGTTATCGAGAAGAACAAGGAGATCTGCCGCGATCTCTCCGGCTCCTTTGACTGCACGGTCGTCTGCGACAACGGCGCGAAGCAGGAGGTCCTGCTCGAAGAGGGGATCGAGCGGACTGACGCGTTCCTCGCCCTCTCCGATACGGACGAGGAGAACGCGATAGTCTCCATGTACGCGAAATCGGTGGGCGTACCGAAGGTCATAACGCTGATAAACCAGATGTCGTACGTCGACTTTTTCAAGAGCGTCGGTATAAACAGCGTCGTCTCGCCGAAATCGTCCGTCGCCGGGTATGTGCTCAGATACGTAAGATCGAAGATGAACGCGTCCGGCGCCGAGGAGATCGAATCTCTTCACAAGATAATGGAAGGCAAGGCGGAAGCCATCGAATTCGTCATAAAGGAAGATATAGAAGGACTCACCGGGATACCGCTCAAAAAGCTCCGTCCGAAGCGCGGCGTGCTCGTGATCTGTATCTCACACAAGGATCAGATAATCATCCCGAACGGCGACGACGTCATATCAAAGGGAGACACCGTCGTTGTCGTCGCTTCCGGCGGAAACATGAGCAGTATAAAGGATATACTCAGATAATGCCTGATAAGAAAAACCTGCTGCGCCGTCTGCGGAGTACGTTCACGAGCCAGATAATAATCCTCGGGTTCGCCTTGATAGTCGTCGTCGGCGCACTGCTTCTCATGCTGCCGATATCGTCCGTCAGCCGTACCGCGACGCCGTTTTACGACTCGCTTTTCACATCCGTTTCCGCGACCTGCGTGACCGGGCTCACCGTGCTTGACACGGCGACTCACTGGTCTGTGTTCGGCCAGGCGGTCATTCTCGTACTTATACAGATCGGCGGAATGGGCGTCGTCACGATAGCGCTTGCCGTGATGAGGCTTTCCGGCAAAAAGATCGGACTGTTCCAGCGAAGCACCATGCAGGAATCGATATCCGCGCCGCAGGTCGGCGGCATAATCCGGATGACGGGGTTTATCCTCGTCACGTCCGCCGTGATCGAATTGACCGGCGCCGTAATGCTCTGCCCCGTCTTTATCCGCGACTACGGAGCCGCGCGCGGGATCTGGTTTTCCGTTTTCCACTCCGTTTCCGCGTTCTGCAACGCCGGATTCGATCTGATCGGCGGATCCCTCACCTCGTATGAAGCCAACGCCTACGTAAACGCGGTCGTTATGCTTCTCATAATCGTCGGCGGTATCAGCTTTATGACGTGGGACGATATAAGACATCATAAATTCGATCTCAGAAAATACAGTCTGCAGAGCAAGATCATCCTTGTCACGTCGCTCTTGCTGACGCTTCTGCCCGCGCTGTTCTTCTTCTTTGCCGAATACGCGAAGGAGCCGGGCGGGGTTCGTGTGCTCCATTCGCTTTTCCAGTCCGTGACGGCAAGGACCGCGGGCTTCAATACAGCGGATCTGTCCGCGATGAGCGAGCCCGGGAAGATACTTATGATCGCCCTCATGCTGACGGGAGGCTCGCCCGGTTCCACCGCCGGCGGTATGAAAACAACGACGGTCGCCGTACTTTTCCTTGCGGCCATCTCCGTCTTCCGCCGCCGCGACGACGTTGAAGGCTTCCGCCGCAGGATCCCCGAGAACGCCGTCAGGAACGCCGGAGCGATACTCTTCATGTATCTTACGCTGTTTCTGACGTCCGCGGCGGCCATATGTCTCATTGACGGGTATCCGCTGCTCACCTGTATGTTTGAAACGGGATCCGCTGTCGGCACCGTCGGCGTGACGCTCGGCATCACCGCGGCACTCAGCGCGCCGTCAAGGCTGATACTGATGATACTCATGTTTCTCGGCAGAGTCGGAGTACTGACGCTGATATACGCGGCGCTGCCCTCCGGCGCGAACACGGAATCGAGACTGCCGCAGGAAAAAATCTCAATAGGTTAAGATCCGGGAGGATATTCCATGAAATCTGTTTTACTGATCGGCGCGGGGCAGTTCGGCTGCCACGTTGCGAAGATCATGAATGAAATGCGCTGTGAGATCATGGCGGTGGACATCGATGAATCGAGTATAAACGATATACTGCCCTTCTGCACGAGCGCACAGATCGGCGACGGGACGAACGAGGAATTTCTCCGCTCGCTCGGCGTCGGCAATTTCGACGTCTGCATCGTCAGCATCGGCGACAATTTTCAATCATCGCTTGAGATCACCGCGCTTCTGAAGGAGCTCGGAGCGCAGGTGGTGATATCCCGCGCGTCAAACGACGTACAGGAAAAATTTCTTCTGCGCAACGGCGCGGACGAGGTCGTGTATCCGGAAAAACAGTCGGCGAGACGTCTTGCCGTCAAGCTGTCGTCGGACGCCATTCTCGATTTCTTCGAGCTTGACGAGAGCTATTCCATATACGAGATGGCTATGCCGCGCGACTGGGTCGGAAAGAGCGTCGTTCAGCTCGACGTACGCAGAAAATACAATATAAACGTTATTTCCATCAAAAGGGACGGCAGAGTCATGATCCCCGGAGCGGACACCGTCATGTCGCAGGACGACAGGCTGTACGTTATCGGAGACATGAAGGATCTGCGCAGATGCTTTAAATTATAAACCGGCGGTCTTATTATGAATTACAGGATGTTGTTATATCTGCTTTGCGTGATACTGCTCATAGAAGCGGCGTTTTTGCTGATCCCGCTTCTTGTGGCGCTCGTATACGGTGAGTCTGTCGTTCCGTTCCTCATAACGGTCGGCGTGCTTGTCGCCGTAGCGGTGCCGGGTGTCCTGCAAAAGCCGAAAAACACGAAGATCTACGCAAAGGAAGGCTTTGTAACCGTCGCTTTGTCGTGGCTGCTCATGTCGGCCTTCGGAGCGCTCCCGTTCGTTTTATCGGGCGCCATACCGAACTATATAGACGCGTTTTTTGAAACGTGCTCCGGATTTTCGACTACCGGAGCCTCCATACTCAGGGTGATCGAAGGATTGCCGAAGGGCGTGCTCTTCTGGCGCAGCTTTACACACTGGATCGGCGGTATGGGCGTGCTCGTATTCATGCTCGCGATCCTTCCGCAGGGCGGACACGCGATCTATCTGCTCCGCGCGGAGGTACCGGGCCCGACGAAGGGCAAGCTCGTGCCGAAGCTCCGTCACACGGCGATCATCCTTTACGGTATATATATAGTTCTCACGGTCGCTGAGGTCGTGGCGCTCCTGATCACCGGTATGCCGCTTTACGACTCACTTGTAAACGCTTTCGGCACGGCCGGCACCGGCGGCTTCTCCGTTCTCAACGATTCGATCGCCGGGTATAACAACCCCGCCGCCGAATGGGTCATAGCCGTTTTCATGCTGATATTCGGCATAAACTTCAACCTTTACTTCTTTATACTTATCGGAAAATGGCGTGAGCTTCTGAAAAGCGAGGAGCTGCGGGTGTACCTCTCGCTCGCCCTCATATCGGTGACGGTGATCTGCATACAGACTTACAACACGTTCGATTCGTTCAGCGACTGCATCAGATCGTCCTTCTTCCAGACGACGTCCATAGTGTCTACGAGCGGCTTCTCCACGCGTGACTTCGATCTCTGGCCCGGGCTTACGAAGATGCTACTCGTGTTTCTCATGTTCACGGGCTCCTGCGCGGGCTCTACCGCGGGCGGAGTAAAGATCTCGAGGCTTCTGATCGTTTTCAAGAACACGATGCGCGAGATAAAGCATATGCTCCATCCGCGCTCCGTGAACACCGTGCGCGTCGACGGAGAACCCGTTCCGGAGGAGACGGTCAGATCCGCGGTCAACTACATCACGCTTTATCTCACCGTGTTCATCGTGTCTGCTTTGGCGATATCCGTAGACGGATTCAGCTTTGAGACCAATTTCACCGGGACTCTCGCGTGTCTCAACAACATAGGGCCGGGTCTCGGCAAGGTCGGGCCTGCCGGCAACTACGCCGATTTTTCGGTCTTTTCAAAGATCATCCTTTCATTCGACATGCTTTTCGGCAGACTTGAGCTTATGCCGATGATAATACTCTTCTCTCCCTCGACATGGAGGAAAAAATAATGTACGAGCTTTGTATCAACACGGGAACGGGCTTCGGCCTCGGGATCCCGGAGATGCTGCCGCATATAAAAGCCGCCGGTTTCGACGGCTTTTTCACGTCGTGGCACGAAGGCAAAACAAAAGAGATCGCCGCGTTGGCGGATAAACACGGACTTTTGTATCAGTCCGTTCACGCGCCGTTCAACGAGACGGACGCGCTCTGGGAGCCGGGCGACAAGGGTGAATACGTCAAGGAGACGCTCATCCGCTGTGTAAACGAGTGCAGGGACGCGGGCGTCCCGCGGATAATCATGCATACAGTGATCGGCATGGACCGTCATACGCCGACGGAGATCGGCTTGCAGAGATTCTGCCGGATAGTCAAACGCGCCGAGAAGATCGGCATAGATATAGCGTTTGAGAACACGGAGGGCGCGGAATATCTCGCAGCGGTGATGGAGAGGTTCCGGTCGCTGTACGTCGGCTTCTGCTGGGATACCGGGCACGAAATGTGTTACAATTACGGAAACGACATGACGGCGCTGTACGGCGACAGATTGAAATGCACACATCTCAACGACAATTTCGGCATGGCAGACAGATCGGTCATGACGTGGCTCGACGACTCACACATGATGCCGTTCGACGGGACGGCTGACTGGCGGTCGATAGCGGACAGGCTCAACAGATGCGGTTACCGCGGCGAGCTCACGTTCGAGCTTACGAGAAACAGCAAGCCCGGCAAGAACACGCACGACATATACGCAGGGCTCGACGTGGACGGTTTCCTGTCACTTGCATACGAAAAAGCCGTCCGATTCAGGAGAATGGCGGCTGCCGGATCATGAGAAAATACGTTCTTCCGCTTCTTCTCTTTACCGTTTTCTCAGCCGTCGGCGTAACGCTGTGGCTTACAAAGGATAACTTATTCTATCTGTTCAACTTCGGATACATAGGCGGCGCGATCGCGCTCGGTCTTGTGCTTTTCATAAAAAAATACCGCCACGCGCGGCGCGTCACGCAGCTTCTCGTCGGCGGCTATATGCTTGTATATCTCGGGCTTATCTGTCGTGAGAACATGCAGCTCGAGGGCTTCTTCTATTACCTTTTCACCGGCGTCTTCGAGGCGGCGACGATCCACTACGCCGTGGCGAAGATACTCGGTCCTCTCCTGTTCGGACGCGGCTGGTGCGGCTACGCCTGCTGGACCGCGGCTGTGCTCGATTTATTACCGTATAAGACGCCGCAAAGCCCGCGGAAAAAGCTCGGTTTTCTCAGATACATAATGTTTTCCGCATCTCTGTTGTTCGTTTCGGCTCTGTTTCTTGCACATGTCGGAAATTTGGAGAAAATCATGTTCGCCGCTTTCATCTTCGGAAACGTTCTGTATTACGCCTCGGGCGTGATACTCGCGTTTGTAATGCGAGACAACCGCGCGTTCTGCAAATATCTCTGTCCCGTCACGGTGTTTCTTAAACCGATGAGTTATTTTTCGCTTTTGCGGGTAAGCTGTGACAAAAGCCGCTGCGTTGAATGCGGAAAATGCCGGAAGATCTGTCCGATGAACGTGGATATGACGGACAACAGCCGCCGCCGTGAAAACGGCACCGAATGCATCCTGTGCATGGAATGTGTGAAGGTGTGCCCGAAAAACGCGCTCGGCCACGGATCGGGCAAAGAAAAGACCGCACGCTGAGGTGCGGTCCTGATCATATCATTTCATGCGGGATGAGCTCAACCGTGCCGCCGCTCTCTCTGACCTTGAAGATCGAGACGTGCTCGTATGTTTCGTGCGTCGCGTTCGGCGTGTGGAACGTCATGTAAAGCGTACCGTCGTGCCCGTAGAACATCATCGAATGACCGCCGTCATAAATGAACTCCGGATTCATTTTATAGCTGTAGATCTCCCTGCTCTGATGCTTCCACTGACCCGTTATAAGACCTGTTTCCGAATATGATACGCCGACGGCGTACGCGTTTTTCTCGTATCCGGGCATGAAGTTCGACCACGTCATGATCATCCTTCCGCTGTCCGTGATACCTATGAACGGTCCGTCCGTCACTCCGCGATCGGTCCAGTCAGGTTCATTCGCGAGAAAGAGCTGCACAGGCTCCGATATGAGATGCGTCAGATCCGGCGAGAGCTTTGCCGCCGCCATCGCGCCGACACCGTCCGGCATACAAGTCCACTCGTGTACGAAAACGAGCCAGGGCTGACCTTCCGGATCGACGTAAAGCGTACCATCGATGCAATCCCATCCGCTCGGGGAGACGCAGTAACCGGCGATATCCTCAAACGGCCCGAGCGGACTGTCCGCGCGGTAGACAGAAATGCTCCTGTGATTTATCATTTTATTGAATGTTGACGTGAAAATATAGAATTTTCCCATATAATAGTGGCATTCCGGCGCCCAGAAAAAGTCCTTCACCCCGGGATGATCCGCCGGCTTTTCATATACGAGCAAGGGATCCGACCAGTTTTCAAGATCACGGCTGACGAGAGCCTCGATACCGCGCTCATGAGCTGATCTGTAAAGGAAGTAGTCGCCGCCGGCGGGCAGGATGAACGGGTCGCGGCAGTAGAGTTTATCAGACAGCCTGTTCGGGAACTCTTTTATAAACGACGTATCGATCCCCGGTACGTTCATATTTGATATTTTCATAACATGCTCCTTTTTTTACTGATTGTATCACACCCGTTCCCGATTGTCAATCATAAAAACTCAACTTCATGTTAAATACGCTTTCAAGCGGAGGTTCGATATGGTTTTAGCCGGCATAGACAGGATAGACGAGGAGGACGTCGCGTCAAAGCTCAGAGGCAAACGCCTCGGAGTCATATCATCGACGTCGGGGCTTTCGTCGGATCTCAGATATCCGATGGACGTACTGAATGAAAAATACAATACAACGGCGCTTTTTGCGCCGGAGCACGGCCCGCGCGGTGTGGCAGGCCCAGGTGAAAAGATCTCGGGCGGTATCGACCGAACGACGGGGCTTCCCGTTTTCAGTCTTTTCGAGGACTTCCTCACCTCAGCTGACCCCGATGAAAAGGAGCGCGCGTACGCGCCGGCTGACGAGGCCTTATCCCGGATCGACATGATGGTGTTCGATATGCAGGACGCGGGCTCCCGCTATTTCACCTACGTTTCAACACTTTTCTACGTCATGCGCGCCTGCGGCAGACGCGGCGTTCCGCTCACCGTACTCGACCGCCCGAATCCGCTCGGCGGCAAAGTCGAGGGATGCCTGCCGGACGAAAAAAATCTGTCGTTCATAGGTCTGACCCGCGTTCCGATCCGCCACGGTATGACGGTCGGGGAGCTCGCGCGCTTTTACAACGGTGAATACGGCCTCGGCTGTGAGCTGACGGTCGTGACGATGCGCGGCTGGGAACGTGATATGTACTTTGACGATACCGGGCTTCCGTTTATACGTCCGAGTCCCAATCTTCCGACGATGCAGTCCCTTCTCGCCTATAACGGCACTTGCATGCTCGCCGGGACGAACGTCTCCGAGGGTCGCGGTACGACGGAGCCGTTCACACTCATAGGAGGCGAATTCATAGATCCCGACGCGCTTTGTCAAAGGCTCAGATCGAAGGATCTGCCCGGAGTCAGGTTCAGCCCGGCGTATTTCCGTCCGGAATTTTCAAAGCTCGCTCACAGGACGCTGTACGGCGTTCGCCTTCACATATACGATAAAAAAGCGCTTGAACCGGTAAGACTCGGAGTCGTCATGATAGACACGATACGGGAGATGTATCCCGATGATTTCGAGTTCACAAAGCCGAAGACAGAGGGCGGCAGATACCACATAGATCTTTCCACCGGCAATTCCGATCTGCGTGACGGAGTTCTTGACGCCGACGCCATAATGGAAAAGTGGAACGCCGACAGCGTCAATTTCTATCCGATATACGAAAAATACAGACTTTATTAAAACGCTTGTTTCAAGCGTTTTTTTGTATTTTTCCGTGATACCGGCGCATAATACCGTCGTATGAAGAGAAAAACACTATTATTCGTGCCGGCTCTTTCGGCGCTTTTGTCTGAGCTGTGCCGGGCGTCGTATCTGCCTTATCGGGAGCCGCAAACAAGGACCGTGCCGGCGTTCGCCGGCACGGTCGATCTGAAATTCATTTGTCTTGCCGCGATCACGGTGATCGCCGCTTCTCTGCCGTTCTTTTCGGGTCACGACGGGAACGGGAACGCCTGAGACGACGTAATCCGCCGCCACGCTCCTCCGTGAAGCTTGAACGCGCCCGCGTCATTGTAATAGGCGTATGATACCGACCCGTCGCGGTATACGAGCGCGATTATATACGTCACGCCGGAGGCCGGGTCCGCTGTATCCTCGCCTGTGTTCACGCTTTTGAGAAAATCCGTGATCCTTGTGATATCTTCCTCGTCTGTATACTTCACGTTTTTGTCCGCGGTGCTTATGATGATCCTTGAGATATCCGTGTATTTAAGCTCCGATACCGTGACCTTCGCTCCGCTGTCCGGGCTGAAGACAGGCACGCCTCCGCCGCAGGTCACGACACCGACATTGCCGACGGCGACGCAGCCGAGATCGGCGGGATTGCCGCGGAATTCGGTGACGGTCACGGCAAGAACGGAATACACGTCCGGCATATTCTCGCCGGCCTGCTGACGCGAAAGATACAGTCTCAGCTCACCATCGCCTCTGAAAACGGATGTGGAATATCCGAGGATCCCGCTGTAGCAGCCTATACCGTACGTGTCCGTCGCGTCGTCCGCGTACGTAAAAAGTATATCGTCCGTTATGCCGTTGCCGTCCGCGTCGCACAAAACGGCGCTGATCAGTCCGGGCGTGCCGGAGATATCCACGTACGTATAGCTGTAGCCGGGATAAAGCGCAACGGTGTAGCCCGTCTCCGACGATTTGAACAACGATATTCCGTTGAAGTCATCCGGCGTCACGTTATATGTCGTCTTTTTCGTGAAGCCGTTTTCCTTGAGCTCCGGGTTCTCCTTGAGAAGCTCCGCGACGCCGTCCTTTGTGCAATTGTTCGTCATATATCCGCTTCTGTCCGGTTTACAGGAAGAAACGGAAAAAATAAGTACCGCCGTGATCAAAAGCACGGCGGTCAACTTGATTTTTTTCATATTATCCGCCCTGATCTTTTTTTATAATTATAACAGGGCGCCGGTTGTTTGTCAAGATTCAGTTGAATTTATTTTCAAGTCTCTCAAGCACCGGCAAAAGCGCGGAATACGCGAGCACGGCGATCAGCGTCAGAAGCAGTCCCTTTCCGAGGTTGAACGGCGTGTTGAAAATAAGCAGCGCCTGCGGCAGATCCTTTATCCACGGTAAAAGCTTTACGTACGTATCGACGACGCCCTGCACCGAACCGCCGAAATATATGCGAGTGTACGCGGGATACACGACAAAGAGGTTTACGGGGTAGGCGATGACCGTCATCGCCAAAGCACCCGCGGCGCCGCCCGCAAGAAGTCCGCCCCTGCTCTTATGTTTTTTGAATATGAGCGACGCGACGGCGACGTATGAAGCGCCGATCACGAAATTGGCGATCTCACCGACGCCTCCCGTACTTCCCATCGGGATATGGATCAGGTTTTTGATCAGGCAGACGAGCACGCCCCAGAGCGGACCGGCGGTTATCCCCGTGAAAAGTCCCGGGAAGTCCGACAGATCGAGCTTGATGTACGGAGGCATGAACGGCAGCATGATCTCAAACACCGGAAGCATCAGTATGACCGCAATCGCGGACATTATTGCAGTTATAACGAGCTTGTAAAGGATCTTTTTGTTTTTGCTTTTCATTATAAAACCAAAGCCCCCGATCGCTCGGGGGCTTTTCAAACCTTTCTTACGGCGCGTGTGACGCGCCATTATTTTCTCTCATCCGGACTTTACCGTCGGTGCAGGAGTTTCACCTGCTCGGCAGCTTGCGCTGTTAGTGGACTGTACCACCGGTTTGGAATTTCACCTGAGCCGTAAACGGCTCCCCCGAAAATAATTATATTCAGTTTTGGAGTTTTTGTGACTTATCCGTCTATTTCGGTAACAACGCCGGAACCGACGGTTCTGCCGCCTTCACGGATAGCGAAGCGGAGACCTTTTTCGATAGCGATCGGGGTGATGAGCTCAACGTTCATGACAACGTTATCACCCGGGCGGCACATGTCAACGCCTTCGGGAAGGCTGATAACGCCGGTAACGTCAGTCGTTCTGAAATAGAACTGGGGTCTGTAGCCGGGGAAGAACGGTTTCTGACGGCCGCCTTCTTTTTCGGTCAGAACGTAGACCTGGCCTTTGAATTTGGTGTGCGGATGAATGGAACCGGGTTTGCAAATGACCTGGCCTCTTTCGACCTCTTTCTTCTGGACGCCGCGGAGAAGCAGACCGATGTTGTCGCCTGCCTGAGCCTGGTCAAGAAGCTTTCTGAACATTTCAACGCCGGTAACGACGGTGGAACGCTTTTCATCGGAAAGACCGACGATCTCAACGGTATCACCCATTTTAACGGTGCCGCGCTCTACTCTGCCGGTAGCGACCGTGCCGCGGCCGGTGATGGAGAATACGTCCTCAACAGGCATCAGGAAGGGCAGGTCAGCCTTTCTGTCAGGAGTGGGGATGTAGTTGTCGACAGCATCCATAAGCTCGTATATAGGAGCGTATACGGGGTCGTTCGGGTCGGTGGAAGTGGATTCAAGAGCTTCACGAGCTGAGCCTCTGATTATCGGGATCTCGTCGCCCGGGAAATCGTACTCGTTAAGAAGATCTCTGATCTCCATCTCGACGAGTTCGAGAAGTTCGGGGTCGTCAACGAGGTCGGTCTTGTTCATGAAGACGACTATCGCGGGAACACCGACCTGACGGGCGAGCAGGATGTGCTCACGAGTCTGCTGAAGAGGACCGTCGTTACCTGCAACGACCAGGATGGCGCCGTCCATCTGAGCAGCACCGGTGATCATGTTCTTGATATAGTCGGCGTGCCCGGGGCAGTCAACGTGCGCGTAGTGACGCTTGTCAGTCTCATACTCAACGTGTCTGGTGTTGATTGTGATACCTCTGGCCTTCTCTTCGGGAGCGTTGTCTATCTGGTCGTACGCCATGAATTCAACGTTGCCGTTCTTGAGACCGAGAGCCTTGGTGATAGCGGCGGTAAGGGTGGTCTTACCATGGTCAACATGGCCTATAGTACCAATGTTAACGTGATCTTTGGTTCTGTCGAACTTCTGCTTTGCCATTGTTATTTCCTCCTTAATGTGAAACTTCGTTTCATATTATAAATTTAATAGGTTTTGTTTTTATTATTCCCTTATAAGAGGAGTTATCTTCTCTTGCCGGAAATTATCTCATCCTGGATGCTCTTCGGCACTTGCTGGAAGTGGCTGGGCTCCATGGTGTAGTTGCCTCTGCCCTGCGTGCAGGAGCGGAGGTCGGTGGCGTAACCGAACATCTCGGAAAGCGGTACGAAAGCGGTTATCTCAACGGAACCGGTGAGGTTCTCCGTGTTCTGTACCTGGCCGCGTCTTGAAGCGAGGTCGCCCAGGACCGTGCCGTAATACTCATCCGGTGCGATGACCACGACCTTCATTATCGGCTCGGTAAGCACGGGATCAGCTTTCTTCAGAGCGTCCTTGACAGCCATTGAACCGGCGATCTTGAACGCCATATCGGAGGAGTCGACCTCATGGTACGAACCGCCGAGCAGTGTGACCTTGACGTCCACAACGTTGTAGCCGGCAAGTACGCCGGACTGCAGAGCGCTCTGGATACCGGCGTCGATCGCGGGGATATACTCCTTCGGCACTTCGCCGCCGACGACCTTGCTCTCGAACTCGTAGCCCTTGCCCGTCTCGTTCGGCTCGATGTTGATCTTGACGTGACCGTACTGGCCGTGTCCGCCGGACTGACGCGCGAATTTCGTATCGGAATAAGCTTCTTGCCTGATGGTCTCTTTGTAGGAGACCTGCGGTTTACCTATATTCGCCTCGACCTTGAACTCACGCAGAAGTCTGTCGATGATTATCTCAAGGTGAAGCTCGCCCATGCCGGCGATGATCGTCTGACCGGTCTCTTCGTCGGTATAGGTGCGGAACGTCGGGTCCTCTTCCGCGAGCTTCGACAGCGCGATGCCCATCTTTTCCTGACCGGCCTTGGTCTTCGGTTCGATGGCGACGCGGATAACGGGATCCGGGAATTCCATGCTTTCAAGTATGATCGGGTTCTTCTCGTCGCAGAACGTGTCGCCCGTCGTGGTGTTCTTGATGCCGACTACGGCGGCGATGTCGCCGGAGTAGCAGCAGTCGATGTCCTTACGGTCGTTCGCGTGCATCTGCAGAAGTCTGCCCATACGCTCGCGCGTGCCCTTCGTCGAGTTGTAGACGGTGGTACCGGCTACGACCGTACCGGAATAAACTCTGAAGAAGCAGAGCCTTCCGACGTAGGGGTCCGTCATGATTTTGAAAGCGAGTGCGGAAAACGGCTCCGAATCGCTCGGATGACGCTCCGCCGGTTCACCCGTACCGGGGACGGTGCCTTTAATGGCGGGTATGTCTACCGGTGACGGCATATAATCCACTATCGCGTCAAGCAGCTTCTGTACGCCCTTGTTCTTGAAGGACGTGCCGCAGCAAACGGGGACTATCTCGTTCGCTATAACGGCTTTACGGAGCGCCGCTTTCAGCTCGGGGATCGTGATCTCCTCTTCGGATATGAACTTTTCCATAAGAGCGTCGTCGGTCTCGGCGATCGCCTCGACCATTTTTTCACGGTACTCTTTGGCTTTGTCGAGCATGTCCGCGGGGATCTCTTCGATTTTGACTACTTTGCCCTGATCGTCGGTAGAGTTTATGTCGGCGACCATCTCCATAAGGTCGATGATACCGATGAACGTGTCTTCCTGACCGATCGGGAGCTGTATCGGGACGGGATTGGCTTTCAGTCTCTCCCTGATCATATCGACAACACGATAGAAGTTGGCGCCCATTATGTCCATCTTGTTGACATAAGCCATTCTCGGCACCTGATACTTGTTGGCCTGACGCCATACAGTCTCAGACTGGGGCTCAACACCGCCCTTTGCGCAGAAGACGGTTACAGCGCCGTCAAGCACGCGCAGTGAACGTTCGACTTCAACTGTAAAGTCAACGTGTCCGGGAGTGTCTATGATGTTTATCCTGTTTCCTCTCCAGAAGCAGGTCGTCGCGGCGGACGTTATCGTTATACCGCGCTCGCGCTCCTGCTCCATCCAGTCCATGGTTGCGGAGCCGTCGTGAGTTTCGCCAATTTTATGCGTCTTACCGGTATAAAACAGGATACGTTCCGTAGTCGTCGTTTTACCGGCGTCGATATGAGCCATTATACCGATGTTTCTTGTTAATTCAAGCGGGTATTCTCTTGGCATTTACTAAACAACTCCTGAAATCAAACTCTGTAATGTGCGAAGGCTTTGTTCGCCTCAGCCATTTTATGCGTGTCTTCTCTCTTCTTGACGGCGGAACCGGTATTGTTCATGGCGTCAAGAATCTCGCCTGCTAAGCGAGCGGCCATCGTTCTCTCACTGCGTTCTCTCGAATATCTCGTGAGCCAGCGGAGACCGAGCGTTCTCTGTCTTTCGGGGCGTACGTCCATAGGAACCTGGTACGTGGAGCCGCCTACACGACGAGCCTTTACTTCCAGCTTCGGCATGATATTCTCAAGTGCCGCCTGGAACGCTTCGAGAGGATTCTTTCCGGATTTTTCTTCAACGATCTCGAACGCGTCGTAAACTATCTTCTGAGCAACGCCTTTTTTGCCGTCCAGCATTATGTTGTTGATAAGCTTTGTTACGAGCTTGGAATTATAAAGCGGATCCGGCAGAACGTCTCTCTTTGATATTTGACCTCTTCTCGGCATTATGCTTCCCTCCTTCATATAGATTTATGATATCATAGGTACTCGAAAAATAAGATCCGTAAATGCGGCGGTCAAACGGTAAAATAAAACATTTCCGTATGATTTATGCCGTCATATATAGAATACTTTCCTGTACTCTCTCACTTCGGCGTGAGATTATTTGGTTTTGGGTCTCTTTGCTCCGTAGAGCGAGCGGCCCTGCATTCTCTTGGCGACGCCCTGAGTATCGAGCGTACCGCGGATGATGTGGTAACGTACACCGGGAAGGTCACGTACTCTGCCGCCGCGTATGAGAACTACGCTGTGCTCCTGCAGGTTGTGGCCGATACCGGGGATGTAGCACGTTGCCTCAAGACCGTTGACGAGCTTGACTCTCGCGATCTTACGGATAGCGGAGTTCGGCTTCTTAGGTGTAGCAGTGGTGACTTTGGTGCAGACGCCTCTCTTCTGGGGAGAGCTCTGATCCGTAGCGCGTTTCTTCAGCGAGTTGTAGCTCTTCTGAAGCACGGGAGCCTTGGATTTGTATACCTTTTGCTGACGGCCGTTTTTAACGAGCTGATTGAATGTCGGCATGGATTTCCTCCTTTCATACGGAATATGTTTTATACCGAAGGCGGCGGCACCGGAAATACCGCCGCACGCAGTACCGTTACTGTTTGCGGCTCACACAAACGGCGCACCCCACGTCTATACCGCAGGCGGCGCCGAGCTGCGCCATCGTTTTGCTCTCATCGATCACGGCGTCGGACCCGGCGGCGGCTTCCATGACCGCTTGCCTGATATGTCCGGCACAGTCGTTCGCGAGATACACCGTCTTTGCGTTCCCGCCCCTGATGAGCTTTAAAGAACTGTTGAGACCCACCGTCAACTGCCTTTGCGGGCGGTGTCCGTCAGATTTCATCTCATTCCCTTTCTTTGCGCTATATTTTCACCGCCGCAATACGCGGTTTATATACGCAATTGCTGTCAGTATACCACAAGATGATCGTTTTGTCAACAGTCAAATATAAAAATTTTATTAAAATATATGTGTGCGCACGATGATCAGGCGCTCTCTTTCCTCTTTTTGCGGCTGAGGACGCCGAGCAGAACGAGTCCGC
This sequence comes from uncultured Ruminococcus sp., assembly GCA_902778145.1. GTDB lineage: Bacteria > Bacillota > Clostridia > Oscillospirales > CAG-272 > UBA1248. Next base: position 78,609 of record CACYWW010000005.1, read on the forward strand.
CGGCTATGACGACCGCGGCGCCCGCTACTATCAGCGCTGCGAGCGTGCCGTCCGAGCCGGGGTCATCGGGTCCGTCTGTCTCCGGCTGACCGGGCTCCTCGGATATACTGAGCAGACGTGAGCAGATATAGTACTTTTCACCGTTCTCCGCGGTCTGCGGACAGATCACGGCGAAGCTGCCGCTTCCCGTCGCCGCGCCGCCGGAAACGGTGACGTCTCCGGACGATACCGCGGCGGTACAGAGCGCCGTCACGTCGAGCTTCGTCCCGTCGCAGTATACGAGCATCGCGCTGATCCTGCCGTCGGCGTCGACCGACGCTTCAAGCGACGACGGAAGCTTTGCGGCGGAACGGAAATCGGAGGTCATATATCCATCGTATCCGGAAAACATCGCCGACTCTCCGTCGTCCGCAGCGGGATACACGCCGATGCCGTGCATCGAAAGCATACGCGGGAACCTTTCCGGCGGAAGCAGCGTGCATACGGAATTGAAGGACGTCAGCGTGCGGCAAAGCGAATGAAGCGACGCGTCGGCGTCACGCCCGTCAAAAACGTTCCAGAGGCCTGTGTATACAGCTGCTGCTCCGGCTTCGTTCGCCGCCTTCACCGCGGCGGCGGAATCAGATAAGATCACGCATCTCTCCGTCATATCATAGGAGCGCGCGATACCGTGAACGGCAGATACAGCGGCCTCATCGGCGACGTTTATATCGAACACGACGTCCGTATGCTCGCGGCTGAAGGTCTCGAAAAGCTCCTCGAGCGAGGTGATCCTGTCGTCGCGGCTCATGCGGCTGTCTGTGTACGTCAGCGTCTGAAGCGAGGCGTACGCGGATTCCCGGATCAGCGGATCCGACGACATGCCAGACACCCTGTCGCCGCCCGAAAGAACGGGGACTCCGTCCTTCGTCAGCCTGACCGTGACCGCGATCGCGCGGGCGCCGGAATCGGCAGCGGACAGAATGCTTTTCAGCGTGTTCGCAGGCGCCGCCGCGGTGTCGCCTCCGTCGCAGATAACGACCTGCCGTCTTATGACGGAGCGGTCGGTGATGCCTTCAAAAGCCTCGATAACGTCCTCGGGATCAGGCGTGACGACGGCGTCAGCGCCGCAGACAGCCGCGTCGAACGCGGGCAGCGCTCCGGTCTGGGCGACGACCCATACCGATATGAAACGCTTGTGCAGCTCGTATACCGTATCGGGATCAGCCGCGGATGACGAGAGCATGACGGTTCGCAGACCGTTCGAATAAAGCATCCTGTAAGTTTCGGCGACGTCAACGCTGTCACGCGAGGAAAGGTCCATAACGCGTCTTATATACCCGTTTTCCGCGAACTGCGCCGCAAAGGAGGAACGGGAAAAGATGACGAACGCGTCGTCGATGGTGTTCTCCCGGCAATACGCGGACAAAAGCTCCGCGCTCTGCTGATCCGTGACGTAAAGCGCCGGGAGCGCAAGTCCGCCGAGTCCGGATATCCTCTCTCCGAGAGGTCCGAGATCGGTCGTCCCGTCGTAGCAGCGAAGCTCATTGCCCGCGGCTTTGACGGTCATCATAACGGCGCCGGGGCGTCTGTCGTCGGCGGTATAGACGCGCCTTCCGCTCCTGTCGCGTTCTATTATCAGCGGAACGGACGACGCGGCGGTCGCGACGGTGTAAAGCTCCGAGCGGAACGAGCCGCCTCCACCGGCGCTTTTCGGCACGGTCATCGTCACTCTGACGTTGTCGACCGTGAACGTCACTCCGCGTCCGTTTACGCCGATGTATCCTTTGGCGCCGTTCACCGCCCTGCACTCGCAGACAAGCTCTCCGTCGACATATCCGTAAGCCGCGCCGCCCGTTACGGCGACCGCGAGTCTGAATTCCGAATCGTCGGCGAGCTCGCCGGAAACGAGCTTCCCGGGGTCGGTATGCGCGGCCGCGCTCAGCTCCGTCCACGAGGACGCGCCTCTCTTTTCAAGCATCGAGACGGCGCCCGCGCAGTCCACCGTGAACTGAATCAGATGATCCTCGCTGCCGGCGCCGAAGCAGAGCGCGAACCACGAATTCGCAGAAAGGTGCGATTCGAGCTTTATATCACATTCGAAGAAAAACGTATCCGTGTCGGGAGCGAACGGGAACAGCGCCGTCGTGACCGGAGGATAAGTATCGGACGCCTCCACGACCATCACGCCGTCCTCCGCGTAAATGCTGCCGTCATCACCGAAGGTGACGTCGGTCCCGCGCGGCAGCTCTCCGTTCCGGAAATCAGCCTCGAACAGGACGGTCCCCTCGCCGGGTTCCGCTTTCACGTACAAGCCAGGCAAAAGCAAAAGTACGAGCAAAAAACACGAGATTTTCTTAAACATACACTTTCCTTTACAAAAATTCAACAAACGGAAAACAACAAACAGCCGGTCATTGTTGTATAATCATACGCGTATAGTCCGCGGTCGCCGCGTTGTGCAGTCTGCGTCTGAAGCGGTAAAGCCCGTCGGACTGGCGCGTATAGTGCACCCTGTTCGTCAGGAGTATGACGTACATGCCGGTCTCACGGTCAACGTACAGCGACGTTCCGGTGAAGCCGTTGTGACCGTACGAAAGCGGCGAGAAAAGATCGCCCGTGGCGTTAAGCCCGCCGACGGTCAGCTGGAAGCCCAGCCCGCGGAATTCGGGACCGTACGGCGTATGGTTCGTTATCGCGCGCTCGAACGTTTGGCGCGAAAGGAACTGCTTTCCGCCGTACTCTCCGCGGCGGGACAGCATACAGGCAAACCTGATGAGGTCGTCGACGCACGAGAACACGCCCGCGTTGCCCGAGACGCCGCCGGAAAATCGCGCGTTCTCGTCATGCACCACGCCGTGTATATACCGTCCGAGCCTCGGCGACCACTCCTCCGTCGCTATGTCGGCGCCGTCGAACCTCGCGTTCTCCTTCGGACAGTAGCCGGTCCGGGTCATACCGAGCGGCGCGAAAACGAGCTCGTCCGCAAGCTTATCAAGTGTTTTGCCGGTGCAGACCTCCGCCATCTTCGCGAGGAGGATATATCCCATACAGGTGTATTCCACCTTTGTCTCCGCCTCGTATTTCAGCGGATAATTCAGCACGGCGTGAGGTATATCGTACCCCTTGCCGCATTCGTTTTCAAGATTGAAGTGCGCCGTTATGCCGCTGCAGTGCGTCATCAGCTGTTTTACGGTTATCCCGCGCTTGTCCTCCGGCGCGTCCGGGAAATACCGTGAGACCGTGTCGGCAAGGGTCATCTCCCCCTCCTCCACAAGTCTGAGCACGACCATCGTCGTACCTATGAGCTTTGAAAGCGACGCCATGTCGTACACGGTATCCGTGCCTGCTTTTATCGCGTTATCGGGAAAAGGGCCCCGGAAAACGCCCTCGGGTCTATCATCGTTCATTATAACGCGCGAATAACCGTAAGCCTTTTTGAAATATACTCCGTTCCCGTCACCGACGGCGACGACGGCGGACGGTACGTCATAATTCCCGACCGCTTTTACGCACATATCATCAATATTATCAAACCACATAACGGATACCTCCTTATTATATCATTATATATCATCAAAACGTATTTGTAAAGGTGTATTATGTTAAAATGTTATCTTTGCCCGAAAAAATGCGGTGCCGACAGGCCCGTCCGCCGCGGTCTGTGCGGTGCGGGAGCGCTTTCCGTCGCCCGCGCGGCGGCGCATTATTATGAGGAACCGCCGATATCCGGCAAAAACGGTTCCGGCGCCGTGTTCTTTTCGGGCTGTCCGCTGCGCTGCGTTTTCTGCCAGAACGACCCGGTATCGCACGGCGGAGTCGGCAAAAGCATCACGGCGGCGGAGCTTGCCGACATTTTCAAAAGGCTGTGCGACGCCGGCTGTCACAACATAAACCTCGTGTCTCCGACGCCGTACGTACCGGAAATAATAAAGGCGCTCGAGCTTGCGAGGCCGCAGGTGCCGGTCGTTTACAACACGTCGGGCTATGAGCGTGTCGAAACGCTGCGGATGCTCGACGGATACGTAGATATATATCTGCCGGATTTCAAATACGTGACGCCCGCCCTCTCCGAAAAATATTCCGGCGCCGCGGATTATCCCGCAGTCGCCGCCGCCGCGCTTCACGAAATGCTGAGGCAGCGCGGAAAATGTGAATATTCGGACGACGGCATGATGGAGCGCGGCGTGATCGTCCGCCACCTCGTGCTCCCCTCTCACAAGGACGAAAGCGTCGCGGTGCTGAGATTTCTTTCGGAAAATTACGACACAAGCTCTTTTCTGCTCTCTCTCATGGCGCAGTACGTGCCGATGTACGGCGCAAAGGACTACCCGGAAATAGACCGCCGCCTTACAAAGCTCGAATACAGGCGCGTGAGTGAGGAGGCGCTCCGCCTCGGATTTGAAGGATTCTTTCAGGATCCTTCGTCTCAGAGCGCGGATTACACTCCTGATTTCGACCTCACGGGAATATAAAAATACCCGGTGCGGGAGACCCGTGCCGGGTATCATATCATTTCAGGCTTATTTTACTTTTTTCTCTTTCTTTTTCCCGGTCTTCGCCAAAACGAATATACCTATGCCGGCAAGCGCGAGCAGCAGTACCGAGATCACGGCGACAAGCGCGATGACGAGCACGCCGGGGCCGGTCTTGCCGGTCTTTTCGCCCTGTGTTCCGGGGGCTGTGTCTGCCGCGGTGCTCTGATCGACGCTTTGAACCGGTATCACCTCAATGATCTCGACCTTCAGCGGTCCGAGCAGCCGGACATCGCTGTCGTGTTTGCCCTCGACGGTGTTTCTTACGGCGCACAGGCAGTAAATCACGCCGGTCTTGGACGTGTCGGGAGAGAAGGTATTCTTATCGTTGTTTTCGACGTTGGAAATGAAATTGCCTTTTTCGTCGCATAACGCCCACTGATAATGGATCGTACCGCCGTCGTTCACTTCCGCGTTGACGGTGATAGCGAAATCTTCGTCCTTGTGTACCGTATAAGAATCCGGAACAAAGCCGAGGATCGTCGGGATCTCCGCTTTCTGCAGATCCTCTACGGTGAGCAAGGCGTTTCTTGTTCTGAATTCCCAGCCGTCCGGGGACGCGATCCGGCAGTAAAACGCGCATCCGTCAAGCCCGGGTATCGCTGTCACGGTGAGCGTATCCGTCGTCGCTCCGCTCACGGTTATACCTGAGGCGCTGTCAAGCGGGACGGGTGTACCGCCGTCCGCCGGGACAAGATACCAGAGATAGCTCGCCGCGTTCTCCGCCTGTACGCTGAACGTCACCTCATCGCCCGCCTTCGCGATCGTGTTGAAGGGCTCCTTCACTATTTTGACGGGCTTGACGCCGGTGAATATGACCTTGACGTAAGGCTTGTCGTCGATCGAATTGTCGAACTCGAAATCGTCGCTCGTCTTGTTCGTCACAACGCAGGTGTAGTACTCGATCCTCGGCGTGTCGTTACCGTTGAGAGTGATATTCTTTCCGTTCTCGCCGGGTATTTTTATGTTGATGTCCGCGGGGTTCCCGCCCTTATACCACTGATACGAAAGCTCGCCCGTGTCCTTCTCCGGGTCGATTCTGACGTTCATGTTTATCGTCACGTCCTCGTCTTCGAAAACGCGGACCTCATTCTGATCGAAGCTGATGATCGTCTGCGGGTCGTATACTCTCATATGCGTCACGCCGGTCTCATAGTAGAAATCGGTGATGCCGTATTTGACATATATCTGACAGTAGAAGGAATGGGGACCGGGCGTGGTCGCGTACGCGTCAGCCATGAGGACGGGGTCGTGCTCGTCGAGCGCAACACCGCTTTCCTTCGTTCCGTCCGGAGTCTTATACCAGTTGAATTCAATGTCGTCGAACGTATATCCCGAGGCTTCCGGAACGTACGCAGTAGCGGCGAGCTTTACGAGCTTGAAGCGTCTGACCGAGAATTCGGCGATCAGCTCCACAGTCAGCTGTTCGGGAGCGTTGACTGACGTGTAGATCGTCGCGGGATCGCAGTTTTTCGCTCCCGCTTTGTTCGCCACGGTGCAGGTCGCGACCGCGCCGTAGTTGAATTCACGGATATTATCTATTATGAGCTGATGTTTCACTCTGCCGTTTTCAAGCGTTTCCGTCTTGAACGTGACCTTCATCTTGCCGGTGCCGTCAAGCGCCTCGAAGCCCTTGACGCCCGCGTCCTTTGAAAAATCGAAGGTGCGGTCCTCTCCGCCCTCGCTTGTCTGCATGAGCCAGCTGAAGACGAGATCTTTACCCTCAGCCGTAACGCTGAGAACAGCTCTTTTCCCCGTTCTGACGGTACACGTCATGGGTTCATATATAAGAGTCGGAAGGTCGTCGTCCGAGACGGCGACGGACGACACGGAAAAGCAGGACATGATCATGACTGCCGCCATCAGCAACACGATGATTTTTTTCATTGTTTACGCACCTTTCTTGACTAAATTATTGTTTATTCAATTTTAACACGGGCAAAAGCTCATTTCAACACTTATTTTATAATGAAATAAGAACGAATTGTATCTCATCAAAGACATTATTTATTCGCCGCGGCTATTGACTTGTCGAAAAAAAGGTGATATAATAAGAAAAAAAAGGAGATGCGCTGCCATGAAAATGAGAGTGATTTATTTTTCCAAAAAGAAAAAAATGATCGATCTTGCGGAGTATCTATCGAAGAACTCCGATGAATACAAGCCGGATATGATCCCGCCGGATTATTCGCTCGACAAGGAGAAGCTGCTCGTCCTCGGCATGTCTCAGCTCGTGAAGCTGCCGGACGACGTGCGCCGCTTCTGCACCAACTTCAAGCCCGGGATCGTCAAGAACGTCGCGCTTTACACAGACAGGCCGGAAAGCGAGGCAAAGGCTTTCATCGACATGGTGCGTGAAAACGGCGGGAACATACTTGACGATGTGTACTACGTGAAGAGCGAGTTCCTCCCGTTCAAAAAAGCGACCGAAGAGGAGAAAAAGGGCGCGGACGAATGGTTCGAAAGGATCCTGCCGAAGCTCAGATAAAATTCCCTGTCGTCATACATAAAAAAACCGAGAAAGCTCATAATAAGACCGCGGGCGGAAAGTCCGCGGTTTTAGAAGGAGCTTTTTTATGGTTTTGAAGAAAATTACCGCGATCGTTTTCACGGCGGTCGCGGCGCTGGCTCTCGCGGTCGGCGTATCCGCGGTGGGTCACACGTCCGCGGATCAGGTCTTCGGCGCCGACGGCAGGACGGATCTCGCGTCCGTCGGTCAGAACGACGTGACGGGGACCTCTCTCGGCACGATCACGGATGATAAGCTTACGTTATGGGGCTGGTACGCGGACGAGCAGAAGATATCGGAATTCGGCTACCGTTACGGTGACAGCGTCACTCTCGGCTCGCCCAAATACACGGGCGGAGCCGACGATGAGACGATAGCGGGTCAGGCGGGCGCGCTCGGCTACGCTGACGGTGAATCCGTCCGCTTCAGGATAGAGAACATCCCCGTCGTCAAGGGCGACAACGTAGAGCTTTACGCCGTGGCGAAGCTTGAGAACGGCGAGACCGTGGACATCTGGCGCATCACGTATTCGAGCGCCGGCGGCATCGACATGCCGGGCGGACAGACGTCCCCGGGTGCGCATCCCGCGCCCGAAAATCCGCAGACGGCGGACGCGTCCGTCGTCGCGGTGGCGGTCGTCTCCGCGATCTCTCTCGCCTTCACGGCAATCACAAGGAAGATCAGGCTGTAAGCCGGGGCGGGAACGCCGGGAGGTCTTTAGACCTTCCGCGTTCCCGTTTTCCGACAAACGCGCCGTTTTTATCCGGCGGCGGTCATTTTTTTATCGAACATTATTGACAAACGCGGTTTCATATGATATAATGCGGCTAAAGCTAAAGGCTGAATTTCAATATCATAAAAAGGAGAAAGAAATGAAAAAGATCATTGCAGTACTGCTTTCAGTCGTAATGGCGGCAGCTATGTTCACTGCGGCAGTAGTCGTCAACGCTGACGACGTGACCGCGAAGGTCGTTATCGGTTCCGAAGCAAAGACTTCGACTCCGAACGGCAATCAGGTCGAAATGTCCATGAACGGTTCCAACCTCGTCGTCAAGACGAACGAAGGCGCAAACGACCCGTGGATCTCCATCCCGCTCGACAGCGTCGACACAAGCGTTTACAACGCTTTCACGGTCAAGTTCAAGGCGGACAAAGCCATCAGCACGAACAACACCTACCTTATGGATACCGAGAAGAACCCCGGTTATTCCGCAACGGCCGGCACATGGGTACCCAACGGTATGGGCAGCCTGGCGGACGGTCAGTGGCACGAGCTCACTTATGAGATCACCAGCTTCTCCGTCATGGTCGGAACGAAGCTTACCGGCGTCCGTCTCACGATGTGCGTTGAAGGCGGCACGTTCGAGCTCGAATCCGTGACCTTCTCCAAGGTCACCCCGAAGGATCCCGATCTGTGGCTCTGCAAAGCGGGCAGCCAGAACGTAGCTCCCGGTTACTGGATGAACGATCCGTATGACAGCACCAGAAACATAGACATCACCCTCACCTCCACCTCCGCTTTCAACGGTCTTTGCGCGATGATGTACGCGAATAAGCCCGCCGATCCCGAGCCCTGCGTCGTACACATCTCTCTGAAGGACGGCGACGGCAAAGAGCTTGAAGCTCAGGATTTCCAGGTCTCTCAGGATGACAAAGGCGACGGTGTTTACAGCGTCTACTTCAAGAATACCCACAACGCGGGCAAGTACACCATCTCCATCACTCCGGGCGGCAAGGGTAAGTATTTCGTACTCGGCGGCTCCGAGAAGGGCGACATTGACGTTACCGTGGAAGGCAACTTCGGTACCGCGGATCAGTACATACATGACGCTCCCTGCGCGTTCCTTATAGGCGCGGCTCCCGTCGATGAGACTCCCGCCGACGATCCCACTCCCACCGACAACCCCGGTACCGCTGACGCTTCCGTCATCGCTATCGCCGCTGTCGCCTGCATCGCTCTTGCCGGCGTCGTAGTTGCGAAGAAGGTCAGATAATTCAATTTGAATTTCAAAAAACCGCCGTACGGCGGTTTTTTGAAGTTTTCCGGCAGTTATATAGTCATTTTTTCAAAAACAAAAGCACAAATTTGAAAAACAGTCTTGACATTTTTCGGCGATTATGATAGAATAGCATAGCAGGATTAATTTTATCAGGAGGTAAATTATGAAAAAAATTCTTGCTATGGCAGTCGTCATCGTTATGATGTTTGCCGTATGTGCCGCTACGGTATCGGCCGAGTCCGATCACATCAACATCGACATTACCGCCGCTACCGGCAGCAGTGTTGAGCTTACGGTCGCTGACGGCAAAGTAGTCGCAAAGACGAACGGCGGAGACCCGTGGGTATCCATCCCGCTCAACGAAGTTGACACTTCCGTCTACACCTACTTCACCATCCTTTACAGAGCCGACAAAGAGATCGGTTCCAACAACACCTATCTTATGGACACTTCCGTTAACCCGGGTTACTCCGGAACGCAGGGCACGTGGACAGGTCACGGCATGGCGGGTACCGCCGACGGCGAGCTCCATACCAAACAGTACAACATCGCGGACTTCCCGGCGATGGCCGGCACCAAGCTTACCGGCGTACGTTTCACCGCCTGCGGTGATGTCGACGGTCAGTTCACCATCGAAGGTCTCGTCTTCTCCTCTGTCCCGTACGATCAGATAAGCGGTGATGACGAGCCTGCCACTCCCTCCGACAACCCCACTCCCGCCGACAACCCCGGTACCGCTGACGCTTCCGTCATCGCTATCGCCGCTGTCGCCTGCATCGCTCTTGCCGGCGTAGTCGTTGCGAAGAAAGTCAGATAATTCAGACTGAATATCAGAAAACCGCCGCAAGGCGGTTTTTTGATCTCAATTGGTTTTTTATGGCGACTCAATATTTTTTATTCAAAAAGTATTGACAATCCTGCAAAAACATGATACAATACAACCGGCATGAATAAAAATATAGGAGGTATACCATGAAAAAAATTCTTGCTATCGCAGTCGTAGCTCTTATGACTGTGGCTCTCTGCATCAGCGCAAGCGCTCTGCATCACACCTCTCCCGACCAGATCCTGGCAGGTTCTGACGGACACGATCTCGCATCTGTCGGCAACAACAACGCAGCAGGCACCGATCTCGGCGCCATCACCGAAGAGAGCTTCTTCTTCTGGGGCTGGCACTCCACCGAAGTTGAAGGCGGCATAACCGAATTCGGTTACCGTTACGGCGACGTTACCGTACTCGGTTCTCCGAAATTCTACCATGACAACTCCAACGATGCCGGCAAACAAGACAACGATACCATCGCTTCTCAGTGCGGCGGCGTAGGCGAATCCGTTCGTTTCAGAATCGAGGTTCCGGTACTTAAGGGCGAACAGGAAGTCGTTGCTGTCGTTAAGCTTGCTGACGGCACCGTCGAAGACATGTGGACCGTCAAGTACTCCGCCGAAAACGGCAAGACCCTTGAGGATATCACCCCCAAGGCTGACGATCCCGCTCCCACCGATCCGACTCCTTCCAACCCCGATACCGCTGACGCTTCCGTCATCGCTATCGCGGCTGTCGCCTGCATCGCTCTTGCCGGCGTAGTCGTCGCGAAGAAAGTCAAATAATTCATACTGAATTACAAAAAACCGCCGCAAGGCGGTTTTTTGTCTTGACAAAACTCACTCAACATGATATAATTGCTCCAGCATGAATAAAATCAGGAGGTAACTATGAAAAAAATTCTTGCTGTTATTCTCGCAGCGGTATTCTCCGCCGCTCTTTGTGTTGCCGCGTCTGCTCAGTTCAGTCTCGACAGACTCAACATCAACGCCAACACTCTGACCACCATGCCCGACGATCCGATCAAAACCGCGGACGAAGTCAAGATCGCGGTCGGCGACAAGCTTTATATCCTCGGCTGGGCGATGAACACCGAGACGAATTCCAACCTCAAGGAAGTCGTTTACACAATCGACGGAGCTGAAAAGAAATGCGCCGACAACTACAGAGACAGACCCGGTCTTTGCGAATACTTCGGAATGGCCGATAACTCTCTCAACCGTCACGCCGGTTTCGGCACTGACGAAAGCGCCTTAGAGCTCACCGGTATCGATAAGCTCGGCGACGGCACATACAAGATGGCGATCATCGCAAAGTATGAAGACGGAACGACCGAAGATCTCAAGCCCGAATTCACACTCGTCGTCGGTACCGGTGAAAACAAGGCTGAGGATCCCACTCCCGCCGATCCGACTCCTTCCAACCCCGATACCGCTGACGCTTCCGTCATCGCTATCGCGGCTGTCGCCTGCATAGCTCTCGCCGGCGTAGTCGTTGCGAAGAAAGTCAGATAATTCAGACTGAATATCAGAAAACCGCCGCAAGGCGGTTTTTTCAACTTGCAGACAAAGTTTTTATTCTTTATTCTACTCCTTCCGTCACGACTGAACGTCGTGACACGCAAAACAAGGCTCCTCCCTTGGGGGAGCTGTCATCCGGGAAGCTTCCCGGATGACTGAGGGAGTTTGTCTTCACTCTGAGAAAACCGCCGCAAGGCGGTTTTTTGATCAAACGCGCAATGATATACGAAGCGGACGCCGAAACGGCTCTCTCCCGGCTCTCGCTCAACACCGGTCATTTTCGGTCCGTATCCCGGGAAACACACCGGTTTTGAATAAATAAAAAGCTCAAAAAAATAAAAAAACTATTGACAATATACAACAACTGTGCTAAAATAAATCAGCATGAATTATACAATATATACAGGAGGTATAACATGAAGAAAATTCTTGCTATTGCGATAGCGGTCGTTATGACTGTCGCTCTGTTCGCTGTCACGTCGACAGCTGCTGACGCGAAGTGCCTCATCACGGCTGAACAGCTTTCCGCTGAGACCAACACAACGAAAAGCGGCGTAAGCTTTGAGCTCAAGGAAGAAGGCGGAGAGAAATTCGCCAGATTCACAGCCGTGGACCTCGATCCGCACCTTTATCTCTCGCCCGACGTCACGACGGACGTTGCCAATCACTTCGCGGTCATAAAATACAGAACGACCTCCGAAGCCGCTACGATCGACGCTTATATGGCAGGCGCAGAGCCGCACACGGTATTCACGAATATCGAAAACGACGGCAACTGGCATATGTGCTACGGCGATCTTGAGCAGTCCGGCGCTAACTGGACCGGCAAGTTCAGCCGTCTTGACCCGCTGAACAACGGCAGCCTCAAGGAAGGCGACACGATCGACATCGCCTGGATCGCTCTGTTCGCATCCGAGGATGACGCGAAAGCCTACACCGGCCCCGCTGCCGGCGAGACTCCCGTCGCTCCCGAACCCGAGAAATCCGCAGACCAGTGGCTCGGCGGCAGCGAACCTGCCGGTCACTCTACCGGTTGGTGGATGAACCCCATCGCCGAGGGCTGCGACAAATACATCAAAATAGGCTTCACGGCTGCCGGCAACTTCAGCGGCATCCACGGCTACTACCTCTGCAACCCGACCACGTCCAACGAAGGTCCGACCGTAGTTAAGGCTCAGATCCTCAAGGGCGACACCGTTCTTGCGGAAAAAGAGATCCCCGTAGACGGCGACGCCTGGTACGACACCGATTTCGGCAAGACCATCCCCGCCGGCGACTACACGCTCTCCTTCCTGCCCGTTTCCGGTAACGGCGGCTGGTTCGTTCTCGGTTCTTATGACGGCCAGGGCGATTGGACGATAGACACCAACTGCGCGACAAACGACGCCACCAAGACTCATCCCGAGATCATGCTCATCGGCGCCGCTGCTGCAGCCGATCCTCAGCCCTCCAACCCCGGTACCGCTGACGCTTCCGTTATAGCCATCGCGGCTGTAGCCTGCGTAGCTCTCGCCGGCGTTGTAGTCGCAAAGAAGATCAGATAAGCTGACTTAATATCAAAAAACCGCCGCAAGGCGGTTTTTTGAATTCATATTCCCGCCCGCAGATCACGAAAATTTACCGCCAATACACCAAATAAAAGAAAAGATAATATATAATAAGTTAAAACGGGAGCGGAGGTTATTATGGATCTGACATTTTCAAAAAACACAGTACACGTTTTTTCCGCGTGGTTCGGAAGGAATTCAAACGTACAGAGCTTTGTCGCGGAAGAAAAAAGAAGACCTCCTTACCCGTGCCGCACACCGGACGCTCTTCCCGCGGCCGATCCCGAGGAGGTCGGTATCGAAAGCGGCAGGATAATGAAGTTTTACAAACGTCTTGCCCGCGAGGATTCGATAAAGATGCAGACCGTGATCATAGCCCGGAACGGGCACGTCATATCACGCGCTCATTTTTATCCGTACTCGACCGATATCTGGCACGTCTCTCACTCCCTCGCAAAATCGCTGACCGGGCTCGCGGTCGGTCTGTTGTTTGACGACGGGCTGATCTCGCCTGACGACAAGCTGCTCGACTTTTTCAAGGACGCGCCGCCCGCCGCGAGGATCAATCACAAAAACACGACAATCCACCACCTTCTGACGATGCAGACCGGCGTGTTCTTCAACGAAGCCGGCGCCGTCACCGATACAGACTGGGTGCGCGCTTATCTTGAATCCGGCGTGAAATTCCGTCCGGGAACTCAGTTCGAATACAACAGCATGAACACGTATATCCTCTCCGCTATCGTAAAGAGGATATCCGGAAAAGGTACCCTGCAGCTTTTGAGGGAGCGTATTTTCGAGCCGCTCGGTATCCGTGACATATTCTGGGAAAAATGTCCGCGCGGCATCGAAAAAGGCGGCTGGGGCATCTATTACTACCCCGACGACATTCTGAAGATCGGTCAGCTTTACCTGAATGGCGGAGTATGGGAGGGCAAGCGCCTGCTCTCGGAAAAATGGATAAAAGAATCGACGAAGAAGCAGATCGACACCCCGGATGAGACCGGTATCTACGGTTACGGCTATCAGGTCTGGTGCAAGGAGGACAGGAGCACGTTCCTGTTCAACGGGATGTTCGGTCAGAACCTGATCGTCTTTCCGAGGACGAACATCATGATAGCGACGACGGCGGGCATAGACGAGACGTTCCAGAACAGCGCGCTTTACTCGATCGTCGAGGAATATTTCGGCACGCCGTACCGTCCGCGCGCGGGGCTGGCAAAGGATCCCGCGGCGCTTGCGGCGCTTAGGGCGCTCGAGCCGTCTCTTGTGATGCACAACAGCGACGCGTACAAATACGGCGGCTCCTCTTCCCTTCCCGCGCTTGACGGCGTTTACGAGATACAGGGGAACGACGGCTTCGGTCTTTCGATCCTGCCGGAGCTATATCAAGCGGTCCACAACAACTTTGCGGAAGGGCTGAAGCGGGTCACTCTCAGCGTGAACGGCGGTGAGGGCGAGCTCACGACGCTCGAGGGTGAGACCGCGCACACGGTAAAATTCGGCATCGGTCACGAGGTCCCCGGCTGTATCGAATACGGCGGCGAATCCATACTGACGTCCGCGCGCGCGTATGACGCGGGCGGCGGGAAAATGAAGATAACGATCACGTTCCCGGAGCTGCCGAATATCAGATATATAACGCTTGAAAAGACGGAGGACGGCGTTTCCGCAAAGTGGGAGGAGGCGCCCGGATACGACTTTTTATATAAAATGATGGACAGATCGTTTCTCGGAAAGCTGATGCTCGGCGACAAAAAGAAGGCGGTCGACGCCGATTTCATCACTCGCCGCGTCAAATATTTCCTGCAGCCGACTGTCAAAATGAAGAAAGTACGGTAATATTTATTTGCAATACGAAAGCCACAAAATAAAAGACGGCGTTGAGCTTTGCGTCATCGTCGACAAAAAATTCAAAACAAACACGGTAAGCATTACCTATATCGGAGACACGGGCTCTCGCGCGGCGTCCGATTACGCGCTGCTCTCCGGCGTTCTGTCGCGCAGCTGCCGGGCTTATCCGAGTCTTAAACAGCTGAATATCGCGCTTGACGGATTATACGACGCGCAGCTGTCGGCGGACACGTCACGCTGCGGACTTTCCCAGCTCGTAACGTTTTCGATCCGCTCGCTCGACAACAGATATTCGATAGACGGCACCGACATCACGTCAGGCGCCCTTGACGTTCTTTACAGCATCCTGTTCGATCCGGATGTGAACGGGGAAAGCTTTTCCGCAGAGGTGTTTCAAAGCGAGCGCGAGCAGCTGAAGGATGCGATAAACGGGATAAGAAACATGCGTCAAAGCTACGCGGTGATGCAGTGCACAAAGGAGCTTATGCGGCGCGAGCCGCGCTTCTCACCGCGTCTCGGCACGGTCGCGGACGCTGACTCCGCAACGCCCGCGGAAATTTACGAGGTATACAAAAACATACTTTCCGCGTGTCCCGTGAGGATATGCGCGGTATTGTCCGACGGCGCAGACCGCGTAAAAGAATTCGCCTGCAAGGTCGCGGAAAGGATAGGAGAACTCAAAAACGGCAACGCCGTAACGCCGGACTTCTCCGCGCCGCCGAAGAGGCTTCGCAGGATAACCGAGGATGCTCCGATCAAGCAGGACGTCATATGCGTCGGCTGTGATCTCGACTGTGACGAGAGCGACGGCAAGGAAGCCGAAAGAGCGCTGTTCAACGAGATATTCTTCCAGAATCCGACGTCGCGGCTGTTTGAAAACGTGCGCGAAAAGCTTTCTCTGTGTTACTACGTTTCCGCGTCTCCAATGACGGATCTGAAGAAATACGTGATCTACGCGGGTGTTGACGGAAAAAACGCGAAAAAAGCGGAGAGCGAGATACGTTCGCAGCTCGAGCTGATGAAGCGCGGAGTAAGCGCGGAAGAGCTTAAAAGATGCAGACTGACGCTTAAAAACGATCTTCTGTCGATAAAGGACTCGCCGTCGCGGCTGTCGAGATGGTATCTGATAAGAGCCTTACGAGGTCTTCCCGCGGAGTCCGTCGACGAATATATTTCAAGGCTTGACCGCGTTACGGCGGATGACGCGGCGCGCGCCGCCTTCTCCGTTCTGCCGGATATGGTATACCACCTGAAGGGAGGCGCCGCAAATGAAATATGAACTGACCCGGCACGTACACGAGCCGTCCGGCGAAAGCTACGTCTCCTTCCGCCACAAAAGCGGCGTAAAGGTGCTCGTTTCACCGAACGGATACACGTCCGCGTGCGCCGTCTATTCCTCTGATTTCGGCGGCGCCGATATGCGCTTCTCGGTCGACGGCAAAGTCGTCGAAACGCCTGCCGGCGTGGCGCATTTTCTCGAACACAAGCTGTTTGAGACAGAGGACGGAGGCGACGCGTTCCGCCTGTTTTCCGAACTCGGAGCCGATTCAAACGCCTTCACGTCACATACGTCGACTTCGTTTACGTTCAGCTCGCCCATGGACGTGTTCTACGAATCGCTTTCGATACTGCTCCATTTCGTCCACACGCCGCATTTCAGCCGTGAATCGGTAGAGCGCGAGCGCGGGATCATAGCCGAGGAGCTGAACATGTACGAGGACGACCCGGACAGCCGCTCCTTCAACGAGCTGATGAAGTGCATGTACCGCAAAAACGGCGTCAGATACGACGTCGGCGGCACGGTCGAGTCGATCGGCAGGATCACACCCGAGCTTTTGTACTTATGCCATACGGCGTTTTACCGTCCGGAAAACATGACGCTCGTCATAGCGGGCGACGCCGATCCGGAAAGGATCGCCGGGATCATGGACGAGCAGATACCGGAGGGCAGATACCCGTCGGTCATAAAGCTTCCGCCGAAGGAGCCTGAAAAGGTCTGCCGCAGACTGAGCCGGATACAAATGGATATATCCGAGCCTCTGTTCTCGTTCGGTATTAAGGATTCTCCGTCGTCCGATCCCGCCGGTATGAGGCGGCGCGGCGCGGCGCTGTCCATACTTTGCAGTATGCTTTTCGGCGCAAGCTCCGCGTTTTACTGCGACTGCTATGAAAAAGGCCTTATTTCGGGTGACACAAACGCCTATTACAACTACGGCGGCGACACCGCATATCTGACGGTCACGGGCGAAAGCAGACACCCGTTCACCGTCAAAAAAAGAATAATCAAGGTCATCGAGGACGCACTGAAAAACGGCGTTGACGAATCGGAATTCGAGCGGACGAAAAAAGTGTTCTATGCAAATTTCATCTATTCGCTGCAAAGCAGCAGCTCCGTCGCCTATTCTCTGCTTTCGTTTGAGCTGCTTCACGACGATATGCTCGCTTATCCCGATCTCTTATCGTCGCTTGACTGCGCCTCGGCGCTCGGATATCTCAGATCTCTGTACAGCAAGGACCGCTGCGCGTTCACCGTAGCGGAACAATATAAGGAGGAATAAAATGTATCACGTAACGTTCAAAGGGCTTGAGAACGTATCGTTCGAATTTTCGCCCGTCGCCTTCACGGTATTCGGAAAGCCGATATACTGGTACGGCATCGTTATCACCATAGGTATCATCCTCTCCGCGCTTTACGCGTTCTGGCGTGCAAAAAAGCTCGGTATCAAGATCGACGACATGTATGATTACGCAATATTCATAGTGATATTCGGCGTCATCGGAGCGCGGCTCTATTACGTTCTGACGAATTTGTCCGATTACCGGACCTTTAAGGACGTTATAGCCATTTGGAACGGCGGACTTGCGATATACGGCGGCATAATTGCCGGCGTGATAACCGTGATCGTCGTATCAAAGGTAAAGAAGATAAAGGTACTGCGCGTCCTTGACGCGATTGCGCCGTCCGTGATGATCGGTCAGATCCTCGGCAGATGGGGCAATTACTTCAATCAGGAGGCGTTCGGCTGCAATACGACGCTTCCGTGGGGCATGAGATCGTACGTCGTCCAGGGCACCGGCATCGGCGAGAACCTTCAGGGTACTGTTGAATACCTCGGTGAATACGTACAGAAAAAATCGGACGAGATACAGGCGCTCGGCATGAAGATAGATCCGCAGGGCTTCGTCCACCCAACGTTCTTATACGAGGGCATCTGGAACCTTATCGGGTTTATCATAATAAATATATTCTATAAAAAGCGCAAATTCGACGGGCAGATGTTTCTCATGTATATCACCTGGTACGGACTCGGACGCGGTTTCATTGAAATGCTGCGTACGGATTCGCTTTTCATCCCGGAAACGCATATAAGGATCTCGATGGCGGTCGGCTTCCTCTGCTTTATCGCGGGGACCGCGCTTCTGATCGCGCTTGCCGTAAGAGCCGGAAAGGATCCCGAGGCTGTTTCGTCCTGTGCGTACTACGACGAAAAAGCCGAGAAAATGAAGGCTGAAGCCGAAGCCAAGGCAAAAGCGGAAGCAGAAGCCGAAGCTGAAGCAGAAACAGAAACAGAAACGAAAACAGAAACAGAAGCCGAGCCCGAAGCGGAAGCGGAAGAAGAAACCAAGCCCGAAGCCGAGAAAACACCGGAGGACGATCATGGCAATGATAATTGACGGAAAAGCGATCTCCGGACAGATCCGAGAGGAAATAAAAGAGAAAGTCACCGGCTTTATATCGAAGTACGGCAAAGCGCCGTCTCTGACGGTCATCATCGTCGGCGAGGATCCCGCGTCGCAGGTCTACGTCAGAAACAAGGCGCGCGCGTGTGAGCAGGTCGGGATAAGATCCGAGGTAATAAGGCTTCCGGAAGATACGGATGAATCGTCTCTCGTTTCGCTGATAGAAAAGCTGAACGGCGAAAGCGGCGTGAACGGAATACTCGTGCAGCTGCCGCTCCCGCGCGGGATCGACGAGAAAAAGATCATACTGGCGATCGACCCGAAAAAGGACGTGGACGCGTTCTGTTACGAAAACGTCGGCAGGATACTGACGGGAGATTACGATCTTCTTCCCTGCACGCCCGCCGGCGTGATGGAGCTTCTGAGGCGCTCCGGTATAGAAGTTTGCGGAAAGGACTGCGTAGTTGTCGGCAGGAGCAATATCGTCGGCAAGCCGATGGCGGCGCTTCTGATGCACAAAAACGGCACGGTCACCGTCTGCCACTCGAAGACCGCGGATCTCGCCTCACATACAAGGAGAGCGGACATAATCGTCGCGGCGGTCGGCAAGCCCGGTTTTATCACGGCGGATATGATAAAGGAAGGCGCGGTTCTGATAGACGTCGGCATCAACCGCACGGCGGACGGGAAGCTGAAGGGCGATATTGACTTCGACGGCTGCTTTGAAAAGGCGGCGGCGATCACCCCGGTACCCGGCGGAGTCGGCCCGATGACGGTCACGATGCTGCTTCAGAACACTCTGAAGGCGGCTGAAAAGCAGATTTAACATATTGTTTACAAATACATTTCCTGCCGGGATTGACAAATCCGGCGGAATGGGTTATAATGTTTTGCCGCATGAAATCAGGTCATAAATATCCGGAACGGATTACCTGCGACAGCGAGTCTTATGGAAAGTGAGGATACAATCGTGTTTGCTATTATCGAAACAGGCGGAAAGCAGTACAAGGTAGCCGAGGGTGATTCCATCTTCGTTGAAAAGCTCGAGGTCGAGGCAGGCGACAGCTATACCTTTGACCGTGTACTTGCCGTATCTACAGATGCCGGATTCGTAGCCGGAGCTCCCACGGTGGAAGGCGCAACCGTCACCGCTACCGTTGAGAAGAACGGAAAATCGAAGAAGATCTACGTCATCAGATACAAATCCAAGAAAAACGAGAAGAAGAAACAAGGCCACAGACAGCCTTACACCAAGCTCAAAATAGAAAAGATCAACGCGTAATGACCAAAATTACCTTCTATAAAACGGAGGACGGGATCTATTACGGCTTCCGCGAAACGGGTCATTCCGGTTACGAGGACGCGGGCAAGGATATTGTCTGCGCCGCGATATCGGCGATGACGATGCTTATCATCAACACTGTTGAAGTAGCGCTCGCTTCCCCGATCGATTATACGATCGACGAGGAAAGCACGGATATAGAGGTCGTGGCGAAGGGCGCTCTCCCGAAATACGAGAGCGACAAAAAGAAAAACTACGCCATAGCGTCTCTGTTTCTCGGTTACTATCATCAGCTGCATGATATGCTTGAGGATTATTACGAGTACCTTGATGTAGACGAGCAGGTGAAGCAAATCTGAATGCAGGAGGAAAAAAAGCAATGTTAAAACTCAGCTTGCAGTTTTTCGCGCATAAAAAAGGCGTCGGTTCTACCAAGAACGGCCGTGACAGCCGCGCTCAGAGACTCGGCGTCAAAAAGAGTGACGGACAGTCTGTCCTTGCCGGCAACATAATAGTTCGCCAGCGCGGAACACACATCCATCCCGGCCTGAACGTCGGCCGCGGTTCCGATGATACGCTGTTCGCATTGATAGACGGCACCGTCAAGTTTGACATAGCCGTCGGCGGCAAGAAGCGCGTAAACGTATACGCAGAATAAAAGAGATCACGCACCGCTTTCGCGGTGCGTTTTCTTTTTTCAGTTTTGCACGGTCAGCGCCGGATAATTCTGCATTATGAAGCGGTAGAACGACGCGGCGATCAGCGTCTGTCCTTTTTTTGTCGGATGGATCCCGTCGTCGCACATCAGCCTGCCGTAGTTCTTTTTGCCGAGGAACGGTATGCGGCAATCGCATACGCGGCAGCCGGTCTTTCTCGCGACAGCCTCGTTCACGCTCGAATAAAGCTCCTGCCAGCGTGCGATGAGCTGCGGATCGCCTCCCATCCAGCGCACGATATTTTCCCTGCTCAGTCCGTTTTTTACAATATGGTTCAGGTATTTTTCCGCGTCGATCGGCGGTATCGTCGCTATTATCGGCGTTATTCCCCGCTCTTTTATGAATTTGATGAGCGAAGTGAGCTTCTCCTCGTACTCATATATCCCGATCTTCGGCAGGTGTCTGCCGTCAGGATCCGCGGAGATCTTCGCCCAGTCGTAATCGCAGTCGTTTCCGCCTGTCTCAAGCACTATGATATCACAGCCGTAGCCCTTGTTGAGATCCGATATGATCAGCCGTCTTATGTCGTCGACCGTAGCGCCGAATTTTGAGAAATTTCTGATATCGAGCGAAAACCGATCCTTTATCGCGTTGAGCGCCGTCCCGTGTCCGGGGACGTATTTGCCCTTTTCTGGATCGTAAAGCACACCTTTCAGAACAGAATCGCCGTAAACGTTAACAGTATATTTCTTTCCCATATCACTACACCTCACAATACTATTTATATCATCTGGTTTTCGATACCATTATAACACATAGTTTTGATTATGTCAAGGCTTTTTTCGCTATTGACAAATGAATTTTTTTATGATATAATGGGGCATGATAAAAAAAGAGAGGCAGTAAAATGGAAGATATAGAAAAATTCAGATCGTTCAGTTGCCCGCGCTGGGAGGCGCTGCCGGAGATCGAGCTTTATATGGATCAGGTGCTGACGCTCGTATCAAAGCATTTCGGCATCTTCATGAGCGCCGACGGGATGACGGCGTCGATGATAAACAACTACGTGAAAGCGTCGGTCGTGCCCTCTCCGAAAAAGAAAAGATACGGCAAGGAGCATATTTCCCGTATCTTCATCATATGCGTACTTAAGCGCGTGCTTTCGATATCACAGATCGGCGCGCTCCTTGAGCTCCTTCAGAGCGATATGGACGCGGAAGCGTTATACACTCTTTTCTGTGAGAAGCTTGACAGATCAGTCAGGTATATAAGCACGATCCTGTCGGGCGCTGAAGGCAGTTATCCCGTGGAATCGGACAAGACAGGCGCGGAGCTTGCGCTTCAATGCGCCGTCGACGCCTTCTCCAACTGCGTCCTCGCCGACGTTGTCCTCGGCAGTACGCCGAAGCGTGAGGAAGTCCCCGAGGAAAAGCAATAAAATCATGGTATTATAAAAACACGGCTGATACGGAGGAGCCGATCCCCGTTTCAGCCGTGTTTTTATATCATTTATCTTTTTTCAAATACTCCCGCGACATCCCGCAAAAGATCGCGGATCCCGAGATGCTGAGGGCAAACGTGCTCACAGCCGCCGCAGCCGATACAGTCGGACGCTTTTCCGTGATCCTTCGTCAGCGTGCTGTGATAATACATCTTCGTATTCCAGCTGTGGAAGACGCTGTAAGCGTTGTAAGCCGAGAAAAGCTCCGGTATCACTATATCAACAGGACACTGATTTTCTTCTATGCAGTACCTGCACGACGTACATGGGATACCGCCCATCTGTCTGAATATGGCGCAGACCCGGCCGACGGCTTCGAGCTCGCTCTCGTCAAGCGGTCTGAAGTCGCACATCGACGACAGATTGTCCTCCATCTGTTCCATACTGCTCATGCCGGAAAGCACCATCGCGACGTTGTCGAAGCTTCCGGCGAAGCGCAGAGCGTAAGAGGCGTTGGAGCCGCCGCCGAGCGCTCTCAGCACGTCGTCAGCCTCCTTCGGCAGATTAACGAGGTTTCCGCCCTTTACCGGCTCCATGACGATGACCGGCTTGCCGTGCTTTGCGCAGACCTCGCGGCAGAGGCGGCTCTGCACCGAAGGATCCTCGTAGTCGACGTAATTGAGCTGTATCTGGACGATCTCGATCTCCGGATGCTCCGTGAGTATCATGTCGAGCACGTCGGCGCTGTCATGGAATGAGATTCCGAGATGGCGGATAAGACCTTCCTTTTTCAGCTCCGAGCAGATCTCGTACGCGCGGCAGGCTTTGAACTTCTTATAGTTTTCCCTGTTCTGGGCGTGCATGAGATAGAAGTCGAAATAATCGACTCCGCAAAGTCTGAGCTGTTCGTTGAAAAACGGTCTTATGTCCTCTTCGCTGTTGAAATACGGCTCGGTGAGCTTGTCTGTCAGCAAAAACTCTTCTCTTTTATGTCGTTTTGAAACGCAGTCGCGTATCGCAGTCTCGCTCTTGCCGTTTATGTATCCGTGCGCCGTATCGAAATAATTGAGTCCGGAGTTGATGAAGGCGTCAGCCATACGGCAGAACTGCTCATAATCGACCTCGTCCTCCTTCATCGGCAGGCGCATGCATCCGAAGCCGAAATTACCGTTGATTTCGGGAAAGAATCTGCTTTTTTCCATCATATGATCTCCGTTCTTTGTACTGCATGATCATTATAATACATCTTTTTTAACTTTTCAAGTACATGATACGATAAAAGCCGGCTGAAAGGCTGGTTATCATAAAGATGATAGAGAACCAGCCGATTGGGAGAAAAACGACAAAAACCGAACCACCCATAAGAGAACAGCCATAATTATCTGGCTGGTTTTAATCAAATTGTTTTTAACGGTATAAAATCAATATTGCGTTCATTCATGTTTTTTATAACTGAACGAACTTTTTGTGATACAATAAAAACTTGTTGACCGTGTTCGCAAAATTTGTCTTCAGTCATAAACGCATCGACGTTTTTAGGCAATTTATCTTCAATAACTCCCATCATATACCATAACGTTGTAGGCATATTAAGATGTGTCAATTCTTCTCCGCAGATTCTGCAGCAGGGATGTACAAATCCTCTTGGGAAATACAGCGCTTCTCTGATTAATTTTTCTGTAAAAAGCATTTGATAGACGTCGTCACGTGCCGTACCGTCTTTTCGATTGACAACTCCGAAATCAATTCCAATGATATTGTTTTGCTTAAACTGACTTACGGCTTCAGGGCTGCAAAAGATATCGTCACCCCCGCCAAATGCAGAATAAAAATTATTTTTAGGCTTCCACTTTACCCTGCTTGTAAAAACATACGGATTAATTTGTCTTTTGTAGTGATATATGTTTTCGCTTTTGGGGCACATATCGAATTCAAATGTATCAACATCCTCATTGATATCAAATTTTTTGCATTTGCTGTCCATATATAGCCATTTTGCAGAATCAAGCTCTTCATTGGAAAACCCATATCTTGTCATTCCGATCATACAATTTTTCAGTTCAAATGCTCTTTCAAAATACTCATTATCGCTTGATACTTCAAAGCTTAAATATTCTTTATTGTCATACCCGGTGAAAAACTTATAATCGATTGAAAAATGGTCTAAATCTTTCTTATTTTCAGGTATATTGTCACAATATAACGTAGATAATATTTGCATAAAAATTATCCTCCAAACAGTGTTTTTCGAGCAGCTTCAAGCAAATCGGGAAAACACCCTTATGGGAACCAGCGTAATACCGGCTTTTTCTGTTTATGTCCCGTATTTTGTGAGCGTACGCGCGGCGTCCTCACCGAGCGCTTGAAGCTCTTTTGCCCGGAGCGTTTTTTGACGCATGATCTCATGCGCCGGTTTCATTTCACGAGCAGCGTCTTTACGTTTTTGCCGGCGAGCGCATCTTCAAACGCACGGTTCACGTCGCTTACCTTGTAATATGTCCCGAGTGAAAGGATCGTTTCATAAAGCTCTTCATGAGCGCAGAGAAAATCGAGATAATCACGCACGTCGATCATGGAATACTGCGACGATCCGATCATCTGCAATGCCTTGAACGTGATCAGCTGCGGCTCGACGTGTACTCCGCCGTTGTTGCTGTATTGTCCGGGGATGAGATACGCTCCGCGGTTCCTGAGCATGTTCATGCCCTGCGGGACGGCTGAGGGCGCGCCGGAGGCTTCAAAGCATAGATCCGCGCCGAGACCGCCGTTTTCGGACCGTATCTTTTCGGTGACGCGATCCTTGCCGTCACGGTCGAGATTCAGGACTTCGTCGGCACCGAGTCTGTAAGCGAGCTCTTCTCTGCTTTTATTGTCACCCGCGGTTATCGCGTACAGCTTTTTGACGCCGAGCGTTTTCAGATACATGACGGCGAAGGTGCCGACCGGACCGAGCCCCTGAACGACCGCGGTAGTATCCCCGTCTATGCGTATATTCGCCTGTTTCGCAAGCCTGACGGCGTGTATCGCGGTAGGCCCGGGACACGCGAACATGGCGGCGATCTTCGGGTCGAGCCCGTCCGGGATCTTCACTAGATTTGTAAGCGGCGTGTAATTCACCTCGGCGTAGCCGCCAAAGAGATACGGAGGCTCATATATGCTTCCGCCGTTCGTCACGGACATATTGACGCAGTTGGCGTCGTCTCCGTTTCTGCAGAGCAGACATTTTCCGCACGGGACGGCGATATCGGCGATCACGTTGTCGCCCGCCTTCAGTCCGTACGCCGCCGCCTCGTCCGGATCACAGTCGACAAGACGTCCTACGAATTCATGGCCTATGACGGTGGGAGTGCCGACGGAGAGCGTGCCTCTGTAAAAATGAAGATCGGTCCCGCAGACTCCGCTTGCGATAAGCTCTGATCTGCCGTAGCCGGACGGCGTTTCCGTCACCTCGAATTCCCTGACCTCGAACGGTACGCCCGCTCCGTTGAAAACCGCAGCTTTTGCTTTCATATGATCCTCCTATTCAATGTTTGTTTCCAGATATTCATTGTATATTTCCGCCGCGTGCGCCATCGTATCCTTTGACGGCGGCTTTACGTCTTTATACGCGTATTTGAGTCCGAGCGCAGTGTACTTTGAGCTTCCGAGCCTGTGGAACGGCAGAAGATCCGCTCTGCGGGCGCCCGCCCGCACAAGCAGGCGGCAGATCTCGCGGCAATCATCATCCGAAGAGTTGAAGCCGGGTATGAAAGGTATCCTGACCCTGACGTCGGCGCCGGACGATAAAAGCTTTTGAAGATTCTCCGCAATGAGCGTAATGTCGCCGCCGATCGACGCGTATTTAACGGGATCCGCGGTCTTTATATCGAAATAGTACAGTTCTATGAACGGCAGAACGGACTGAAACGCCCGCCACGGCACGCATCCGGCGGTATCGGCGAGCACGTCTATCCCGCGCCCGCGCAAAAGCGACGAAAGCTCCGCGGCGCCCTCGTACTGCAGAAGCGGCTCACCGCCGCTCAGAGTCACGCCTCCGCCGCCCGCGCGGTAGAATTCGATGTCCTCGGATACGTCGTCCGCGATCTCACCGGGCGTCATCATCCTGCCGTACGAAACAGAGACGCCGCCGGGATAGCTGAGCGTCTGAGGCTTAGGCGACAGCGTCTCCGGATTGTGACACCACGGACAGCGCAGGACGCAGCCCTTGAAGAAAACCGTTGTGCGGATGCCGGGACCGTCACCCGTTGAAAAGCGCTGGATATTGCTTACGTTGATCTTCGTCATAGCTCGTCGTGCTGGGTGCGGCTCAGGATATCCTCCTGTACCTCGGGCGAGAGCGTGACGTAATAAGCCGAAAAGCCCGACACGCGGACGACGAGCGACCGATACTGTTCGGGATGGACTCTCGCGTCCTCGAGCACCTTTCTTGAGGTTGAGTTTATCTGTATCTCCTGACCGCCGCGGCTGAAATAAACGCGTATCAGCTGCGCCAGCTTCTCACGCTTGCCGTCTTTGAAGGCGGACGGGGAGAATTTCTGATTTACGACGGTGCCGCAGGCGCAGCGCGTGTAATCCGGCTTCGATACGCTCAGAAGCGTAGACGTGACGCCGCGGACGTCGCAGCCGTACGTGGGGGACGCGGCGTCGGATAACGGTTTGTTCGCAAGTCTGCCGTCCGGCGTGGCGCCGAGCTCATGGCCCGCGTATATATTTGAAATGTTTGCCGCCATAGCGGTATAGACCGCGCCGCCGTCGTTCGTCCTGTATCCGTCGAAGATATCCGAAAGATGCGACGTGTACCATACGGCGTACTTATCCGCGTATTCGTCATTGTTGCCGTATTTCGGAGCGGCGAGCACGAGCGCTCTCAGTTCATCATATCCTTCGAAATCCGCCCTGAGCGCATCAGCAAGCTCCGACAGCGTAACCGCGCGGCGGTCGAAAACGACGTCCTCGATCGCTGAAAGCGAATCGCTCACGGTTCCGATGCCCATGAGGACCGCGCCGTGTACCGACGGATATTTCGCTCCGCCCATATTTATATCGAGCCCGCGCTCTATGCAGCAGTCGCAGAAGCAGGACATGAACGGAGACGTCATTGACGAAGGATCTTCAACGTATGAAACAGCGTGCATCCACGCGGCGTACTGCGCGGCGCCCTCCTCAAGCTTTTTCTCGTACAGCCGCATGAATTCATCCATGGATCCTATCGAATCGAGCGTTTCCGCGTCGGAATCGCGCAGGATGGATTCGAGATATCTGATCGGATCGAATCTGCCGTCTACCCACGGCGGCTGTTTTCCCGTTATGAAATTCTCGATGCAGCCGACCATGCAGTAATTGCGTACGTCCTTTATATCGTATCCTTTGCGGGAAAGCGCCGCCATATTGACGGTATCGTTCATGAGCGCCGGATATCCGAGACCGGTGCCGATGACCTTCAGACACTCGTCAAGAAAGCTGTCGGGACAGTCGGGCGTTATGCGGGCTGAGAGGTTAGGTCCGGGCATATTTACGTCTCGCACAGCGTGCAGCGTGCAGTACGACAGCCCGTTCACTGAGCAGTTCCCGTCCTCGTCAACGCCGCCTATGCAGATGTTCACAACGTCGTCGCCGCCTTTGTATCTGCTCTCGCAGATCTTGACGAACGCGTTTGAAAGAAGCGATTCCGCGAATTCATCCGTAAGCGTGCCGTTTTCAACGTCGCGCCTGTACAGCGGGTAAAGATACATGTCAATCCTGCCGAGAGCCATCGCATATCTGCCCTCAAGCACGAAGCAGCTGTGTATCATCCAGACGAGCTGCAGTCCCTCGGCAAACGTAGCAGGCGCCCTTTCGGTCAGGGCACGGCAGTTATTTTCTATAAACGACAGCTTTTCCGTGTCGTATCCGTCTTTTCCGATCAGGGAATGAGCGGCGTCTGCGTAATTTGAAAGTCTCTTTGAGAGGGCGCGGACGGTCTTTTCCATACTGTGCAGAAAAGACAGCTTTTCGGGCTCTTCCGCGTGCGCCCCGATCGATTCATTTATCTTTGCAAGAAGTCCCGGCACTCCCTCTTTAACGGCTGTGAAATAATCCGCCGCAAAGTGGTCGCCGTTGCGGCCGAAACCGCGTTCGGGATATTTCGATACCGTCTCCGCGGCGCTCTGCCTTCCTTCCGGCGAAGCCTCCGCGAAAACGTCCCGGATGCTTCCGGCGATCAGGTCATTTTTATAAATGAACGGCGACGGAAGGCTGAAAAGCGCGGCGATACCGTCGGCACGCGCGCCGTGGTCAGACTCGCTTTCGCTTTCCGCGTATCCGCGCGCCCGGAAAAGCTCCGGTGAAAAAACGCCCGCCGGTCTGTTCTTCATCTCGTTTTTAAGATCGTTTATGACGCTCATATATAAGGCTCCTTCATAAAACTCATTACATCGTAAGTATACCACGTACAGCGCCGCTTTTACAATGGATAATATAGAAATAATCTTGACATTTTTAAGATATTGTTGTACAATAGATCCGGAGGTGACGATATGGACGACAATAGACTTCCCGATCTTCCGAGGATACTTTTCGCTCACAGGTTCGCATCCGACAGATACGCGGCAGCGCTTCCCTGCGCGGACGGCAGGATCGAGATAACATGTATAACAAAGGGCTCGTTTTCCGTGCGTCAGGGCGACGTTTCGGGAAACGCCGCGGCGGGGGACATGGTATGCAATTTCTTCGGCTCGCCGCTTAAGATCGACGCGCCGTTACCTCATGAGCATCACACGGTATGTTTTTATTCTCCGGAGGGGTTTTCATATCTGCACAAAATTCCGCTGATCGTCAGATCTCAAAGGATCTTTCAGAGATGCCGCCGGCTGATAGACGAAACGATACGCGTCCATACCATGTACCCGACGGACACGCTGCGCGTCGCCGGGCTGTTTTTCCAGATCGCGGGGGAGCTTTTGTCGGATAACCCGGCGGAAGGCGCGGCACCCTCCGACCGGCTCTACGCCGAAAGGGCGAAAAACTATGTTTACGAGCATATTTACGAGATGCAGGACCAGCGCGCGGCGGCAAAGAGCCTCGGTATAACTCCGGAATATCTTTGCGCCGTATTCAGAAAATCGGAGGGGAGATCGCTCATCAGATTCACGAACGAGCTGAAGCTCGAAAACATTCTCGAGCTGATGCGGTCAAAGGGCGTGACTCTCGCTGAGGCTTCGGCGCAGTACGGCTTCTCCGATCCGAATTACGTCAGCCGTCTTTTTAAAAAATATTTCGGTGAAAACATAACTGAAACACTCAAAAAGCCGTGATTTATTTACATTTTTTGTGTATTTTATATTGACTTTTCGACGCAGTTGAATTATAATGGAAAAAAGGTTCCTATATAAAAAAACAAGGAGATTGGGAAATGGGATTTTTATCTAAACTGTTCGGCGGCAGCAAAGACGCCGAAAAAACAGCTCTCGATCTGCTCAAGAATCTTATGAATTCCGATAAAAAGGAAGATCGTAAAGAGGAAAAGAAGCAGGAAGAAGCGCCCGCGCCGGCGCAGGACCCGAGCCCCGTTTATGACAGCACCGATTCCGGCCCCTCCGGTTTTTCATGGGGTGAAAGAATGCCCGCGGAAGAAAACCAGTACAACTACAACGGCACCTACAGAGAATACTTTGAGCATATCTTCCGCGACGACTTTTCACAGTATCAGCTCAAAGCCGAGCCTCAGCCCGGCGGCAAGCGCATAGTGTACACGCTGTTCGACCTCGGGCGTACCGTTTGCGTCGTGGAGGTCATGCATCAGGGCAGCGACTCAAAGAAGCTGCGCGAGAAGTGCCGGAGAAACGGTATAGGCTACTGCCGTTTCTACCACAACCATGACGGCTGGTGGAACACGCGTGAATACGTAGTCACCCGTATCAAAGAAGCCATAGGCTGACAAAACACAGAAAAAAGCGGAAAGAGAACGCCACGTGCGCCTGCGGAGGACCAGGCACGGACGATAACGGAGCTTCGCAGGCAGCCCGTCCGTGTACGGCCCGGTACATCCCGTAATTATACGGGCTTTAAAGTCTTCTCTTTCCGTTTTTATATTTTTGAAAATGTCACTGCTCGACAAGCTGAGAGATCCCGCAGTATGGGAAAAATTCTACGAATATAAATCCGGGCTCTCATGCCCCGGATCATACCTGAAGGAGCTGCGCGGCTTCATCGACCGGGCGGGTTATCTGCCCGTCTGCGATACGATCGATTCGGGCGGCGTTTTTCCGCTGCCGAAAAAAAGCGTTATAAGCAAGGTCGGCTCCGAAAAAAAGCGCACGGTCTACACGTACCCGGACGACGAGAACACGACCCTGAAGCTGCTCACGCATCTTCTCCTCCGCAGGTACGACGGACTTTTCTCCCCCGGCCTCTACTCCTTCCGTCCCGGAAGGACGGCAAAGGACGCGGTGCGGCGGCTGAGAAGGATTTCCCGCGGGATGTACAGCTATAAGACCGACATACACGATTATTTCAACTCAATACCGCTTGACAGATTTATCCCGCTTCTCCGCTCGGTGACCGGGGAAGACCCGCGTTTGTTCTCTTTCCTCTCTTCTCTTTTGCTTGAAAGCCGCGTGACAGACCGCGGCAGGGTGACGGAGGAACAAAAGGGGATCATGGCGGGAACGCCGCTGTCCGCGTTTTACGCGAATCTTTACCTTTCGGAGCTCGACCGTCATTTCGACGGCGTACCGTACGCGCGGTATTCAGACGACATCATAGTCTTCGCAAAGGACAGGAACGAGCTTGACGGACACGTTGAATACATAAATTCCGCGCTCTCCCGCGCGGGTCTCACGGTCAACCCGAAAAAGGAGACGTACGGGGAGCCGGACGAGGGCTTCGTTTTTCTCGGCTTCATCTGCTCGGACGGCGTGACGGACATCGCGCCGGTGACCGTTGTCAAGCTGAAGAAGAAAATGCGGCGCAAGGCGCGTTCGCTCGTCCGCTGGTACAACAGGACGGACTCCGATCCGGAGCGAGCCGCCGCCGCTTTCATCCGTGTCTTCAACCGCAAGCTCCTCGACGACCCGCAGGGCAACGAGCTCTCCTGGAGCCGCTGGTTCTTCTCAGTCATAAACACGGACAAAAGCCTGCACGAGATCGACCTTTACGCTCAGGACTGTATACGGTACATAATATCCGGTTCGCGTAAAAAAACGCGCTTCCGTGTGACGTACGACGACATGAAGGCGCTTGGGTACAGAAGCCTTGTGCACGAATACCATAAGGATTCAAAATCATGAATGATGAATTCAGAATTCTTCATTAATGTCCGGTATTGTGTTGACAAAACGCGTTTTCGGGGTTATAATTATAAAAAATCAGCGGGAGAAAGTCATGAGATCATTTGACGGAAAAGAGCTTTACACATACCTTTGGGACGACGTGAAGGATCCGGTCGGAGTCGTACAGCTCTGCCACGGCATGTGCGAACATCTGGGCAGATACGACGGCTTTGCGCGGTTCCTCAATAAAAACGGATACATAGTTTTCGGTGACGACCACAGAAGCTACGGCAAAACGGACAACAACTCGGGCTACTGCGACGGCGAATACGTGGGCGACACGGTCAGAGACCTCGTATTCATAAACGAATACCTCAAGAAGGAATACGGTCTTCCTATCACGTTCATAGGCCACAGCTACGGAAGCGTACTGGGTCAGAGGTTCGTACAGCTCAACACGGGGATAAAGAACGCCGTGCTTACCGGAACGCTGACGATACCGCACGCGCTCTGCCGTCTCGGACAGGGCGTCATGGCGCCGGTAAAGGCGATAGCGCCGCATGCGGGCGTCGCGCTTTCGAGCGCGAAATTCCCGGACGAGGACGAGGCACCGGATTCGTTCCTCACAAAGGATACGGAGATCAGACGTCAGTACGCCGAGGATCCGCTCTGCGGCGGAAAATCGTCGATGAGATATTACTACGGCTTTATAAAGCTGATGGGTGACGCGACAAAAAAGGCGAACGTCAAGGCGATCCCGGACAGTCTTCCGATAGGGATATTCAGCGGCAAAGACGACGGTATCGGGCATTTCGGCAAGGACCCGCGAAAGGTGTATGAGACGTACAAAAAGTACGGCAAGAACGCGTATCTGAAGCTCTACGAAAACGACCGGCACGAGATCCTGAACGAGACTGACAAGGATCGCGTGATGAACGACATCCTCGAATTCATAAAAAACAACTGAAAAAAACGCGGTCTTGCGGTGTACTTCGTAAGGAAGTACACCGCAGCTAAATTCGCTTCGCGAGCTAAATTATGCTTCGCATAGCTAAATTCGCCTTGCGGCGAGCTAAATTGGGCTTCGCCCAGCTAAATTTGCTTCGCAAGCTAAATTCGGCTTTGCCGAGCTGAAAAAGGCGAATTTAGGGACAATTTAGCTATCGAACGCAGTGAGATAATTTAGCTGCGAGCAACTGCGAGCAATTTAGCTGTTTTCAAAATCATTCTTAATATCAAAGCGATTAGAACAAGCTGAAAGAGAATAACCCACTATAACACTTTCAATAATAGAAAGATGTCAGAGTGGGTTTGTTTCTTCCTTACGCAGCCTCTCCCTTGCCGCGTTTTTTCATATTCCGGCGCTCGCCTTTATAAACCCGGTGAAAAGCGGATGGGGCTTGTTCGGGCGGCTCTTGAATTCGGGATGGTACTGCACGCCGACGAAAAACGGATGAGACGTTATCTCGACGGCCTCAACGAGATCGTTCGACGGAGATACGCCGCAAAGCGTCATACCGCCGCGCTCGAACCGTTCCCTGTATTCGTTGTTGAACTCATAACGGTGGCGGTGGCGCTCGCTTATCAGAGACTCGCCGTAACAGCGGCGAAGCACTGTCCCTTCACGGACGCAGCACGGATAGGCGCCGAGCCTCAGCGTGCCGCCCTTGTCTATGCCGTCGCTTTGTCCGGGCATGAAATCTATCACCTTATGGGATGAGCCGGGCGAGATTTCGCCGGAATCCGCGTCTTCATACCCGAGGACGCCGCGCGCGAACTCTATCACCGCGATCTGCATCCCGAGGCAGATGCCGAAATACGGTTTTCCCGCCGTTCTGCAGTAACGCGCGGCGGCGATCATCCCTTCTATGCCGCGCCCGCCGAAGCCGCCGGGGACTATAACGCCGTCAACGGCGCCGAGCGTATCTCCGGCGTTCTCACACGTCAGCTTTTCCGAATCAATCCATTCTATCGCGACCTCGACGCCGATGCCGTACCCGGCGTGGCGCAGCGCCTCCGCTACGGAAAGATAAGCGTCGTGAAGCTGTACGTATTTGCCGACGAGACCGATCCTGACAGTCCCGACGGGCGACTTCATACGCTCCGTCATTTCACGCCACTCTGACAGATCCGGCTCCGGGGCGTCGATCCCGAGCCTGCGGCAGACGACCGACGAAAACCCGGACTTTTCAAGCATGAGCGGCGCCTCGTACAGACACGGCAGGGTTATGTTCTCGATCACGCAATCCTCTCGGACGTTGCAGAAAAGCGATATCTTTTTGAAGATCGACTCCTCGAGCGGCTCATCACAGCGAAGGACGATCAGATCCGGGTTGACGCCCATTCCCTGCAGCTCCTTGACCGAGTGCTGCGTCGGCTTTGATTTATGCTCGTCGGAGCCTCTGAGATACGGGACGAGCGTCACGTGGATGAAAAGGCTGTTTTCCCGTCCGACCTCGAGCGAGATCTGCCTTACCGCCTCGATGAAAGGCTGCGATTCTATATCGCCGATCGTCCCGCCTATCTCCGTTATGACGACGTCGGCGTCCGAATGCTTCCCGACGTTATATACAAAGTTTTTGATCTCGTTCGTTATGTGGGGTATGACCTGGACGGTGGAGCCTAAGTATTCCCCTCTCCGCTCCTTGTTGAGCACGTTCCAGTATACCTTCCCGGTGGTGAGGTTGGAGTATTTGTTCAGATCCTCGTCTATGAACCTCTCGTAATGTCCGAGGTCGAGGTCAGTCTCGGCGCCGTCCTCGGTGACGTACACCTCCCCGTGCTGATACGGGCTCATCGTCCCGGGGTCTACGTTGATATAAGGGTCGAGCTTCTGCGCCGCGACCTTCAGTCCGCGGGACTTCAGAAGTCTGCCGAGCGACGCGGCGGTTATCCCCTTGCCGAGCCCCGATACGACGCCGCCCGTCACAAAAATATAATTTGTCATACTCTCCTCCAACATGAAAAGGATAAAGCGCCCTCTCAGGCGAGGGCGCTCGAATTTTAAAAGTTTACAGTGTCCGTAATCTCATTATGCGGACGCTTTTTCACCTGACGGGGTGATTATACACCATAAAATGCAATTTGTCAATACAGTATCCTGCATTTTTTGAAAAAATTCGTCGTACCGGGCATCGGAGCTCTCCGCCTACGCGCAGACTCTCCGCTTACGCGCAGAAAGGACAAAAGCTTTTTTTCAACGGGGCAAAAGCATGTATAATTTTTCAATGTGTATTCGTGAAAGCATACATTTGTTTTTTTTTGCACAGTATTAACATTATGATCATATTTATTCAACAAATTCCGTGTTCGATCAATGTATAATAATTACCGCGGGAGTCTCCGCAAGCCGGAATCGGATCCGATCCGATCGCTTCGATCCGGCGTTCGGATCAAAAATACAAACGATCAAGGATGTCAAAAAATGAAAAGAACAGTCGTTTTACTGATCATCGCAGTTTTCATACTCACTTCATGCGTCACAAATGATCCACGGCACAGCGGATCCGATATTACGACGACGGCAAATATCACAACGTCCGAAGATCCGTCACTTCAGGGCGATCTCACGGACGGTAAAGCCGCCGGGACTTCGGAAAGCACGAACGCCGCAGACGATATAACGGACGATCCGATCAGAAATCCTGATCAGATCGACGTCACCTCTCTTTCGGGATATAAAGCCTTCATCACCGGGTTTGAAGGTACACTCGGAACAAAGTTTCCGTTCAACCTGATATCCGAATTTGAATATCCGGTCGGTATAAAAAGCGAAAGAGTCGTACTCGACGGCGATGACATCGAAAAGGAAAAGACCATAGAATATAACGGTAAGGTCATCGATCTGCGGTATCAGAATTCTTTTATCGGCGATAACGGTCATCAGTACCATTATTATACATATATAGATTACGATTACGTCAATCAGGTTTTCGGACACGAAAGATCCGCACCGTGTGAATGCAGCGTATGCTTTGATGAAAACCAAAACATCTGCTATTTTCAGGGATCAGCGATCGGGCGCGTCGAAGTCGATAATTTCGAAGACGGCGAGGCGCTCAAAAAAGCCGTGACGGATTATCTCGGCGACAGGCTCTGCTTTGATAAATTCAACGGATTCAAATGCTCTTATCCGATCGGGATCGGGCGCTGCGACCTCAGATGGTTTTATGAACCGACCGAGGGGATAGCGTTCAACGACAACTGGATCCAGGTATCCGTATTCGATACCGGATATATAGGCTACTACACATATAGATATGAAGAAGAAAATGATCATTCAGGAATTGATTATCCGTTTACGTATGAAGAGACCGTGGCAATAGCACAGAACAGGATATTCAAAGCGGTGGAAGAAGCGGGATGGTCCGTCAGAGGATGGTACACAGGCCATATGGTCAATACGGTCCTCGCGTTTATGCACGAGGGAAAGCCGGCTGTATACGTCGGGCTTTCGCTCAAACTCACGGATCCGGACGGCGCTGCGCTGCCATACGCGGTAGGTATCGGCGCGGTCGTGATGCCGGATGACGGCAAATAAAAGCAAAACAGAGCGGCAAAAACCGCTCTTGTTTTATGCCGTCACGCTTTCGCCGCTTCGATGAACGACGCGAACAGCGCGTCGGATACGGGGTCCGACGAGTGCGTGAATTCGGGATGCCACTGTACAAGGAGTATGAAGCGGTCGTCAACGCTTTCAAGCGCCTCGATCATGCCGTCCGCCGCGAGCGCGGCGACGCGCAGTCCCGGCGCCGGATCCTTCACTCCCTGATGATGGAACGAATTCGTCATAAAACGCTCGCCCGAGACCGAGCGCAGGAACGTGCCTTCAAGCGTGCGCACCTCGTGCGTCGGCTCGGTCGCCGGCGCCGACTGCCTGTGACAGACGTCCGACGGGCGCTGGGACGGTATATCCTGGTACAGCGTTCCGCCCATGCCGACGTTCACGCTCTGTATCCCGCGGCAGATGCCCATGATCGGCTTGTTCGTTTTCAGAACGATCCCGAGTCCGGTCATCTCGAGCGCGTCGCGCACGGGGTCGACCTCCACGGTGTCGTTCAGTTTCTCCTCTCCGTAAAGCGACGGGTCGAGATCGACGCCGCCGGAAAACAGAAATCCGTCCGCCTTCTCGCACATCGCCTCAAGCGTTTCCGCGTCCGTGTTCATAGGTATCAGGAGCGGGATCCCGCCGTGGCAGCGCACGGCGTCCGTATATCTGACGCTCATCGCCGTCAGATCGTCTTTTCTTGTAGGGAATATAAGTATAACGGGTCTTTTCATCATGTTCTCCCGGTTTTTTTGATATATTCTATCACCTGCCGCGGTAAATTTCAAGTCTTTACACGCAAATTATGATAAATGTTACACCGCCGTAATATACCCTTGCTTTTTATGCGTTACAATGGTATCGGAAAGAATGTGAGGCCGTTTGATGTTTGAGTTGCCTTTTGAAATAGATCAGGTCCTCGAAAAGCTCTGTCATTCGGGATACGAAGCGTATCTCGTCGGCGGCGCCGTGCGCGACATGCTCATGGATAAGCCGGCGCACGATTACGACGTTACGACGTCGGCAACGCCCGAGGAGACGGAGCGCGTATTCGAGGGATACAAAGTGATAAAAACGGGGATCCGCCACGGCACCGTGACGGTGCTTGTCGGAAACTACCCCGTAGAGATAACGACGTTTCGCCGCGAGGGATCGTATACCGACGGCAGGCATCCGGACGCCGTGTTTTTCTCACGCAGACTTGAAGACGATCTGAGCCGCAGGGATCTCACCGTGAACGCGGTGGCGTATTCGCCCGTAAAAGGACTTTCGGATCCGTTCGGCGGAGTCGACGATATAAAAAACAGGATCATAAGATGCGTGGGCAACCCGGACGAGAGGTTTTCTGAGGATCATCTCCGTCTTCTGCGTGCGCTGCGCTTCTCCGCCGTGCTCGGTTTCGCGATCGAGCGCGGCACCGCGGAGTCGATACATAAAAACGCGGAGCTTATCAGAACGGTCTCCGCCGAGCGCGTCTTCTCCGAGCTTTGCCGCCTCGTATGCGGCGACGGCGCGAGGATGATACTCGAAGAATACCGCGACGTGATAACCGCGGTGATACCGGAGCTTTCCGCGCTCGACGGCGACGCGTACGCTCATACCGTCGGCAGTCTGTCGTACACGGAGCCGTTCCTGCATCTCAGGCTCGCCGCGCTTCTGCACGACACGGTCGCCGCACCCTCCGGGCGTGACGACGTCTGCGTGATACGCGACACGGCGGCGAAAAACGCGCTCGTATGTCTGCGCTGCCCCACAGCGCTGTGCGACAACGTCTGCCGCATCATCCGTTACTGCGGCTCAGACGTCGACCCGTCAGACAAGATCAGCCTCAAGCGGCTGGCCTCGAAGACCGGCATAAAGATCCTGAAGGACGTCATAAAGCTCAAGCGTGCGGACGTCCTCGCCGGAGATCCGCGGCTGTATCACAGGCTGACCGATCTGAACACGGCGTACGACACGCTCTGCGAGACAGAGGAGAACGGCACCGCGCTCGACGTGCGCGACCTGGCGATCAACGGCAACGACGTGAAGGGGCTCGGGGTCCGTCCCGGTCCCGCTGTCGGCGAGCTTCTGAGATACGCGCTCGACGGCGTGATATCGGATCGCGTGGAGAACGAAAAGGCGCCTCTTTTGGCCTATGTGGCTGAAAAAATCAGCGGAGTTTGAGGCTTTTAAAAAATTTCAGATTTTTTTTGATTTTGTATTGCTTTTTTCAAACGTTTGTGATATAATAACTCTGCTTATCCGGTTGCGGGGCTTTTTTAAGTCCGCTTTCGGCTTGATATTTTACGAAGATATTACCTTGGAGGAGAATAATGGAGATCTTAAATATCATACTTGCAATACTTCTTATCGTTCTTGCGATAGCGCTTATCGTTTTCGTCCTTTTCCAGACCGGCGGAAGATCCAATAAGCTTTCTCAGGCTATTTCCGGCGGAAGCCCCGAAAACTACACGGGAAAGAACAAGCAGCGTTCCAAGGACAAAAAACTCGCCAAGATCACTACGGTCATCGCGATCGCGTTTGCCATCGTAGTCATCGTTTTCTGGCTGCTCATGACGTATCAGAGCAAGCATCCGAAGACGAGCACCGACACGACTCCCGAAACGACCGCGGCGGAAGTGACCGACACCGATACCGACTCTGCCACAGCCGCAGACGTCACGACGGAAGCCGATGCCACAACGGAGGCTGACGCAACGACCGCAGCGGACGTTACGGCCGAGGCTGAATAAAAGAAAACATACAAGACCGGCGCCGAGGCGCCGTTTTTGTATATACGGGATAAAATATGAAAAAAAACCGCAATAAAAGAATACTGAAAAAATTCGATTCAAAGAACAGAGAAAAGAAAAAACGCGGCGGGAAGGTCTACACGGGCGTCTTCTCCGCTTCGCGTGACGGGTACGGATTCATAACCGCGGATCCGGATCAGGGTGATTTCACGGCGGACGTTTTCGTTCCTGCGAGATTCGTGAAGGACGCCGTCTCGGGCGACCGCGTCAGGTTCACGACCGAGACGCACGACGGAAAGCTTGAAGCGCACGTCACCTCTGTCGCCGCACGCTCCACCGTCACGTTCACCGGGACGTACAGATATATAAGCCGCCGTGAGGGCAACAGGCTGACGGTGAAGCACCTCGTCATCCCGGACGACAAAAAGCTCAGCTTCGACACGCTGATCTCACCGAAGCATCTCTCGGGCGCAGTCGACGGCGACAAGGTGTTGTGCGAGATAGTGACTTATCCCGACACGACGAATCAGAAGCCGGCGTACGGGAACATAATCCGTACGTACGGCAGCGCGGAGGAGCTTTATCCGAACGTTTTCGCCGCGCTTGACGGCGCCGGGATCAGGACCCGGTTTCCCGACGAGGTCACGGCGGAGGCGGAGACGCTTTCGAAGCGGCGCGTACTGAAGCGCGACAGGCTCGATCTGCGTGAGGAAAAGATCTTCACGATAGACGGCGCGGGATCAAAGGATATGGACGACGCGATCTCCGTAAAGCGCAAGGGTGACGGATTCGAGCTCGGCGTCCACATCGCGGACGTTTCCGAATACGTGAAGCACGGCTCTCTGCTCGACGATGAGGCGTTTCTGCGCGGCACGAGCGTTTATTTCGCCGACCGCGTGATACCGATGCTCCCGCAGTCGCTTTCAAACGGCGCCTGTTCTCTCAATCCCGGCGTCGGCAGATACACGCTGTCCGCGTTCATCGACGTTGACCGCAGCGGCGAGATCACCGGGTGCACCGTACGTGAAACCGTGATCAGATCGCGCGTAAGGGGCGTTTACTCCGAGGTGAACGACGTGATCGAAAACGGCGAAAAGAGCCGGTTTTACAAAAAATACAAGCCCGTGTTCGAAAACGGCGGGCTTGAGGATCTTATATCGCTTTACGAAGTGCTCGATTCAAAATCGAGACGCCGTCACGCGCTGCAGCTCGATTCCGCGGAGACCGGCTTCACAGTCGCGCCGGACGGGACGGTGACGGACGCTTTCATTGAGGAGCGCGGCGTGAGCGAGCGTATGATCGAGCAGTTCATGCTCGCCGCGAACGAGGGCGTTGCGACGCTTCTGAAGGGGCGCGGGCTGCCGTGCGTTTACCGCATACACGAGGCGCCGGATCCCGAGAAGATAAAGTCGCTCAGATCGTTTGCCGAATCGATCGGCGTTGACGCGTCGGCGCTCGACCGCGATGAGATCACGCTTCAGGCGACCGAGAAATTTCTCGAAGCGGCAAGAGACGCGGGCAAGGGCGAGGTTATGTCGTATATGGTCCTCAGATGTATGATGAAGGCGAGATACGAAAGCACACAGTCGCCGCATTACGGGCTCGGCGCCGAATGCTACTGCCACTTCACCTCACCGATCAGGCGTTATCCCGACCTTGTTGTCCACAGGATCATAAAGACCCTGCTCCTGCACGGTGAGAACGACCGCGAGCGCGCGCTCAGGTCGTATACGCAGAAGGCGGCGGAACGGTCCACCGAATGCGAGGATACGGCGACGAAGCTCGAGCGCGACATGGACAGCCTTTATATGGCGGCTTATATGAAGGACAAGATAGGATCTGTACACGACGCCGTGATAACCGGCGTCACGCAGTACGGCTTCTTCGCGCGTATCGGCTGCGGCGCGGAAGGCTTTGTCCGGCTCGGCGCTGTCAACGTCGAGTTCATCCCGTCGATATACGCTCTCATAACGCCGAAAAAAACGTACCGCATGGGCGACCCCGTCACCGTCCGCGTGACCGACGTCAGTCTTCCCGACAGACGGATCGATTTCGAACTTGTCAGGGATTGACGATGTTTATTCAACTGAAAAAAACGGTCGGAGAAGGAATACGATCCTTGCTTCGACCGGTTTTTCTTGCTTTTAAGGCGTTTTTCGGTTATGCTGTTTTACGCGTGCATTTCGGTGCCGGCGCGGATGATATCCGCTTTACCGGCGGTGAGCTCGGTGAGGCGGGCGATCAGGTGATCCGTTTTTTCCTCCGGTACGAGGAGGCGGAAGGTGACGCTTTCCGAGTAGTCGACGTCATATTCGGGCAAGCCGTGCTTCGACAGCTCGTATCTGACGCGCTCCGCGTCGGAAAACGACACGTTCACGTTTATCCGGCTGTACGGTCTTACAGTAACGACGCCCGCCGCCTCAACGCCGTCCGCCGCCGCCTTCGTATATGCGCGTAAAAGTCCCGCGGCGCCGAGCAGGACGCCGCCGAAGTACCGCGTCACAACAACGGCGACGCCGTAAAGCTCCTGCTTTTGCAGGACTCCGAGCACCGGCAGGCCTGCCGTGCCCTTCGGTTCCCCGTCGTCGCTGTAGCGCGTCATGCCGTCGAGCGTAAGATACGCGTAGACGTTATGCCTCGCGTCGGGGTATTTTTTCTTTACCGCCGCGACGAACTCACGCGCCCGGTCATCGTCGTCCACAGGCGACACCGTCGCTATGAAGCGCGATCTTTTTTCAACGTACTCCGCCGCGGCGCCGTGCGCGACGGTCTTATACGGTTTATTATCCATTTCAGGCACCGAGCATCTTCCTCACGGCGCCGAGCGTCTTCTTATCGAGTGTGGCGCTGACGGTCGTGTCCGCGTCCCCGTATTCGACCGAAAGGACGGTTGCATTCGCGTACAGATAGCTGAGTACGGCGCCCTTTGTCTGCGGGATCTTCAGTGTTTCGGTCGTTTTGCCGTCGTTTGCGGTGCGGTCGAGCAGCGCGGCGAGCCCTTCCATCCCCTGCCCCGTGAGCGCGGATATGCAGACTCCCTCTCTGTTCCTCATCCCCGCTGGCATGGTGAAGCCGTCTTCGCGCGCGTCACATTTGTTGAACGCGTAGATCACGGGCTTGTCAGAGGCGCCGAGCTCGTTTATCAGCTGCTCCGTGACGGCGAGCTGCGCCGCATATTCGGGATCCGAAATATCGGCGACGACGAGTATCGCGTCGCAGTATATCACCTCTTCGAGTGTGGATCTGAACGCTTTGATCAGCTGCGTCGGCAGATTTCTGATAAATCCGACGGTATCCGTGAGGAGCACCTCGGTACCGGACGGGAGCTCGAATTTGCGTGTAGTCGGGTCGAGGGTGGCGAAAAGCTTGTCCTCCGCGAGTATCCCGGCGCCGGTCAGATAATTCAGAAGCGTTGATTTCCCCGCGTTTGTATATCCCGCCACGGCTATGCGGAAAATTCCGCTTTTATCACGTTTCTCACGTTGGGTCTTTCGGTTTTTCTCCATCTCGAGGATCTGCTCCTCAAGCGCGGCGATACGGCGTCTGACATGGCGGCGGTCGCTTTCGAGCTTTGATTCACCCGGGCCTCTCGTACCGATGCCGCCGCCGAGACGCGACATCTCCGTGCCGTGTCCGGAGAGCCTCGGTATCGTGTATTTGAGCTGTGCGAGCTCGACCTGAAGTTTTCCCTCGCCTGTTCTTGCGTGCAGGGCGAATATGTCGAGTATCAGCATCGGACGGTCGATGACGGTAACGTCGCCGATCGCGTCCTCCGCGTTTTTGATCTGCGCCGGAGACAGCTCGCCGTCGAAAATGACGAGCCCGGCTCCTGTGCTCTCACAGATATCTCTTATCTCGGCGAGCTTGCCCGAGCCTATATACGTCCTCGGATCAGGGGACTCCCTCAGCTGCACGA
The DNA here is from genome assembly GCA_902778145.1 of uncultured Ruminococcus sp. GTDB lineage: Bacteria > Bacillota > Clostridia > Oscillospirales > CAG-272 > UBA1248. Next base: position 120,881 of record CACYWW010000005.1, read on the forward strand.
CCTCCGCGCAAAGCTCTCCGCCCGCCGTTTCAAGCAGTCTTCCGAGTTCCTCAAGGCTCGCCTCGCACTCATGCTCGTCATCCTTTGAGGTACGGACCGAAACGAGCACCGCTTTTGTTATTTTCTCTTTTTCAAAAAGTTTTTCCATACAGTCTCCCGAAGATAAAACAAAAAGGACAAAACGATACCCGATCGTCCTGTCCCGTTTGCCTCTGTGCTTATTTGACTTTTGCGTTCAGACGGTTCTTGAACTTATCAACGCGTCCGCCGCTGTCAACAAACTTCTGCTTGCCCGTGAAAAACGGGTGGCACTTGGAGCAGATCTCAACACGCAGATTGCCCTTGGTCGATCTGGTCTTGACAACTTCTCCGCAAGCACAGGTGATCGTGCATTCCTGATAGTTAGGATGGATTCCTTCCTTCATTTTTATGACCGTTCCTTTCTTTCGGTACCCGTATCCCGTGGTCGGGGCATTCAGACTGCCTTATACACGAAACTTCCGGTATACCTCTGAACTGATTTAAAATCGTACAGTAAAGTATATCACAAAACTTCCGTTTTTGCAAGGCATTTTCGGAGATTTTTTTAAATTATTTGTAAACAACTCAAAGACTGTTCTCTATCCGCTCCTTCAAGCGCTCGATTATCTTCTTTTCGAGGCGTGAAATATACGACTGTGAGATCCCGAGCATATCCGCGACTTCCTTCTGCGTCAGCTCCTGTCCGCCGCGCAGTCCGAAGCGAAGCTCTATTATCTGCCTCTCCCTCTCCGGCAGCTCGCCCACAAGACGCTTGACCATCGTCCTCTCCTCGTTTTCCTCTATGTCCTTTGAAACGCTGTCCGGATCTGACCCGAGCACGTCCCCGACGAGCAGCTCGTTCCCGTCCCAGTCGACGTTTATCGGCTCATCGAGCGAGACCTCGGCTTTCAGATATGTGTTTTTCCTTATATACATGAGTATCTCGTTCTCGATACAGCGCGAGCAGTACGTTGCAAGCTTTATGTTTTTTTCGCCGTCATACGTGTTCACACCCTTGATCAGGCCGATGGTACCGATAGAGATGAGGTCCTCGAGTCCGACGCCCGTGTTTTCAAATCTTTTCGCGATATATACGACGAGCCTGAGATTATGCTCGATCAAAAGCTTTCGCTTTTCCGGGTCGCCGTGCATCAGTCTTATCGCCTCCGCCTCCTCATCCGCCGGAAGCGGCGGCGGCAGCGTCTGCGGGCCGTTTATGTAAAAGATGAGCTTATCGGCGTCAAGCTCCGCGATCTTATCTGCGCGGAAGAGCTTTTTAATGAAAATCAGAAGCTTCATATGTATCCTTTCCTGATCAGCAAAGCGACGACGGGACTATGCCGTCATAATTTCCGTAATCCGTATTCTCCGTGACGGCGATGACCGCCGTGCGGCTGACTCCGTCGATCTCAACGCGAAGCGGCAGAAACCCGGGCAGCACAGAGCTGCCGTTCACACCGCCGCACGGTATCAGGCGCATACCGTCCGCCGCCTTTGAAAGATCCGCACAGGCGAGCGCGGAATAAAGCTCCGGGTCAAGACAGTCTCTCACCGCGGAAAGCTCCGCGAATATCACGGGCGAGCCCGAGAGCGGTTCCCGCGCGAGCGCGCCGCTGTCGGACAGGCATGTGAGCGTCACGGCGCCGGCCGCGCCCGTGATCTTCACCTTCACCTCGTGTTTTCCGCTCTGACGTCCGAAGATCCTGCCGGTGACGTAAGCGAGCGCCATGCTTACCGCGCCGAGTATCAGAAATGTGCCGAGCGGTATATCAGACATGAGCGGATACGCGTACGAGTCCGACGCTATACCGTGCCCGAGCTTCGACAAAAGCAGATACGAGGCGACGATACCGCCTCCCAGAAGGACGGAAAGCCCATAGAAAAGCGCCGTACACTTGAGCAGGATTAGCCTGCCGGCGCGCGGGAACGCCAGAAAGCACAAAAGATAAGCCGCCGCGGCGTTACAGACGAGCGTCAGCACGGTATTGCCGATAAACAGCGCCGCCACGCCGTACGCTCCGCCGAGCGCCGCCGATATCAGAAGACGCTTTGCCGACGCTCTCAGATGCATAATTTTCGACGTACTGAAAAGCAGCAGGAAATCCATTGAAAAGTTTATGAGAAACAGCACGTCGCCGTATACAGTCACACCGTTCATCCCCTCACCCCGGTATATGATATCACGGACAGTCTGCATAAAAGCGCGAAAAAAAGACCCGGCTGAGCCGGATCTGTGTATGCCGCATGAGTCTATTCAGACACGATGCGGAAAAGCGTTGTGATGTCCTTGTTGTTCACGGTCCCGTCTCCGTTCACGTCAGCGGCGGAAACGTCGAATCCTTCATACGCCTCGCCCGAGAGATAACGGAAGAGGACGACAACGTCGCGGTTGTTGAGCGCGCCGTCGCCGTTCACGTCGCCCTTGAGGGGCTCGTCCTCCTGCGGGACAGCCTCCCACAGCGCGTACAGCGTTACGTTCCCGCTCCCGTGAGCCTCACGCAGCGCCCCGATCGTTACGGGCGCGCCGTCCGGAGTCTCCGACCAGCCTTTGAATTCCATGCCGGAAAACTTCAGTCCGAGATCGTCGTGGTCGAGCAGGGACGAGTCGCCGTCTATTATCTGCTCGAGCCGCTCGCCGGTCGACGTGACGTATATATCCGATCCGTTGCCGCCGAGGCAGTAAACTCCGCCGTTTATCTGTTCAACGATGCTGCAGAAGTCCGACACCGCCGACCACCCGGTGTATTCGCCGAATTTTACCTTCGCCCAGGTATATCCGCCCTTTTCCACTTTCGCGGTACTGTCGTAAACGTCGAAAAGACTGTCCGCCTTCATCGTTACGATCTTTTTGTTTTCCGTGCCCGGCGCCTCGCGGATTATCAGTCCGTCGTACGCCGTTACCTTATATCTGTCTCCGAGCCTGCCGCTTTCGGTATATCCGCCGTTGGCGTTATAGCTGACAGTCAGTCTTTCGGGATCGGGATCTGCTCCCGTATCGCTCCCCTGCTCTTCCGGCGGATCCTTTTCCTTTACCGCATAGAGCACGACGCTCTTTCCCGAGTACGAGTTGAAAAGCTCCTCGGTCGAAACGGGATCTCCGTCCGGCGATAGCGACCATCCGACAGCGTCCTTATCATCGAAATGAAGTCCCATGGACGCGGGATCGTCGGGCGCCGCACCGTTTTCAAGCGTGCGTATCAAAAGTTCGCCGTCGGATGACGTACGTATCAGCGACGTTTCCGAATCGACGAAACGATCCGTGTCGTAAAGCGGGCATTTTACCCGGCAGAAATCGGGATCGGAGACGGCGGACCAGCCCTCGTACTCTCCGAAGACGACCTTTGCCCACGTATATCCGCCGACCTCCGGGCGCTCGTATCCGTCCGGTGCGTGGAATATCGAGCCGTATCTCATCGTCGTTATCTTGTTCGCCTGAGTACCGGGTGCGTCCCTTATTATGAGTCCCTCGGCCGTCACGACCGAGTAGACGTCTCCGGTGCGTACGCAGTCAATCCGTGCTCCGTTCGCGTTGTACGACACGGATACGGTGTCATCCGGTATCTGCTCCGGCTCGTCGTCCCAGTATTTATAGTGTGCGACAAAGCCTATATAGTTCGAATCGCTTTCGAGCGCGCGGTCTATCCTGTCCGTCAGCTTTTCCCAAGTCATCTGAGCGTTGTGGCGGACGGTGTTCCGATGATCGTTGTTCGCGTCCGAGAAATAAACGTATCTGTCATCCATACCGGTGATGAAGATCGAATGATCGGCAGCGGCGGAGCTTCTGTATCTGACGACATCCCCGATATGAAGACTTGCGAGCGCCTCAGATCCGCGGTTTATCTCCCAGTTGTTCGAATACAGCTTTTTACCTGACCCGTACGCCGTAGGGAACGACCCGAATATGTATTTTGAGATCTGATTTGCAAAGCCGAAGCACTGTGAGCCGCGGTACTCGGGTACATTGTCCACGTACGTCGACCCGTTCGCGTAGACGTTTTCACGAAATGACGCAAGCCTTTCTTCAAAGAGAGACTTCGTCATATCGGATGACGCGGCAAAAACGCCGTAAGGCAGCGCCGTCATGACGAGCAGGACAGCGGCGAAAACGGCTGTTATCCTTATTCCGAATTTTTTGTTTTTCATATCCCCATCTGTTTTTCCGCGTACTTTTCGCGGTGCGAGAGCTTGTCGGTTTTTGTCGCTATATTACATTTATAACATATTTTTTACGAATTGTCAACCTTTTCCGGGGTAAAAAGACGCGCGTGAGGGCAAAAAACGGCGGTATTTTTTCAAAAAACGCCGACTTGCGGTGTACTTCGTAAGGAAGTACACCGCAGCTAAATTCGCTTCGCGAGCTAAATTATGCTTCGCATAGCTAAATTCGCTCCGCGAGCTGAATTCGGCTTCGCCGAGCTTGCAGGCAAATTTAATTTAGCTGAAGCCGTGAGGCTTCAATTTAGCTATACGCCGACAGGCGTATAATTTAGCTGCCGCAAAGCGGCAATTTAGCTGCCGCAAAGCGGCAATTTAGCTATCGATGGCAGTGAGATAATTTAGCTGCGAGCGACTGCGAGCAATTTAGCTGTTTTCAAATTCATTCTTAATATCAAAGCGGTTAGAACAAGCTGAAAGAAAATAACCCACTATGACACTTTCTCTATTCGAAAGATGTCAAAGTGGGTTTGTTTCTTCTTTACGTCGCCTCTCCCTTCCGGCAAATTTTTGCGCCGGACGTATGATAAATATTTTCAATACGGGCAAGTTTTTTTTGAAATACTATTGATTTTTTTCATTTTATGTGATATAATACATTGACAGTATGATAGAAGGAGGGTGTGGTTCGGTGCCACACCCTATTATAATGGAGGAGCATGAAAAAGAACATCACACAGATCTGTGAGGAGCTTGCGGAGCCTGTTGCGGAAAAGCTCGGCTATGTCATATGGGACACGGAATACGTAAAGGAAGGCGGCAGATACATTCTCCGCTACACGATAGACCGTGACGGCGGCGTCGGCATAGATGACTGCGAAAGGTTCCACCGCGAGATAGATCCTCTGCTCGATGAGGCGGATCCGATCGAGGAGAGCTACACGCTTGAGGTATCCTCCCCGGGTATCGAGCGCGAGCTGAAATACGAATGGCATTACGAATGCTGCACGGGTGACACGGTCGAGGTCCACCTTTACAAGCCGTACGAGGGCAGCAAGCTTTATATCGGCGAGCTTTTGCCGCTCGACGAAAACGTGAATATAGAAGCCGACGGAAAGAAATACTCTTTTCCGAGAAGCTCCGTCTCAAAAGTAAACATATATTTTGATATCAAATCGATAAACCAGGAGGAAAACGGAAAAAAATGAACGCGGAATTATTCAGCGCGCTTGACGCTTTGGAAAAAGAAAAGGGCATATCGAAGGAATATATGCTCGATAAGGTAGAAACGGCGCTCATCAACGCATTCACGAAGGCGTTCCCCGGCGGAGACATCAGAGTCCTGCTCGATCCGGAAAAGAAGGAATGCAAGGTCTTTCGCGTAAAGACGGTCGTCGCCGAGGTCGAGGATCCCGAAAAAGAGATCAGCCTTGAGGAAGCCAAGAAGATCAGCCGCAAGCACGTGCTGGGCAGCCTCGTCAAGGAAGAGATAAAGACGAAGAACTTCAGCCGCACGGTCGCACAGTCCGCAAAGCAGGTCATAATCCAGGGCATACGCGAGGCGGAGCGCGGCAAGCTGTTCGACGAGTACGAAAAGAAGCGTGAGGAGATAATCAACGCCACGGTCGAGCTCGTAGACCCGGATACCGGTTCCATCATCGTGAACCTCGGCAACAGCAACGCCGTACTGATCAAAAACGAGCAGATCCCCGGCGAAACCTACGAGCCCGGCGATCACATCAAGGTCTTCGTCACCGAAGTAAGCAAAGAGGCGAAGGGCAGGCTCGTAACGATATCCCGCGTACACCCCGGTCTCGTCAGACGCCTGTTCGAACTCAACGTGCCCGAGATCGCGGACGGCACGGTAATAATCAAGAACATCACCCGCGAGGCGGGTTCAAGGACAAAAATGTCCGTATATTCACGTGATGAATCGGTCGATCCGATCGGCGCCTGCATAGGCAACAAGGGCGCGCGTATCGCGGAGATAGTGAATGAGCTCCACGGCGAAAAGATAGATATAATCAAATACTCGGAGGATCCCGCCGAATACATTTCCGCGGCGCTCTCCCCCGCCACCGTCAAGAGCATAGTGTTCGACGGTGAACGTTCGGCTAAGATAACGGTCGCTCCCGATCAGCTTTCGCTTGCGATAGGCAAGGAAGGACAGAACGCGCGTCTCGCCGCCAGGCTCACCGGCTGCAAGATAGACATAAAGGCGGAATAACATGGAACCGAAAAAGCCTCCCATGAGGCACTGCACCGGATGCGGCGCGGAGCTGCCGAAAAAGGAGCTCATCCGCATCGTCCGCTCGCCGGACGGCGTGATATCGGTCGACGGCAACGGAAAAAGCTCCGGTCGCGGCGCGTACATCTGCAAAAAGGCGTCGTGTCTTTCGAAGGCGGCGAAGACTGGCAGGCTCGGCAGATCGCTCGGGGTACAGATCCCGGACAACGTTTACGCGCTTCTCTCACAGGAGATCGGCGGAAATGAGTGACAGGATACTCTCCTGCGTCGGCCTCTGCAGGAAAGCCGGGAAGCTGATCGCCGGGACGGAGCTGACGGTCGAGGCGATAAGGGGCGGAAAAATAAAGCTTGCCCTGCTCTCGTCCGACGCGTCGCGCAACACCGAAAAGCGGATCGGCGACTGCTGCTCGTACAGGCAGACAGAGCTTATCAGGCTTCCGTATACGTCGGAGGCGCTCGGCGCCGCGGTCGGCAAAGCAAGCACGGCGTCAGCCGGAATCACCGACGTCGGTTTCGCTGAAATGATAAAGAAAGCACTTCAAGAACAGCACTAATTCATATGAAAGGAGCCGCATGCGGTCAGGACCGCGGCGCGGCAAGGGGACATATATGATCGCAAACGCAAAATACAAGATCAACGCAATAGCCAAGGATCTCGGGCTCAAGGCAAACGATCTGATAAACATACTGAAGGCTCATCCGGGTGAGGGCGCGGTACACACCTCGGCGATAGACGAGGAGGATTTTGCCGTTATCTTCTCCGCTCTGACCGAGGAAAATCAGATCACCGGTCTTGAGGACTATCTCGCCGGCCGCGTAGACGTCGCGCCGGAGCACCGTCCGGCGCCGAAAAAGAAGCCGGAGCCTCCGAAGAAGGAGGAGGTCGCGGAAACGAAGCCCGAGGAGCATAAGAAGCAGCCCGAAAAGGCGGCGGAGCCCGTAAAAACGGAAAAAGAGGAGAAAAAGCCTCAGCAGAACAACGCTCCGAAGAAAGAAGAACAAAAGCCGCAGAACCGTGTGGATCAGTTCCGCAATCAGCAGCAGAAGCAGCAGCAGAAACAGCAGCAGAAGCAACCCGACAAAAAGCGCGAGAACAGACCGAACGAGAAGGAGCGTCAGTCGAAGATCATCACGCAGAGCGGCGGCGGTCACGGTGAGAGCACTCCCGTAAAGCAGAAGACGAGGATAATCGACACGAGGTCCGCGAACGTCGAGCTCGGCAAATATGACGAGCATCTGGACACGTTCGTATCCGAGCGCGACAGCAGCAATTACAGCAAGGACCGTCAGAAGATAAAGAAGAAGAACGAAAAAGGTCCGGAAAAGGGCACCAAAGCGAAGACCGAGCGCGATAAAGAGCTTGAGCGCAAGGAGAAGAAGAAGCGCGAGGTGTTCGAGAACGCGAAGCACGCGCAGCTCCACGTACAGATCCCGGACGCCATCACCGTAGGCGAGCTTGCGTCCCGTCTGAAGGTAACGGCGGCGGAGGTCGTGAAGCGTCTTATGATGATGGGCTCCATGCTCACCGTCAACGACGTCGTCGACTACGACACCGCTTATCTCATAGCGGACGATCTCGGCGTCGCGGTATCGAAGGAGGTCGTCGTCACGATCGAGGAGAAGCTCTTCGACGAGACGGAGGACAAACCGGAGGATCTCAAGGAACGCGCTCCCGTCGTCTGCGTCATGGGTCACGTCGACCACGGCAAGACTTCTCTGCTCGACGCAATACGCCACACCCACGTCACAAAAGGCGAGGCGGGTGGTATAACCCAGCATATAGGCGCGTACCGCGTGAAGATAAACGGACGCGACATCACATTCCTTGACACGCCGGGTCACGAGGCGTTCACCGCAATGCGTCTGCGCGGCGCGATGGCGACCGATATAGCCGTTATAGTCGTAGCTGCGGACGACGGCATCATGCCGCAGACCGTGGAGGCGATCAACCACGCGAAGGCGGCGGGCGTTTCCGTCATCATCGCTATAAACAAGATGGATAAGCCGCACGCAAATCCCGATCAGGTCAAGCAGGAGCTTATGAAATACGACCTCGTGCCCGAGGAATGGGGTGGAGATACGATCTGCGTACCCGTCTCGGCTCTCACCGGCATGGGTCTCGACGACCTGCTTGAAAACATCCTGCTCGTCGCAGACGTCAAGGAGCTCAGAGCCAATCCCGACAGAGCCGCAAAAGGCATCGTGATAGAGTCGCGCCTTGACAAGGGCAGAGGTCCCGTTGCAACGGTCCTCGTCCAGAACGGCACGCTGCACAGCGGAGACGTCGTCATCGCCGGCACGTCGGTCGGACGTATACGCGCCATGAAGAATGACAGGGGTGAAAACGTAAAGGCCGCGGGTCCCTCAGTCCCCGTGGAGATCACAGGTCTTTCCGAAGTGCCCTCGGCAGGCGACACGTTCGACGCGGTAGCGGACGAACGTATGGCGCGCGAGCTGGCGGAACAGCGCAGAGCCAAGGAAAAGGAAGCGGAGCTCGGCAGCAGGACGAGAGCGACGCTCGAGGACTTCATGTCGGACGAAAAGGCGGGTATGAAGGAGCTGAAGCTCATCGTCAAGGCGGACGTCGGAGGCTCGGCGGAGGCGGTGTGCGCTTCCCTTTCGAAGCTTCAGAACGAAGAGGTCCGCGTAAAGATAATCCACAAGGCCGTCGGCGGGATCACCGAGGGCGACGTTATGCTCGCCGCCGCGTCCGACGCCGTCATAATCGGCTTCAACGTAACGGCGGACAGAACGGCGAGAGAGTCCGCGAAGGCACAGGGCGTCGAGATCAGGACGTACACGGTAATATACAGCTGTATCGAGGACGTCGAGGCAGCCATGAACGGAATGCTCGCTCCGAAATACCGCGAGGTCATCATCGGTCACGCCGAGGTCAGACAGACGATACACGTCCCGTCCGTCGGAACGATCGCCGGTTCGTATATCCTCGACGGCAAGGTCACGAACAAGTCCTTCATCCGCGTGCTGCGTGACTCCGTGATCATATTCGAGGATAAGATCTCATCGCTCAAGCGTTTCAAGGACGACGTGAAGGAGGTCAACTCCGGATATGAATGCGGTATAGGTCTCGATAAGTTCAACGACATCCGCGAGGGCGACGTGCTCGAAGCGTATATAAACGAAGAGATAAAGAAATAATGTTTTAAAAAAACTACCGGTGGGATCACAAGATCCTGCCGGTTTTTTGCCCGGCGCCATGTTACACAGTTATATCGGCTCTGCTTTTACATATTGTTTTTTTAAACGCAACATTTTTTTCACAATTATGTGTTATCATTAAAATGAAAGTAATATTAAATTTGCTTGTTATTAAAGGGAGGTATCATGAAACGAAAAGCAGTTTTATTCATGGCAACAATACTCGCCGCCCTGATCGTTTTCGGTCAGATCTCCGTTTTCTCCCTTTCGCCGCAGACTGAGGCGGAGCACGTATTCACTTTTGCCGAACTTGCGGGCATGGAGTATGCGCCCGGTGTAAGTGACGCAAGCGCAGACGTCAACGGCTTTACCCGGATAAAGAAGTATGAAAAAAACCGTGCCGAAGGCGACGATCTGTACTATATCGTCGAGCATAATGACGGCTATTTGTTGTCAAACACGTCGTCGGGCACACTTCCGTTAACAAGATATAACAGCGGCAGCACGACCGGTCATTTATATCAGAAATGGAAGATCCAGCAACTGAACAGCGGAAAGGTGATCGTAAGATCATACTATAATAATAATCTATGCCTTACCGTTAACGAGTCTACTCAGGTTGTCACCTTAAGCACGTATTCATCATCAAATGAATATCAAAAATGGTGGATGAGTTACTCGTCTGAGGGTAATGCGCTTGAATGCGCGGCATCTAGTTCCCCCCTTAACGGATTCAAACTTATAATCTACGATAACTACCTTGTTGTAAGCAGTTCGTCTTATACACCTTTGGGGTTCTTTGACTGCAGTTGGTATGTACCTGCCACCGGTTTGTCTTATTCAAGCTTCTATATAGCTCCGGAGCAGGTAAGATACGTTACACCCATAAAAACGCCTTCAAACGCTAACTGTGCCAATAACTGGATCAAGTGGACTGTAGGTAACACAAGCCGTCTGACAGTAGACGACCGCGGAAAAGTGACCGGCGTATCAAAAGGAAATACAAACCTGACTTTCACAGACATGATAACAAGAGTTTACGGGACATGTACAGTCCACGTAACGCAATTCGCGAACGGTACCTATTTTTTAAAAAACAAGCAAAATTCCATGTTTGCTAAAGTTAAAAACGGTACCATGACTCAAGGTCAAAATGTTGTTCAATACAGTTTTGACGGTGACATTCAGGAACGGTGGATATTTACGCTGAATACGTCAACGGGCTATTATTCAATAAAATCTGCAAACTCCGGCACAACATCTTATTATCTTTCCGTTTCAGATGATTCTCCGTTGATGGATAAACCTATCGTAATAAGGAGCGCGACCGAATCAACGCTGACTGACGGAATGAAATGGACTTTCGCGACAACCTCAAGCGGCGCATATAAAATCATCCCAAAAACAGGCGAGTCTAACGATTATTGTTTGAACACCAGTACATCGTCATCCGCAAATGACGTGAACTTAATCCAAAGCGATTATCAGCAAAACAGCAGCTACCGTGATGAATGGTATATTATTAAGCCTGAAGATCCTGAATGTGGTATTTTAACAACTTGCAAAACGCCTACAAAAACCTTCAATATTAAATGTATTGGTAGCGATACTTTAGGCAGTTTATGGTTTCCTTTGATTCAAGAATCAGCTGAAATATGGAATAATTCGGCCTCAAACACAAACATTACTGTTGGAACTTCAGATTCTCCATTCACATGTGAGGTTGTTTCAAGAGTTGTATTGTGGAATGGTCGTGTAACGCCAAATTATGGTCCCTCGGGTGAAGTCTTATCAATAGAAATGGAGATAAATTCTTATAAATGTCTTTCGATGGGGAATAATGCAAAAAAGAGTGTTATTACTCATGAAATCGGACATTTTTTAGCTTTGGATGACAATCCTCCAGTATCAAGCAACTATTCACTTATGAATCATTCAAGAAATAGGAATGTTGTCTATGAACCTCAACCATATGACATAATGAATGTGAATTATATTTATTCCATTAATTAAAAGGGGAATGCATATGAAAAAAACACTAATAACAGTTGCCGTATTGTTCGCCCTGCTGTTAACGGGATGTCACAGCAGTTATCTTAACGATTCGCATCCGAATGATCTGGAAATTTCGGATACCGATTATCCGATCGAAGAACTACAGTATGATTGGAACTATTTTAATACGTCCGACGAACTCGCAGCAGTTGTAACAGACGTTTATTCAGGCCAAGTCACCAGTATTTCTTTTGAAATAATTGACGAGACGACCGGTCTTTACGTACGTGATTTCAGTTCTGTGGATAAAGAATATGCCAGAAAAAACTATTCTCTTAATACAGTATACACGATTTCGGTCAGAAAAACCTACAAGGGAAGCAGCCAGTCTGAAATGACAGTAGTTAATACCGGCGGTATTTCAGGCTACAGAGAGAACGAACAGCACGATCTTCTCGTTGCTGCCGGTCTGGACGGCAGAAGAATACCTGTAGCCAAAGACGGATGCAACCTTGCGGTTGGAAACATATATCTGTTCTGCGTATACAGATTCCCGGAGGAATACGGACTTGATTATGATAATGCGATCAATCCGTACCAATATGCTCATAAGTTGAATTCATCAAACGCAAAAGCCATAATAAACAGTTGTAAGTGATCAGCCTGATTCTTGACCAAAAGGAGGCAAATACAATGAAAAAAAACGGTATTTTCATGCTGACAGCACTTTTTCTTGCTATTATTTCAGCTTTTTCGTCATGTGCCGTAAGAAACGGTGCGGCTGCCGTTTACGATAAAAATGACCCTACCACATGGTGCACTCCGAAGCCCGAAATAAAGATAACCGACAAAAAAATCGGTTCAATAAAAAAAGGCATGACTTTTATCGAAA
>CACYWW010000006.1 GCA_902778145.1 uncultured Ruminococcus sp.
ATAACTTCTGGCCATATCAAAACCTCCTACGGTATTTTTTCTTCATTATACCATAGGAGGTTCTTTTTTTCAATGTCCGTTTTTAACGGTTCTGTTCACAGGCGCATTTGTTTCGTATAATAGGTGACAGAGCTGCAGATCCGTCGAAAAAAGGAGAAACAATGGGACAGGAAGCTGAATATTACAAGCGCTACCTTGACGGCGACGACGAGGGGAACGTGCTCCTCATCCGCGACTGCAAGGACGGCCTGATCCTGTATCTGTACGGGATATGCAAAAACATACACGACGCCGAGGATTACTGCGAGGACACGTTTGTCACACTGGTCACGAAAAGACCGGTTTACAACGGCAAAGCTTCTTTTAAAACGTGGCTTTACCGCATCGCGCGGAACATATGTATAGACGGTATGAGACGGCGCCGCGATACGGAAAACGTGGACGACGTTGTGATCGCGGACGATTCCGAGATCGATGAGCTTTGCGCGCGTGCGGAGATAATAAACGCGGTAAAGCGCCTCGTCGCCTCGCTTGAGACGGATCAGCGTGAGGCTGTGTATCTTGTGTATTACGATGAGATGACTGTCGCCGAGGCGGCGAAGATCATGCGGAAAAAGCCGAACGCCGTGCATCAGCTGCTGTTTCGCGCAAGGGAAAAATTGAGAGGTCTTCTTGAAGAGGAGGGGATAACAGATGAAGACGTATGAACAAATGGCGCGGTCCGTGCTTTCAAAGCGCGACGCTTATGATGAAAAGAAACGCAAAGGGGACAGGATCAGAATGACGGTCGCGGGGGCGCTCGCCGCCCTGATGATCATAAACGTCATGATCTTCGCGCCGGTCATCGCCCGCAAGTCGAAGAGCCCGGACGCGGCTCCGATAGCGGAACAGACGACCGTCGCGCCGGATAACGGAACGTCTGACGCGATCACCGACGGAACAACTGAAGAAAACGGTGAAACGACGCAAAAGGAGATAACAGACGTTACCACCGATCCTGAGAATGCTCAGAGTGTTTATGTTCGGGAATTCGAACTTGTGGAAGATGAACGGTTGGAAAAGTTTGAAGTCGTTTACGGTAATGAGAATAAGGACGCCCGTCACGTGAGGGCTTGGTTTTATGTTTCAGAAACAGAAAAGGTGAAAACGTACAGGATACGCTATAACAACCGGGCATATCATAACTGGGAATTCTACGATTACGATAAACGCCCGGATTGTCCGGATCACGTAAAGATCCTTATCAGAAATGAAACCGATGCTAAAATCATTTCACCTGAGATCATGACCCTCGATCTTGTTGACGGATCAGCGGAATTTGAACTGACTTTTGAATATACGGATATAACGAACGCAACTTTCAGTATATATGTCGACCTTCCGTTCGATGATGTGAGCGAATTATCTGATTTTGACCCCGTACACGATCGTCAAAGTATTGGTTTCAGCGTTGCCACGGTAAAGGGCAAGGATTTCTTTACATGGTCTCGCTATTCGTTTGACAGTGTCTATCCGTTTGCTGCTAATTATTTCGGAGATGTTGACGAAAACGGAAAGCCATTATATAAAAATGATCCGTATATGCCGGAATACTACGACAACCCGTGGTGTGAAAGCTTAAGAAAGGTTTATGAAGGCAGAAATAGCGAGCCTGAACGCATAGAAGAGAATCAATTAAGAACAGATGAGATAACAGTATGCGGGTATATTAATTGGACTGACAAAAAACAACTCGCTGCATCCGGCAAGAAATATGACGGTTTACGTAATCGACAGAGCTGATCCGAATAACAGGCATGAAATACTTACAGATGATACGGGGTATTATGTAATACGGTACCCCGTTTCTTCTTTTTACGGGCATACGGTCGGCGCTTATGCGGAGTTGTCCTGACGGGAGCTTATCACTTCGTTGATGGCCGCGTTTTTTTATTTTATCAACACTTGACTTATTTGAAAAAATATGCTATATTAAAGAAAAATACCCGGGAGAAAAGCAAGAGAGCAGAAGATGAAAAATATATTCAAAAGATCCGCCGCTCTGATCCTCGTGCTCGCGGTGATGTTCTCGCTCGGATCGTGCGCCAAGAGAAGGCGCGGCGGCGCGGACAGCGTGACGGAGACGTCGTATCAGGGACTTACCGTATTCACGGACGCGCCGACCGACGCGTTGACGGAGCCTCAGACGGAGCCTGAGACAACAGCGTCCGAGACCACGGGAGCCGAAACGACGGGACCGGAGACAACGGAGCCTGTGACAACGGAGCCGGAGACGACCGCTCCGGAAACGACGAAGCCCGAGACGACGGCGCCGGAGACAACGAAACCGGAGACGACCGCTCCGGAGACGACAAAGCCGGAGACTACAGCGCCGGTAACAACGGCGCCGGAGACTACCAAAGCGCCGGAGACCGAGCCTCCGAAGATAGACGAAAACGGAGTCTTCACGTCAAAGGACGACGTCGCGCTTTACATCCACACCTACGGCAAGCTGCCGAAGAACTTCATAACGAAGTCACAGGCGCAGAAAGCCGGCTGGGAAGGCGGCGGACTTGACAGTATAAAGTCGCTTTACGGCAAGTGCATCGGCGGCGACACGTTCGGCAACCGTGAAAAGCTTCTGCCGACGAAGAGCGGCCGCAAATATTATGAGTGCGATATAGACACGCTCCACGCGAAATCACGCGGAGTGAAGCGCATAGTTTTCTCAAACGACGGACTCATCTACTACACGGACGATCATTACGAAACGTTCACTAAACTTTATTGAGGGGCATATGTTCGGAGTAAGAAAAATCGAGGTGGACGGAGCCGCGTTCACCGATAAAAAAGCCACGCACGCCGCGCTCAGAGCCGCGATAGGCTCGGAGGATTATATAGGCAGCAATCTCGACGCGCTGAACGACGTTCTGACGTCGATCTGTAAGAAAACGCGTATCACCGTAAAGAATTTCAACAAAGCGGAAGCGCAGCTGGAGGATTACGCGCAGGCTCTCGCGGCGACGCTCGCGTCCGCCGCCTCGGCAAATCCGTACCTCACTGTCATCTTCGAATAAAGATATATATGAAAGGCGGTAAATCAATGAAAAAAGTTATCACCCTGATCCTGGCGGCGGTAATGGTATTCTCGCTCGCCTTGACAGTCTCGGCGTCGTACGAGGATATGGATATCCCCGTAATAGAAAGCGTGCCGAAAAACGTAAGCTGGCCGGAGGGCTCCCTTGCGTATTATCAGTGCGTCTGCTCCAACGACAAGGGACATGAGAAATACAGCTACGACTGGTATATCGTATATAACGGCGTAAAATACGCCGTGGGCCTCGGCGGCAAGGATACGGATCCGTGGCGCGCGTTCGCCGATTTCAGCGGCGGTATGACCGGCACTATTGGCAATACCATCATGATCGACAAGATACAGAAGGGACTTGACGGCGCCGAGATCTACTGTGTTGTAAGAAGCAAGGATATATCGATCATTACGCAGTCAGCCCTCATAAGCGTCGGGAATTCCGATATGTTCGCCCCGCCGGAGATAACCGCGCCCGCCTCAATATCGTGTTATGAAGGCGACACGGTCGACATCGTAGTCGACGCAAAATGCAAGAGCGGAAACGTCTCGGAAAAAGGCGATTTTCTCAAATACTACTGGTACGAGACGACGACGGGCAATCTCGTCGACATCCATCTCATGTTCGACTCAAAGGGCAATGATATCACCGGCAAAAAGCTGACCGTCAAGCATAACACGGCGGGAACGTATTTCTACGTCTGCGGAGTTTTTGACGGAGAAGACACGCCGTACGCGAATTTCAGCTATTCGAACGTCATAACGGTCGAGGTGCTCGAGAAGATAGAGAACATATCGCTTGAAGTGACCAAAATGCCCGACAGGACGGAATACACCGCCGGCGAAACGTTCGATCCCAAGGGGATGAGGGTAAGACTGCTCAGATCCGACGGTTTCATCGATCTTGACGACGGCGATCAGCTGACGATCACGCCGACGGTTTTCGACAAGGACGGAAAGCAGACGGTCGAGCTCAGATATGAGGACGTCAGTACGACGATCGAAGTAACTGTCAAAAAGAAGGTCATAGCCCCGCCCGTTATAACGTCGCAGCCGAAGGGCGGAGTTTTCGAGCATGACGAGGAATGCTCGCTCGTCGTACAGGCGACGGCAAGCGGAAAGCTCGCGTATCAGTGGTACTCATCCGAAGAGAACGATACGTCGAAGGCGACCCCGATCACCGGAGCCACCGCGCCGATCTATATACCTCCGCGCACGACCGGCACCGTTTACTATTTCTGCAGCGTTTATTCCGTGGAAGGCACCAACACGAGCGCGCCCGCGACGTCAAACGTGGCGGCGGTCGAATACAAAGCCGCGGAGACCGTGACGGACACAGCACCTGTCGAAAGCGATACTCAGACGGACGCAGTCACCGAGGATACGGCGCAGTCAACGGATACGGCGACGGACACGAAATATGACACGGCGACGGAACCCACTCAGACCTCGACCCCGGACGAAACGACCGGAAAAACAGGCACGGGAACAGGCATGAGAAAGGCGCTCGTAACAACGCTCATCGTTGCGGCGTCGGTGCTTGCCGCGGCTGTCGCAGCTGTCGCGATAGTGACCGCTGTTGCCCTTAAGAAAAAAGCCGGGAAAGAAAACGGCGGCAAATGATATAAGAGATAAATAAAGGTCGGGACATCCCGGCCTTTTTCATATGTTCGAAAAGATAAAGGAAAAAGATCCGCGTTTGCAATTCCGGATTCCTATTTTTTTCCGCCCTATTGACAATTAAAAATATGTCTGCTATAATTATCCGTAAATCACAGGAGGGAAATATGAGGATACTGCGTTATCTCGGGGTGCTTTTTCTCAATCTGTTTTTCAACTTCTGGGGAAGCGTGCCCGCCTGGATCCTGCTTGTCATGCACTTCGTACGCGGCTGGCCGATCATCTGGTTCTGGCTCGCTCTTGCGGCGTGGATCGCGGGAATTATGATATACATGCATGTGATCGGCGCGCTCGTATACCTCGGAAACACGGATCAGCCCGAAAACAAAAACAAAAATCCATATTCGCACAAAGAACGGAACGGAAAATGATATTCGGTAAGCACATCAACAAATACTACCTGAAATACGGGTGGATGCTGCTGATAGGCATAGCGTCGCTCGTCATGGTGGACTACGTACAGCTGATAGTCCCGGAGCTGTACCGCATAACCCTCAACGGGATAATAAAAGGAGAAGTGGAGATAAACGGGACGCTCACACCGTTCGGTATGGACGTCCTGCTCGACAACGTATGCCGGCCGCTTCTGCTCGTCATACTCGCGCTCGTCATTGGGCGCTTCGTCTGGCGTATCTGCTTCTTCGGCGCCGCGGTAAGGATGGAGACGGATCTCCGTTCCGTCATGTTCGACCGCTGCAAGGAGCTTTCACAGCAGTTTTACGACGAAAACAAGGTCGGCGGTCTCATGTCGCTTTTCACGAACGACCTCGAGACTCTTCAGGACTGCTTCGGAGGAGGCGTTCTGATGGTCGCGGACGCCGGGCTCCTCGGCGTTCTCGCCATAATAAAAATGGCGCGCATGGACCCGAGGCTCACGCTCTTCGCCCTGATCCCGATGATCCTTCTCGGGGTGATCGGCACGGTCGTCGGCAAGACGATGACGAAGCGCTGGGACAGCAGGCAGGAGGCGTTCTCACGCCTGTCGGACTTTTCACAGGAGAGCTTTTCGGGAATTTCCGTCATAAAGGCGTTCGTCCGCGAGACTCGTGAGCTGATGGCTTTCGCGAGGCTCAACCGGGAGAATGAAAACGCGAACGTCGAATACGTCCGCATATCCGTTCTTCTCAACATACTCGTGACTCTGTTCGTCGAATCCGTGCTCTGCATAATCTTCGGATACGGCGGATATCTCGTACATCAGGGAGTGTTCAACGTAGGCGATCTGATGGAATTCACCGGATATTTCACGTCCGTCATCTGGCCCATTATGGCTGTGGCGGAGCTGATAGACATGAGGTCCCGCGGAAAGGCGTCTCTCCAGCGCGTAACAAAGCTGATAGAGACCGAGCCGGACGTGAAGGACGCCGAAAACGTTTCGGATCCCGGTGTGATAAACGGAAAGATAGAATTCAGGGATCTCACCTTCACGTATCCCGGAGCCTCGGCGCCGTCTCTCAGCCACGTTTCGTTTACGATCGAACCGGGAGAAAGCGTCGGTATAATCGGAAAGACCGGATCCGGCAAGACGACTATCGCCGATCTGATCCTCCGTCAGTACAACGTGGACGACGGTCAGCTGCTGATAGACGGAAGGGATATCAACACGATCCCGCTCGATACGATGCGCAGATACACGGCGTACGTCCCGCAGGACAATTTCCTGTTCTCGGATACGATAGAGCATAATATCGCCTTTGCCGTCGACGATTATTCCGACGAGCAGGTTTCGCTTGCCGCCCGGTTCGCGGGCGTACACGACGATATAGTCGAATTTCCGGAAAAGTATCAGACGGTACTGGGCGAAAGAGGCGTCACGGTATCGGGCGGTCAGAAGCAGAGGATATCGATCGCGCGCGCTCTTATGAAGGACGCGTCGATCATAATCATGGACGACGCGGTCTCCGCCGTCGATACGAAGACGGAGGAGCAGATCCTCTCGGCGCTTAAGACCGTCAGACAGGGCAAGACCACGGTGATGATCGCCCACAGGGTCAGCACCGTTGAGGATATGGATAAAATAATATACGTTGAAGACGGGACCGTCACGGCGGTCGGCACGCACGAGCAGCTGATCGAAACGTGCGAGGCGTACCGGAAGACCGTGGAGCTCCAGAAGCTGGAAGAAGAGAGGAGGGACGATCTCAATGCATGAGTATTACCCCCTGCTCGCGGTAGGCGCGGCGGCGTCCGTCCTGGCGCTCATATTCATACTTGCCTACATATTCATGAAGGACAAGAAGGAAGCGATCGGATTTGACCGGAACATGAAGGATTCCGAGATAATCAAACGCCTCTTCGCCTACGCGAAGCCGCACGTCGGCAGCTTCGCGATAGTGTTTCTGATAATGATATTCTCGATAGCTTACGATATCGTCTCGCCTCTGATCATAGGCAGGATCACCGATATCATAAAGATAGAGAATTTCGAGATGAGACGTCTTTTCTATACGCTCGGCATATACGCCGGGATCCTGATAGTCTCGCTCACCTGCCAGTATTTCCAGGCGATAATCCTGCAGAAGACGGGGCAGAAGATAATCTCCGCCATAAGATACGATACGTTTGCCCATATAGAGAAGCTCTCGCACGCGCAGTTCTCCGAGATACCGACCGGCAAGCTCGTGACGAGGGTCACGAACGACACGAACGCCGTTTCCATGATGTTCACGAACATCTTCGTGAACCTGACGAAGAACTCTCTCGTCATCATTGGCATACTGATCGCGATGTTCGCGTTAAACATTCAGCTCACGCTGATGGTGCTGTGCTTCGTGCCGTATATCGTGATATTCACGTTCATTTTCAGAAAGTTCTCAAGAAAAGCGTACAGGAAGGTCAAGGACGGGACGACGGATATAAACACGTTTTTGTCCGAGAACCTGTCCGGTATGAAGATAATCCGCGTTTTCGACCGTAAAAAACAGAAGATGGCGGAATTCGACCGCAAGAACAACGAGCTCGGCGCGGCAAAACGGCGTCAGATCTTCGTCTTCGGCATCTTCCGTCCGACGATATATATGCTCTATATTGCGAGCGTACTTTGTCTTCTTTACCTGTCCGCGAGAAGCTCGATCAAGGACGTCTCGTTCCTCGGACAGAAGATAGATTCCGACGTGCTCGTCGCGTTCTATCTGTACGTTCAGAAATTCTTCAACCCGATACAGTCGCTCGCGGAACAGTTCAACTGGCTGCAGTCCGCGCTCGCCTCGGCTGAGAAGATATTCACGATTCTCGACATAGATCCCGGCGTCAAGGACGATCCCGGAGCCGTCGATATCGGGGACGTGAACGGCTCGATAGAGTTCGACCACGTATGGTTCGCGTACAATGAGGAAAACTGGATATTGAAGGACGTTTCGTTCAAGGTCGAGGCGGGGCAGACGGTCGCGTTCGTCGGCCCCACGGGCGCCGGCAAAACGACGATACTGTCGCTTTTGTGCCGCAACTACGACATACAGAAGGGCAGGATCCTGATAGACGGCGTCGATATCAGAAAGTATACGATCCGGTCGCTGCGCCGCCAGTTCGGTCAGATGCTTCAGACGGTCTTCCTGTTCTCCGGCACCGTGAAATCGAACATAGTCATGAGAGACGATTCTATCACCGACGACGATGTGAAGGAAGCCTGCCGTTACGTCAACGCCGACAAGTTCATAGAGCGGCTGCCCGACGGGCTCGATCACGAGGTGAGAGAGGACGGAAACAACTTCTCCGCGGGTCAGAGACAGCTCATATCCTTCGCCCGCACGATCCTGTTCAAGCCGAAGATAATGATCCTCGATGAGGCGACGGCGAACATCGACACCGAGACAGAGGTACTGATACAGGATTCGCTTGAGAGGATGATGAACATAGGCACCATGTTGATCGTCGCGCACCGTCTGTCGACGGTCCAGCACTGCGATAATATCATAGTCCTGTCCGACGGCAGGATAGAGGAGCAGGGAAGCCATGACGAGCTGCTTTCAAAGCGCGGCAGATACTACACGCTTTATACGCTCCAGCATCACAGACAACAGCTGATGAGCTGAAGATCATACAGACGGGCGGGGATCTGATCCCCGCCTTTCCTTTATAAAAGTGCCGCGGGCCCATTTATCATTTTTGACTTGACAAAGGAAAAAAAGTGTGATAAAATACATAAAAAAGAAAAAGGAAGTGAGAGACTGTGGACAACTGCGACGGTAATCCCCGAAGTACCGGGTACGGTATAACAGAAGACGGTGCGCTGTGGTCCGCGGTCGGACCCTGATTTTTGCGTCCGTTTTTTGAAGTACCGTCGATCATCAAAGCGGCGGTTTTTGTTTTGCCGGAAATAACGGAGGTTTTTATGGAAAACGAGAAAGAGAAAAAAACGGAAGAGATAGAAGAGTTAGGACCCGTCAAGGAGCCGGAGACGGAAGAAAAAGAGGAAGAAAAAGAGGAGGAAGAGGTGGACTTCACCTCCGAACAGGATTACGTCGGCGAGATCATCGGGCTTATCAGATCCGGGATCCCGGATGAAGAGCTTGTCAAAAAGCTGAGCGACTACCACGAAAACGATATCGCCGGCGCGTTTGAGCAGCTCGAGCCGGAGGAACGCCAGCATCTGTACAACATTCTCGGCGCGGAGCAGTTCTCCGAGATATTCGCATACGTTGAGAACGTCGAGCAGTACATAGAGGAAATGGGCGTCAAGACCGCGGCAAAGGTCCTTGAAAACATGGACTCGGACGACGCGGTAGACATACTCGACGAGATAGACGACGAGACGGAGAAGAAGATCGTCAGCCTGATGGACGAGGAGAGCAGCCAGGACATACAGCTCATACGTTCATATGACGACGACGAGATAGGCAGCCGCCTCACCACCAATTTCATACTCATAAAAAACGACCTGACGATCAAGCAGGCGATGAGCTCGCTGATCGAGCAGGCGGGAGAAAACGACAATATTTCAACGATCTACGTCGAGGACGAGGATGAGCGTTTCTACGGGGCGATAGCTCTGAACGACCTGATCCGCGCTCGCGTTCAGGACGAGCTTGAACCGCTGATCAGTACGTCGTACCCGTACGTCACCGACCACGAAAAGATATCCGATTGTCTTGAACGTATACGTGAGTACACGGAGGATTCGTTCCCGGTGCTTTCCGAGGACGGCAAAGTGCTCGGAATAATCACCGCGCAGGACATAGTCGAGGTAGTCGACGAGGAATTCGGAGAAGACTACGCAAAGCTGGCAGGTCTTACCGCGGAAGAGGATCTGAACGAACCGATAAAGGCGAGCATAAAGAAAAGGATCCCGTGGCTCATAACGCTGCTTTTCCTCGGACTCATAGTCTCCTCCGCCATCGGTATATTCGAGGACAAGGTCGTGGCGCTGCTGCCGATCATCGCGGTGTTCCAGTCGATGGTCTTCGATATGGCGGGCAACACCGGCACGCAGTCCCTTGCCGTCACGATACGTGTCCTGATGGACGAGGGCGTTGACAGAAAACAGAAGGCAAAGCTCGTATTCAAAGAGGTCCGCGTCGGCTTCTGCAACGGTCTGATCCTCGGAAGCGCGGCGTTCGTCGTCGTGGGGCTTTATATCCTCGCGTTCAAGAGGCCCGAGATGCTCAATATGCCTTTGGCGCAGTACGCGTTCACTATATCCGGATGTATCGCCTTTTCGCTGTTCATAGCCATGATCATAGCGTCGCTCGTCGGTACGACTATACCGATGGTACTGCATAAGATCGGCATCGACCCGGCGGTCGCCTCCGGCCCCATGATCACGACGGTAAACGACCTGATAGCCACAATGGTCTACTACGGTCTCGCGCTCGCGCTTCTCATAAACGCGTTCCATATGGGAACGACTGTCGCAGTATAGGAGGGTCATCATGCTGTTATCAACACAAACACAGGCGCTTCAGGGAAAATTCGGCTACGAAGGCGCTGTAAGGATGCTCGCCCGTGCGGGATACGACGCGTACGATATGTCGCTTTTCCATCCGCTCAGCGCCGACGATCCGCTTTACGGAGAGGGATACATTGAATACGCTGAGGAGCTGAAACGCATCTCAAAGGAAGCCGGAATAGTCTGCAATCAGGCGCACGCGCCGTTCCCTTCAAGCACGGGAGAGCAGGCGCAGGACAAAAAGATCTTCGACAGTATAGTCCACGCGATGCACATAGCCTCTATCCTCGGCGCAAAGTGCATCATAGTCCATCCGAAGCAGCATCTCCCGTACCGTGAGAACGCGGAGGAGCTGAAACGGATAAATAATGAGTTTTACAAGAGCCTGATCCCGTACTGTGAGAAGTACGATATAAACGTCGCGGTCGAGAATATGTGGCAGATGAACCCGATAGGCAGAAAGACGATAGTTGACAGCACCTGCTCGCGCGTTGAGGAATTCTGCGAATACGTGGATATGCAGAACAGTCCGCGCATCGTCGCGTGCCTCGATATCGGTCACGTTTCGCTCTGCGGCGAGGATATGGCGACGATGATCCGCGGCCTCGGCGGAAAACGCCTGAAAGCTCTCCACGTTCACGACACGGACGGTTACCGCGATCTGCACACACTCCCGTTCACGAGCGAAAACGATTTTGCGCTGATAATGCGTCTTTTTGCGGAGATCGGATACGAGGGCGATCTGACGTTTGAGGCGGATCACTTCTATCACGGCTTCCCCGCGGAAATGTACGCCGACGTCGCGGAATTTATGCAGAAAACCGGACGTCAGCTGATCCGTATGATGAAAACGGAATAAGAAAAAGAGCTAAATTCGCCTTGCGGCGAGCTAAATCGGGCGCTGCCCGGCTAAATTTGCTTCGCAAGCTAAATTCGGCTTCGCCGAGCTTACAGGCGAATTTAATTTAGCTGAAGCCGTGGGCTTCAATTTAGCTGTACGCCGACAGGCGTATAATTTAGCTGCCGCAAAGCGGCAATTTAGCAGATTATTTTCAAACATTTAAAAAGTGAAAAATTCACCCGGGACACCTGCCTTACCGCAGACGCCCCGGGCGTTTTTTATTTCATTGAAAGGAGATCTCCCGCGGCGGTACGCAGAGCGTTGAAGAGCTCCGCGTCGGTCTTATAGCTTCCGAGAGACGTCGTTATCTGTTTGATCACAAGATCCGACGTGCCCTCTCCGTACTTTTGGTCGAGCAGAGTGAAATAGTCGTAATCTTCAACTCCGTCCCGCACGGACTCGAGTCTCAGCGACCCGATCGGTCCGGGGTAGCCGTCATTTCCGTATTTTTCAACGTATTCGGGAAGTGCGCCTCCGGGATAGATCAGAACGCCGTTGCCGTAAGTGTTGACGACCTCGCCGCCGACGCTCTTTTCATATTTCTTCGTCCAGTTCTTCGCGTCCTCCCAGTCGTTGACCATGTAGTAGAGGAAGCCGTCGACGTTGTAAAGCTTCTGCTGCCAGAAAAGCAGGCGGTGCTTTATCGACTCGTCGTTTATCGAAAGTGTGATCTCCGGATCGTGCGGGTAGCGCGTTACATACCACCAGACCTCCTTGCCCTCCGCCTTCTGCTCAGCCATCCGCTCCTCGAACGTGCCGAGCTTCTCCTCGATCTTCTCCGTGCAGCGGTACGTCAGATCCTTGTTGTACTGCGTATCGGCGAAGCTGTTGAAGAAGAACGTGTGCGGACACCAGACGGTGACCGTCTTTTTCAGATATTCGAAGTGGTCGGAGGAGCCGTCTGTCTTCAGCTGCGTGTTGTAGTGCATCGGAATGATGAGCTTGTGCTCGCCGAACACCTTTTTGATCAGCTTGTCGTGCGCTTTTATCTGATCGAGCGCGGCTTTCGTTATCGGCTCGTCGTCTTTGTCGGGATAAAAATACGCCTTGTCAAGTCTGCTCTGATACTTTGACAGCCTGTCGTATGCGGCCTGCAAGTAATCCGGCAGCTCGGAATCGTTCTTCGCCGCGATCTTCCACAGAAGCGTGAACGCCGTGCATCGCGGATCGTCGATATACTGATCGACGCGGTCGTCCCAGAACTGTCCGCGCTTGGCGTAGGGCAGTGTATAGCAGTTGACCTTGTTTTCAAGCAGATATTCGTAATAAAGGGCGTAAAGATCGTCTTCAAGCCCGTCCTTCGTCGTGTCCTCGCGGTTGCCGCCGACGATGACAGCCCATTCGTTGAGGTCGGACAGGGTCTTGCAGGAGGACGCGACGGGGAGAGTGAAATCCCAGACGAAGGCGTAAAGCGCCGCTTTTTTCAGCTCTTTATCTCCGTCGTATACGGAAACTGTTGCGGAATACATGCCGGGCGCCGTTTCCGCCGTTGTTTTGATCTTGATGATGAACATCTGAGATCTGCCGGCCGCCAGATCGAACTCATGCTCGAGCACGGGGATCGGATCGGCGACGGTCTTGCCGTCAACGTCGTCGAAATAATAGCCGTAACAGATCTCGCATCCGAGCGCGTCCCCGTTTTCGTTCACGATATCGGAGACCTTGAGCGAAAGGCCGCTTTTGTCCTCCGACGCCGATACCATGAAATGACAGCCCTCGGTCTCGTTTTTCGCAAGCTTCACCGTGTAGTCGGCAAAGACCGGCGTCGTATCCTCGGACGGCGTGTTGACGTAAGAGTGGTCGAACCAGACTGAAAGCGTGCCGTCCTCGTCCTTCGCCGTAAGCGGCTTGCCGTCGGTTTTCGGAACGGACGAAACCTTCACAAGTCCGAGAAGCGCCGCGGCCTTCTCCGCGTCAGCCGCGGAAAGCCTTCTCGGATCGTCGCCCCAGTCGGTCAGCGCTATCACATTTTCGATCCCGGGCTGAACCGCGGGCTCCGTGTCCGGGCTCTCCGTGTCAGAACCCGATCCTTCCGCGGGCTCCGTGACAGTCGCTTCCGCGGACGTGTCAGCCGTCTTGCCGCAGGCGGCGATCGGCAGCATAAGTAAAACGCAGAGTATGAGCGATACCGCTCTGACAGTTATCTTCATATATCACCTATTTGAGAGAGAATGATTTGACATATATCGTGTCGCCTGCCGCGCACGCGTCGAAGTAGTCGAATCTTATCTTGTTTATATCGCCCGCCCAGAAGGAAAGCGAGGCGAGATCGACCGTACAGGTGTGATATTCGCCGTCTGCCGTGAGTGTCACGCGCGTCCGCTCCGAACCGTCCGGATTCATTTTCGAGCCGGTGCAGAGGAACAGATCGCAGGCGTAGCTGTCAAGGCTCGCGGATTTCGGGATTTTGTATACGATCTCAAGCGAGGAGTAGTCGGACGCTTTCAGCTTGACGGACGAGCCGGTGTAGTCGATCATGACCTGCGGGTCATTCGGGCTCGTGACTCTCAGCTGCAGAGCCTTTTCGGCGCTGTTATACGAGATCTCCGTGTTGTTTGGCTCCTTCGCCGCGCTCTTCGAGCCCTCCTGCGAGAAGTCGATGTTCGAGTAGTCGATATCGATCACACGCATGCTCATGCTGTTCTTTTTGAGCGAGGAGTTGTCGGCGAAATCCTTGTTGTTCGTGAAGACTTCTCTTATATGAGCTGCGCTGCCGGTCGTGATCAGATAGCTGTATTCGATCGGCGTGTACGAAACCATTTTGATCATCATAAGCGGAGCGACGTAGTTTGTCGCGCCGTCCGTGGCGGATTTTGAGCCGTTGTAAGAGAATTTTCCGGCGTAAAGCTGATCGATCCCGGGTACAAACAGACCGATGCCGAAATCATCCTTCGCGGAGACCCAGGCGCACCACGTTTCGGTGTTTTCTTCCTTCACGGGGAATCTGCATGATTCGGAGTAACGCGCGTCGCCCCAGAACTGAAGATCGTCTTTATAGGAGAGCGGCTCGGAGGTCCAGCCGTTTTTTCCGTTGTACCACGTGAATCTGCTGAGATAGCTGACGGTATAGAACGCCGGCAGCTCCTGATGCGCGTATCTGTGCTCCCAGCCGGAGAAATCGACAAAGCGGTTGTCGACTCTGACGTAATCGTCAGTCAGTGTATACGTGTTTTCCATATAGCTCGGGGTGATCTTGTTGTTGAGCGACCAGTCCTGCGGCTGTGCTTTGATGTATACCGAGCTGTCGGTCACAATGACGTCGATCAGACGGCTCGCGTTGCCGTACTGGTCGCCGCCCTGTACCGGGTTATACGCCCATTTGCTGCCGTTGAAGCTGCCGGGCTGATACTTAGAGTTGCCGCCCGTGCCGTAGTAGGACTGCTGTATGAGCCTTCCGGTATCGTGACGGTTGACAAGGTTGGAAAGGCCGGATACCGGGCACCGCTTGTCCTCTATGTAGTTGAGACCGCCGCCCCAGGAGAGCTGGATCCCGACCTTGAATCTGTCGTTTTCAATAAAGTACAGCTTGTCGTTGTAGACCTTAACGAGCTCCGACTTTCCTGAGTGGAGGGTGAAGGCGGTGGATTTTCCGTCGCAGGTCGAAACCGTGACGGAGACGAGGCCTTTGCCATTGCCGTTCGAAAGATATGACGAGACGAGTCCGTTGAACGTGACGCGTTCCCCGGCTTCAAGGAAGAAGTTATCAGCTTTCACCCCGTTCTGATTATATCTGACGGTTATCTTCAGCGGCTTGCCGGATGAGTACGTGAAGCTCATGCGGTTGAATTCCGATGTGAAAGCCTGATCGAACGTGAGGACTAAGTCTTTCGTCAGCGTGAACGTCGTTCCGCTTACCTTGCTGTAACCCGACGCCGTGTATTTCAGACCGTTTTCGGTGCTGTACTCTTCTGAAGCGGGATCCGGATCCGGCTTTTTCGTAGTCTCCGGCTCGGTCGTCTCGGGAGCGGTCGTCTCGGGCGCCGTCGTCTCCGGTGCTGTCGTCTCGGGCTCGGTCGTTACGGGCTCTGTCGTTTCGGGCTCTGTCGTTTCGGACTCCGTCGTTTCGGGCTCCGTGCTTTCCGGTTCGGTCGTTTCCGACGCCGTCGTCTCAGGCTCGGTCGTCTCCGATCCGGTCGTCTCCGATCCGGTCGTTTCAGGCACCGTAGACTGTTCTTCGGTCGCGGTCGGCTCGGCGGTGTTTCCGGTATCGTCGGGCTTCTTCGAGCACGACGCGGACAGAAGCATCAGTGCGGCGAGCGCTGCGGCGGCTGTCTTTATAAATATCTTTTTCATTATTTGTCACCGTATTCCCGGATGAGCTTATCCGGTATCTTTCTGAATCTTTCAAGTTTTTTCGCGGCTTTTTCCGCGGTGTCCTCGGACGCCATGCAGTAGAATTTTATTTTCGGCTCGGTGCCGGACGGGCGTATGACGACGACGTCGTCACCGAGTATATAGTAAAGCGAGTTCGTCGTGCCGCCAGGGAGCTTTTCCTTTGTCCCTTTTTTCAGATCGTACTTTTCGGGAACGGAGTAGTCGATATACGCCTTTACTTTGATCCCGGCAAGCCTTTCCGGCGGAGACTTGCGGAGTGCCGCCATAAGATCTGCCATCTTTTTTATACCGTCCAGCCCCTTCATATAAACGCTCTCGGTCGATTCGCGGAAGTATCCGTATTTTTCGTAGATATCCCGCATCGCGTCATAGAGCGTCTTTCCCTCGCCCGCGTAGTACGCCGCGGCCTCGCAGATGAGCATCGAGGCGACGACGGCGTCCTTGTCCCGCGCGTAGGTCCCGCGCAGGTATCCGCAGCTCTCCTCGAATCCGAGCAGAAAATGCGTGTCGGTATCGTCGTTTTCAAGCTCGTTCATCTTCTCGCCGATATATTTGAAGCCGGTGAAAACGTCATAGCATTCGCAGCCGTTCGCCCTTGCGATCTTCGCCGCGAGCTCCGTTGAAACGAAGCTTTTTATGATATACGGATGAGCGGGATATTTTCCCGTCCGCTTCAGGGCGGAGATTATATATTCGGTGAGAAGCGCACCCTGCTGGTTGCCCGTCAGGACGGTGAAGCCTCCGTCGCCGCCGCGTACCGCGATGCCCATCCTGTCGGCGTCGGGATCTGTCGCGATGATGAGATCGGACCCTATTTCGTCGGCGAGCTTTATTCCGGGCCCGAACACCTGTATGAATTCGGGATTCGGGAACGGCGTCGTCGGAAAGTCTCCGTCCGGCTCCGCCTGCTCCGGCACGATGTGGAGGTTCCCGATCCCGATCCTTCCGAGTATCTCCGGAACCATCCTGTATCCCGCGCCGTTCAGAGGAGAGTACACGACACGAAGACCCGAAGCCCGTGCGACCGCCTCCCGGTCGATCAGCTGGGATTCCACCGCCTCAAGATAAGGCTTGTCGACGTCGGATCCGACGTACACGAGCAGGGAACTGTTCAGGGCGGCGGAAAGATCGGCGCGTTTTACGCCGTCAAGCACGTCGACGCGGCTCATGAAGGCGGAAACGCGGTCTGCGAGCGCGGGGGATAGCTGAGCGCCGTCATCCCAGTACGCCTTGTAGCCGTTGTATTCCTTCGGATTATGCGACGCCGTGATGTTTATGCCGGCGGCGCACTTCAGATGTCTAACGGCGAACGAAAGCACCGGGGTCGGGCGCAGGGACTCGAACAGATACGTCTTTATCCCGTTTGCGCAGAGAACGGACGCCGAGACCTCGGCGAAACGCCGTGAGTTGTGACGGCTGTCGTAAGCTATGACTACGCCGTCGTCCGCCCTTTTCTCGTCGTTTATCAGGTCGGAAAGCCCCTGCGTGGCGTGGGCGACGGTATACTCGTTCATGGCGTTCGTTCCCGCCGCCATTATCCCGCGCAGTCCCGCCGTGCCGAATGAAAGAAAACCGTGGAAATACAGCTCTTTCGTCTCATCATCATACTGTCTCAGCTCGTTTTTCGTCGCTTCATCGACCTTCGGCGAGCTGAGCCATCTTATATATTCCTTATTATAGTCCATAAGATCACTCCTTTTGTTATATCAACGCTGATTTTACCACATTATATCCGCACTGTCAAGGTGATATAACGGAACACTTTTTTAATTTAGCGCTCTGAGAGCGGTGAAAAAAAGGGAACATCTCCAATATTTACAAAAAATTCACACAAATATTTTCGAAAGGTATTGCCAAAAAAGAGCTTTTATGATATACTTGCAAGGCTTGATGTGCGATGAGGCGGGAGGTTGCCGTTGATCAAAACGGGTTTTTCCGCGGAGTATGTCCGATTTTAAAACCGGGCGCAAAGAATTTACGAGCAGAATGACGGATCTTACGGGATATTCCCCGGCCATTTCATAAGCCGGCGGCAATCCGCAGGGGATCGGAGATCATTTACCCGGAGCTTGTTTTGAATGCCAAAACAATATCCGGTTTTCATAAGGGAAGAGGGCGAAACACCCGAAACCGTGTTTGCAAAATTCTTTAAAGCCCTTTTAAATCACAAAATTTAAAAGGAGGAAAACAAAGTGGCAAAGAAGGAGATCATCAGAGTCAAGGTCAGATCCTACGATCACACGCTGGCGGACGCCGCGGCGGAGAAGATAGCCGAGACCGCGAAGCGCGCGGGTGCGAGGATATCCGGACCCATACCGCTCCCCACAGAGCGTGAGATCGTCACGATACTCCGCGCCGTCCATAAGTATAAGGACAGCCGTGAGCAGTTCGAGACCAGGACTCACAAGAGACTGATCGACATCCTCAACCCCTCGGACAAGGTCTTATCCGCTCTCACGAGCCTGGATCTTCCCGCCGGTGTGGAAGTCAAGATCGACGCCAGCTCTACGCTGAAGTAAGCCGGCAGCAGAAAAACGGAAATAGTTTACGTTATAATATAAATTCTATATTATCCGTAGACCGTTCGGTCATGTTGGAGAGATCCAACCAATAATTGAATGGAGGAAAAACGATGAAGAAAGGTATCATCGCAAAGAAGGTCGGCATGACGCAGATCTTCGCTGACGCGGGAAAAGTCATTCCCGTAACGGTCCTTGAAGCCGGCCCCTGCGTGGTCGCTCAGAAGAAGACCGTTGAAAACGACGGCTACGACGCCGTCCAGCTCGGATTCGGTTACGTTTCCGACAAGCATCTTACGAAGCCCCTTAAGGGACATTTCAAGAAAACTGATTCCGCTCCCAAAAAGCACCTGAAGGAATTCAGACTTGAAGACTGCAGCGCCTATAACGCAGGCGACATCGTCACCGCGGACGTCTTCGCGGCGGGCGAAAAGGTCGATATCACGGGCATCACGAAGGGCCACGGATATTCCGGCGTTATAAAGAGATGGGGCTGCCACAGACTGAGAATGACACACGGCGTCGGCCCTGTGCATCGTCAGCCGGGCTCTATGGGCGCGAACTCCGACCCGTCCCGCATCTTCAAGAACAAGAAGATGGCAGGTCAGTACGGCGCGGAGAAAGTGACTGTCCTCAATCTTGAGGTAGTCAAGGTAGACGCCGAAAAGAATCTTATCGCCGTTAAGGGCGCCGTTCCCGGTGCCAAGGGCGGCATCGTGTTCGTACGCGACACGGTCAAATAAGCGGGGAGGAGAAGAAAATGGCTAATTTCAAAGTTGTCACCATGACAGGTGCGGCGGCCGGCGAGATCGAGCTTGCCGATTCCGTGTTCGCTATCGAACCGAATGAAGCTGTGCTCCACGCGGCAGTACGCGCATACCTGCTCAATCAGAGACAGGGCACTCAGTCCACCCTCACCCGTACAGAGGTTTCCGGCGGCGGCAAGAAGCCCTGGAGACAGAAGGGCACGGGCAGAGCCAGACAGGGCTCGACCAGATCGCCCCAGTGGACGCACGGCGGCGTAGCTCTCGGACCGAAGCCGAGAAAGTACCGCACGGACCTCAACAAAAAGGTCAGAAAGCTTGCGCTGTGCTCGGCGCTTTCCGCCAAGGCACAGAGCAATGATCTTGTGATAGTCGACGCTATCACGACCGACGAATACAAAACCAAGACGATGGTGAATATGCTCAGCGCGGTCGGCGCGGGCAAGAAGGCTCTCGTAGTGCTCGACGGCACCGACGAAAAAGTCCTGAAGAGCTTCGCAAACATTCCCGGAGTCACGACGGCACAGTTCAACACGATCAACGCGTACGACATACTCAACGCCGACACGTTCATCGCGACGAAAGCAGCCGCCGCAAAGATATCGGAGGTGTACGCATGAAGACTGTATACGATGTTCTCGTAAGACCGATAGTCACCGAAGCCACGATGTCCGAGATCGCTGACAAGAAGTACAGCTTTGAGGTACTTCCCGGGGCAACGAAGCCTGAGATAGCGAACGCGGTCGAAAAGGCGTTCAAGGTCCAGGTCGCAAAAGTAAACGTCATAAACGTCAAGAAGAAACCGAAGAGACTGGGTGTCCATTCCGGTTACACGAAGTCCTGGAAAAAGGCGGTCGTAACGCTCAAGCCCGAATCCAAGACGATCGAATTCTTCGACGGCATCATGTAAGGAGGGGCTTTAAATGTCTGTTAAAAAGTATAAGCCCACAACACCGGGCAGAAGACATATGACTTCTCCGTCATTCGAGGAGATCACCAAGAAGACTCCGGAGAAAAGTCTTATATTCATCAAAAAGAAACACGCCGGCAGAAACAGCTACGGCAAGATAACCGTCCGTCATCACGGCGGCGGCAACAAGCAGAAATACAGGATCATCGATTTCAAGCGCAAGGACGACCGCGCGGCGACCGTCACCGCCATCGAGTATGACCCCAACCGTACCGCTTATATCGCACTCATCCAGTATGAGGACGGAAAGAAATCCTACATCATCGCTCCGCTCGGACTCAAGGTCGGCGACGTGATCTATTCTTCCGCCGAAGCCGATATAAAGCCCGGCAACGTTCTGCCGATCGCGAACATACCCGTAGGTACGTTCATCAACAATATTGAGCTCTACGCCGGCAAGGGCGCTCAGCTCGTCAGATCCGCAGGCTCCGCCGCTCAGCTCATGGCTAAGGAAAACGGCGTCGCCCAGATCAGGCTCCCCAGCGGCGAGGTCCGTATAGTCGGTCTCGACTGCAAAGCCATGATCGGTCAGGTCGGCAACCTCGAGCACGAGAACGTAAAGCTCGGCAAAGCCGGTAAGACCCGCCACCTGGGCGTCCGTCCTACCGTCCGCGGTTCCGTCATGAACCCGTGCGATCACCCGCACGGCGGCGGTGAAGGCAAATCTCCGATCGGCCGTCCGTCTCCCGTCACTCCGTGGGGCAAACCCGCTCTCGGTTATAAGACGAGAAACAAGAAGGCAAGAACGGAACGCCTCATCGTAAAGCACAGGAACAGTAAGTAAGAAGGAGGGAAAAAGCAATGTCAAGAAGTCTTAAAAAAGGACCTTTTGTAGAAGAAAAGCTCTTCAACAGGATCGTTGCTATGAATGAATCGGGCAACAAGCAGATCATCAAGACCTGGTCGAGAGCGTCTACCATATATCCCGAATTCGTAGGCCACACGATAGCCGTGCACAACGGTAAATCGCATATATCCGTATTCATAACCGAGGACATGGTCGGTCATAAGCTCGGTGAGTTCGCTCCCACACGTACCTTCAAGGGTCACGCGGGAACAAAGGACAAAGCGAAATAATAGGGAGGATAACTTCAATGGAAGCAAGAGCATATTTAAGATACGCCAGGATATCTCCCCGCAAGGTCTGCATTGTCCTTGATCTCATCAGAGGCAAAAAAGTAGATTATGCCATGGGTATCCTGAAGAATACACCCAAAGCCGCAAGCGAGTACCTGATAAAGCTGCTCAAGAGCGCGGAAGCCAATGCTGAGCATAACTTCAACATGGATCCCGAGAAGCTCTACGTTGCGGAATGCTTCGTCTGCCCCGGTCCTACGCTCAAGCGCATCCAGCCGAGAGCAAAGGGCAGCGCGAACAGGATCCTTAAGAGAACGAGCCACGTCACCATCGTTCTTAAGGAAAAAGAATAATCGGAGAGGAGTTAAAACGAATTATGGGACAAAAAGTTAATCCGCACGGTCTCCGTGTCGGCGTTATCAAAAAATGGGATTCGAGATGGCTCGTATCCGATATGGATTTCGGTGATACGATAGTCAATGACTATCACATCAGAGATTTCCTCAAAAAGAAGCTCTACAACGCGGGCGTTCCGAAGATAGAGATCGAGCGCAGCAACAGCGCCGTAACGATCATCATCTACTGCGCGAAGCCCGGTATGGTCATCGGTCAGAAGGGCGCGGAGAAGATGAAGCTCGAGGCTGAGGTCAAGAAGATTGTCCGTGACGATATGATCCACGCCGTCACGCAGCGCGCCATAAAGAACCACAAGGAAAACGTTGACCTTCAGGCGGCTCTCAAAGCGATAGTCGTTCCGGAAGTCAGGATCAACATCTTCGAAGTCAAGACGCCCGACCTCAACGCTCAGCTCGTTGCGGAGAGCATCGCTGACCAGCTCGTGCGCAGGATCGGTTTCCGCCGCGCGATGAAGAACGCCATCGGCCGCGCGATGAAGCTCGGCGCGAAGGGCATCAAGGTCGCCTGCTCCGGCAGACTCGGCGGCGCTGAAATAGCCCGTGCGGAGCACTACCACGAGGGCACGATCCCGCTGCAGACTCTGCGCGCCGACATCGAGTACGGTTTCGCCGAGGCGAACACCACATACGGCAAGATAGGCGTCAAGGTCTGGATCTACGGCGGTGAAGTTCTCAATGAGAGCAGATCCGGCGGCAGACGCGACAACCGCGACAACAGAGACAGAAGAGACCGCCGCGGCAACCGCGACCATCGCGACAACAACCGTCGTGACGACCGCCGCGACAACCGCGATCGCGAGAGAAAACCTTACAACAAGGAGGAACGCCGCGATGTTAATGCCTAAGAGAGTCAAATACAGACGTGTCCACAGAGGCAGAATGAAGGGCAAAGCCATGAGAGGCAACACCGTCACGTACGGTACCTACGGACTTGAAGCTCTTGAGCCCGCCTGGATCACGAGCAACCAGATAGAGGCAGCCCGTATAGCGATGACCCGTTATATAAAGAGAGGCGGTCAGGTCTGGATAAAGATATTCCCCGATAAGCCCATCACCGAGAAACCGGCTGAGACCCGTATGGGTTCCGGTAAAGGTTCTCCCGAGTACTGGGTAGCGGTCGTCAAGCCCGGCAGAATAATGTTCGAGATGGACGGCGTTACCGAGGATATCGCACGCGAGGCTATGAGACTTGCGTCTCACAAGCTTCCGATAAAGACAAGGTTCGTCAAAAAGGACGTTGAAATCGAAGGAGAGGAGGAATAAGCTCAGATGAAAGCAGAAGAACTGAGAAAGATGTCTAAAGACGATCTGAACAAGCAGTTGAACGAACTCAAAGAAGAGCTGTTCCGTCTCCGCTTCCAGCTTCAGATCAACCAGCTCGACAACCCGAACAAAATTCCCGAAACCAAGCGCAACATCGCTCGCGTTCTTACCGTTCTGAACGAGAAGAACTGAGGGAAGAGAGGAGATATGTCATGAGTGAAGAAAGAAATCTGAGAAAAAACAGAGTCGGCATTGTCGTCAGCGACAAGATGGATAAGACCGTCGTCATCGCTATCGAGGAGCACGTAAAGCACCAGAAATACGGCAAAGTCATAAAGCGCACGATCAGGCTCAAAGTCCACGATGAGAACAACGAGTGCGGCGTAGGCGACAAGATACTCGTCGCCGAGACCAGACCGCTGTCCGCGGACAAGAGATGGCGCCTGGTAGAGATCATAGAGAAAGCAAAATAAGCAAAGTACGACGATTGCTTACGCACGGGCGGCATAATAAAAATGCCGCCGCAAACGATGCGTAACGCGAGTTGTGAGATGCAAAACGCTAAGGAGGATTCACACAATGATTCAACAGCAGTCACTGATGAAGGTGGCGGACAATACCGGCGCAAAAGAGTTAATGTGCATCCGTGTTCTGGGCGGTACGGGCAGAAGATATGCAAATATCGGAGACGTGGTCGTCGCTTCGGTCAAGAAAGCGGCTCCCAACGGTACCGTTAAGAAGGGTGAGGTCGTCAAGGCCGTCATCGTCAGATCAAGACACGGTTTGAAGCGCGCCGACGGTTCGACCATAAAGTTTGACGAAAACGCAGCCGTCATCATAAAAGAAGATAAAACGCCGAGAGGCACCCGTATATTCGGCCCGGTAGCAAGAGAGCTTCGTGAGAAGGATTACCTCAAGATACTCTCCCTCGCTCCCGAGGTACTGTAAGGAGGTAGACCATGGAAAAGAAACTCCATATCAAAAAAGGTGACAAGGTCATCGTTATCTCCGGCGCAAGCAAGGGTGTCATAGGCAACGTAGTTGAGGTCTCCCGTGAAGAGGGCAAAGTCATAGTTGAGAAGGCTCACATGATCAGCAAGCACGTAAAGCCCAGAAAACAGGGCGAGAGCGGACAGATCGTCAACGTTGAAGGCGCCATCTACGCCGACAAGGTAATGCTCTACTGCGACAAATGCGGCAAGGGCGTCCGTGTAAAGACCGTCGTCGAGACCGTTGAAAAAGACGGCAAGACGGTAAAGAACAAGATCCGCACCTGCGCAAAGTGCGGTGCGAAGCTGTAAGGAGGTAACAGGTCATGTCAAGACTCAGAGACTTATACAAGAACGATGTTGCCCCGCAGCTGATGAAGAAATTCGCATACAAGTCCCCGATGCAGATCCCGAAGTTCGACAAGATCGTCGTCAACGTAGGCTGCGGAGACGCCAAGGACAACACGAAGGTCATCGATAACGTTATCGACGAGATAACCCAGATCACCGGTCAGAAAGCCGTCCCCACGTATGCAAAGAAATCCGTCGCTAACTTCAAGCTCCGTGAGGGCATGAAGATAGGCGTCAAGGTAACTCTCCGCGGTGAGACCATGTATGAATTCATGGACAGACTGTTCAACTTCGGTCTTCCCCGTGTTCGTGACTTCAAGGGCATCAACCCGAACGCCTTTGACGGCCGCGGCAACTACTCCCTCGGACTCAAGGAACAGCTTATATTCCCCGAGATCGAGTACGACAAGATCGACAAGATCAGAGGCATGGACATAGTGTTCGTCACTACCGCTCATACCGATGAAGAAGCAAAAGAGCTGCTCACCCTTATGGGCGCGCCCTTTGCAAAGGAGTAAGGAGGATAAATCAAAATGGCAAAAACATCCATGAAGAACAAGCAGCAGCTTCGTCAGAAGTATTCCACCCGTGAATACAACAGATGCAAGATCTGCGGCCGTCCTCACGCTTATCTCCGTAAATACGGTATCTGCCGTATTTGCTTCCGTGAGCTTGCCTACAAGGGACAGATCCCCGGCGTAAAGAAAGCAAGCTGGTAAAATATCAAACAAAAAACTCCGTCTTGTGACAGGAAGCCCGGGGCTTAACCGGCGCAAGACAAGCCGCGGAAAACGCGGCAGCAAATAATATAATTGCCGAATGGAGGAGCAATAAAATGCAAATGTCTGATGTTATAGCGGATATGCTCACACGCATAAGAAACGCAAATAACGCAAAGCACGACACGGTCGACATTCCCGCGTCGAACATGAAGAAAGCAATCGCCGACATACTCGTTGACGAGGGCTACATCAAGAATGTACAGATCATCGAAGACAACAAACAGGGCGTTATCAGAGTCACTCTGAAGTACGGTCCCGGCAAGACGAAGATCCTGCAGGGCCTCCGCAGAGTTTCCAAGCCCGGTCTGCGTATCTACGCCAACAGCAAGGATATGCCGAGAGTCATGAACGGACTCGGCATTGCGATCGTCTCCACGTCGAAGGGCATCATGACCGACAAACAGGCAAGAGCCAACAACATCGGCGGCGAAGTACTCGCGTTCGTGTGGTAAGGAGGTATATGCTATGTCAAGAATAGGCAGAATGCCCGTTATCATACCTGCCGGCGTCACGGTAGATATCGAAGAGAACAACAAGGTCACGGTCAAAGGTCCCAAGGGTACGCTCGTATCCACACTGTGCCCGCTGATGACTCTTGAAAAAGAAGCCAACGTGATCCACGTAAAGCGCCCCGACGATGAAAAGGAAACGAGATCCCTGCACGGTCTTACCCGCGCACTGCTCGAGAACATGATCGTAGGCGTGACACACGGATATTCCAAGACACTTGAGATCGTAGGCGTCGGTTACAAAGCCGCGAAGACCGGCAAGACGCTCGATCTTACGCTCGGTCACTCCCACCCCGTAAAGTTCGAGGAGACCGACACGATAAAGTTTGAGGTTCCCAACCCCAACACCGTCGTGGTTTCCGGCATAAGCAAGCAGGAAGTCGGTCAGGTGGCTGCGGAGATCAGGGCTAAACGTCCTCCGGAGCCTTATCACGGCAAAGGCGTCAAGTATACGGATGAGATCGTCCGCAGAAAGACTCCGAAGACCGGTAAATAATGAAAGGAGCGGACTGAAATGGTATCGAGAAAAGACAGTAACCAGCAGCGTCTCAAGAGACGCAAGAGAGTCAGAGGCAAGATATCCGGAACGACGGAAAGACCTCGTCTCTGCGTATACCGTTCACTGGCTAACATCAGTGCTCAGATCATTGATGACAGCAACGGTACAACGCTCGTATCCGCCTCCACTTATGAGGCCGGATTCACAGGCAACGGCGGCAACAAGGAAGCCGCGAAAGAGATCGGCAAGAAGCTTGCCGAAAGAGCAGCCGAAAAGGGAATCACCGAAGTCGTTTTCGACAGAAGCGGATATATCTATCACGGCCGTGTACAGGAACTTGCTGAGGGTGCCCGCGAGGGCGGCCTGAAGTTCTGAGGAGGGTAATATGGCACAACAGAGAATAAATCCTAATTCACTTGAACTCCAGGAAAGACTCGTCAAGATCAACCGCGTATCAAAGACGGTCAAAGGCGGACGTATCCAGAGATTCACCGCGATCATGGTCGTCGGTGACGGAGCCGGCCACGTCGGCTACGGTCTCGGCAAGGCTGCAGAGGTCCCCGAAGCTATCAGAAAGAGCATCGAGGATGCGAAAAAGAACCTTATCACCGTTTCGATGAACGGTACCACCATCCCCCACGAGGTCATCGGTGAGTTCGGCGCCGGCAGAGTTCTGCTGAAACCGGCATCCGAAGGTACCGGCGTTATCGCCGGCGGTTACGTAAGAGCGGTCATAGACATGGTCGGTATCAAGGATATCAGAGCCAAGTGCCTGCGCTCCAACAACCCCGGAAACGTCGTCAAAGCCACGTTCGAGGGCCTGAAGTCTCTTCGCACCATAGAGGAAGTTGCCGCTATGAGAGGCAAAGAAGTTTCTCAGATAAAGAAATAAGGAGGACTTCGGAAATGATTAAAGTAACACTCGTAAAGAGCCTTATAGCCTGCAAACCGAACCAGAAGGCGACCGCCGCCTCCCTCGGTCTGCGCAAGATCGGTGATAACTTCACCGCTGAAAAGACTGCTGTTTTAGACGGCAAACTGAACGTGATCTCACATCTCGTCAAAGTTGAGACTGTTGACTGAGAACACGGAATTTGAGTATAAGGAGGAAACACAATGAAGCTCCATGAACTTTCTCCCGCGGAAGGATCTGCTGTCGCGAAGTATCGCAAGGGCAGAGGACCCGGTTCGGGAAACGGCAAAACGGCAGGAAAAGGTCATAAGGGACAGAATGCCAGATCCGGCGGCGGTGTAAGACCCGGATTTGAAGGCGGTCAGTTCCCGCTTTACAGACGTCATCCCAAAAGAGGATTCAAGAACCACTTCGCAAAGCATTACGCCACGGTCAACGTCGGCAGACTCGAAGTATTTGAGAACGGTTCCGTTATCAATCTTGAAGCTCTTATCGAGGCCGGTATCGTAACGAAGCCCCTTGACGGACTCAAGGTGCTCGGCGACGGCACTCTGACCAAGAATTTAACCGTTGAAGCGGCGATCTTCTCCGCCCAGGCAAAGGAAAAGATTGAGGCTGCCGGTGGAAAGACCGAGGTCACCGAATAATGTTTAAAACCTTGCGCGACGCCTGGAACGTACCGGATCTCAGAAAGAAGATACTCTTCACTCTGTTCATCATAATCCTGTACCGTCTGGGCTCAGTCATACCGGTCCCGTTCGCCGATCCTGCCATCATGCAGAGCGCGGTGAACGCGGCGGGCAACTCCCTGCTGACGTACTTCACCTTCATAGCCGGTGAATCGTTCTCGCAGGCAACG
Source organism: uncultured Ruminococcus sp. (assembly GCA_902778145.1). Classification (GTDB taxonomy): domain Bacteria; phylum Bacillota; class Clostridia; order Oscillospirales; family CAG-272; genus UBA1248. The sequence continues at coordinate 27,779 of CACYWW010000006.1, forward strand.
CTGTTTGCGCTTTCCATCTCCCCGTACATCACCGCGTCCATAGTCGTCCAGCTGCTTTGCGTCGCAATACCGAAGTGGCAGGAATGGCAGAAGGAAGACGGCGAAGAGGGCAGAAGAAAGCTCGATAAGATCACCCGTTATATGACGGTCGGTCTGTCGCTCATCACGGCTTTCGGATACTATCAGTATCTGAGATCCAACAACGCCATAGTAAGCGTCAACCTCTTCTCGAACGCCACTCTCAACAGATGGGCGGTCGCGATAGTTATGATAGCCTGCTACTGCGCCGGCGCCTGCCTGATCATGTGGCTTGGCGAAAAGATAGACAATTTCGGTATAGGCAACGGCATCTCGATCATACTCTTCATCAATATCCTTTCGGGTATTCCGAGAATGATCCAGACGTTCTACCTCAGAAACCGTCATCCCGAACAGATGGGTCTCACGAACGTGAAGACGATGCCCCTGTGGCTGTTCATAATCGTCGGCGCACTCGTGCTGATCTTCTTCCTCGCGGCTATAACCTTCATAGTCCATATGACTGAGGCGGAACGCCGCATCAAAGTATCCTACGCAAAGCGCATCCAGGGCAGAAAGATGTACGGCGGTCAGGATTCCGATCTTCCGATAAAGCTGAACATGTCCGGCGTTATGCCGATCATCTTCGCACAGTCGATCGTATCCATCCCCGCTACGATAGCTCTTATCGCCCCCGGTAAGGCTCCCGTATATGATGCCGAAGGCGTCATGACGCAGCCGGGCAACTGGTGGTACAACTTCACCAACAACGTGTTCTCATACACGAGCCCGCTTTATATGATCGTATTCTTCATACTGATCATCGCGTTCGCATACTTCTACATCGCGATCTCGTTCGATCCGACCGAGATTGCGAACAACCTCAAAAAGAACGGCGGATTTGTGCTCGGACTTCGTCCCGGCGCACCTACCGCAAGCTTCATAAAGAGAGTTACAAACCGCATCACGCTGCTGGGCGCGCTGTTCCTCAGCCTTGTTGCCATCATCCCGCTGATCATCAACGCGACGATGGGCAACAGCCTCGGTATAGTCGCATTCGGCGGTACGTCGATACTGATCGTCGTCGGTGTCGCGCTTGAGACGGTCCGCGAGCTTGAGGCTCAGCTTACCACTTATCGCCGCCCCGGTTCTGCCGGCGGTATCTTCCGCGGTAAGAGGAAATAAGGGGTCAGCCCATGAAGATCATCTTTCTCGGAGCGCCGGGAGCGGGCAAGGGTACGCAGTCTGAGATCGTTTCGGCTCAGTACGGTATCCCCGCGATATCAACGGGCGCGATAATCAGAGAGGCGATAGCAAAAGGCACTGAAATGGGTCTTGCCGCAAAGGTCTTCACGGAAAACGGAGAGCTTGTTCCTGATGATGTCGTTATCGGCATCATCAAGGAACGTTTATCCGAGGATGACTGCAAAAACGGCTTCATACTTGACGGATTTCCCCGCACGGTCACTCAGGCGGAAGCGCTTGACGCGATGGGCGTGGATATAGATCTCGTCATTTCCATCGAAGTGGCTGATAAAGATATTGTCAAGAGGATGAGCGGCCGCCGCGTCTGCGCGAACTGCGGAGCCTCCTACCATATCGTCTACAAGCCCTCTGCAAAGAAGACAAAGTGTGAGAAATGCGGTAAGAGACTGAGCATACGCTCGGACGACAAGCCCGAGGTAGTGCTCGAGAGGCTCAGCGTTTATCATGAACGCACAGAGCCGCTCAAAGACTTCTATAAGAATAAAGGCAAATGCGTTGAAGTTCAGGGTCAGGAGATCCTTGACGATACGACCGCACTTGTCAGACAGCAGCTTGAAAAAGCTTTCGGCAAATAATATATGATACAAATCAAAGGTGAAAACGCAATAGCGGTAATGCGCATCGCCGGCAGGATAACCGGTGAGGCGATATATCTCGGCGGCGAAGCCGTAAAGGACGGAGTCAGCACGAAGCACATCGATGACATAATACGTCATCACATTGAGAAATGCGGCGCGACGCCTTCGTTCCTCGGCTACGGCGGTTTCCCCGGCAGCGCGTGTATAAGCATAAACGATGAGGTCATCCACGGCATCCCGTCCAAGGACAGGATAATCCGCGACGGCGACATCGTGAGCATAGACGTGGGCGCGAAATACCGCGGCTATAACGGAGACAGCTGCTGCACGTTCATGTGCGGCAACGTCAGTGAAGAGGCTAAGCGCCTGATAGCTGCAACGGAGAGATCGTTTTATCTCGGAGCCGCGAAAGCGGTCGCCGGGAACAGGCTCGGAGATATCGGCTCTGCGATACAGGAATACGCCGAGTCACAGGGATACGGTGTGGTCCGTCAGTACGTCGGTCACGGCGTGGGACGCGATCTGCACGAGGATCCCGAGGTACCGAATTTCGGCCGTGCGGGTCACGGTCTGAGGCTTTACAGAAACATGACGATAGCGATCGAACCGATGATCACGGAAGGCTCTTACGACGTAAAGGTCGGACGTGACGGATGGCTCGTTAAGACTGTCGACGGCAAACTGTCGAGCCACTATGAGCACACCGTGCTCATCACCGACGGCGAGCCCGAACTGCTTACGAAGATCTCCTGAAAATGAAGATCTGGAAACCGCTTCAGAGACTCCTCTCGAGAGGAGCTGCCAAACGGGAAAGGGAGGACCTGACCGGACAGATAGCCCGGTCGGTATCCGGCAGGGACGAGGGTACGCTGTACGTCATCGCCGGCAAGGAGGACGGTATCTACGTTACCGTCTGCGACGGCGAAAGGCGCACGGTATCCGTGCCGAAAAGAAAGAACGTGAGGCACCTGATGATGACGGGACGGCGCGTACCGGACGGGTTTATAGCCCGCGGCGTGCTGACCGCGACGGATGAGCAGATACGCTCGTTCCTTCACGGGTGCGATGAGATTTGATCATTTATATGTTACTATAAGGAGGAACAGATTTGCCGAAAGACGATGTCGTCGAATTTGACGGTCAGGTGATCGAAGCGCTGCCGAACGCGACCTTCAGGGTCAGACTTACGAACGGACACATGGTGACCGCGAGTATATCCGGCAGGCTGAGATTGAACAGCATAAAAGTACTGGTGGGCGACAAGGTCCATGTGGAGGTCTCGATCTATGACCTTTCCAAGGGACGCATCACCTGGAGATCGAAATAAACATAGATCAAAAATCTGAAAGGACAGGTAATACAAAGTGAAAGTTAAACCTTCCGTTAAAAAGATCTGCGAAAAGTGCAAGATCATAAAAAGAAAAGGCCGCGTTATGGTCATATGCGAAAACCCGAAGCATAAGCAGAGACAGGGTTAAATTACAGGAGGAACGGATTAAATGGCACGTATAGCTGGTGTTGACATACCCAACGCAAAAAGAGTTGAGATCGGCCTTACCTATATATTCGGCATAGGCAGAACCACCTCAAACCAAATACTTGCAAAAACCGGCATTGACCCCGACACAAGATGCAAAGATCTCACCGAAGAAGAGATCGCGAAGCTCCGTGAAGAGATCGAGAACCATCATCAGGTGGAAGGCGATCTCCGCCGTGAAGTAGCTCTCAACATAAAGAGACTCACCGAGATCGGCTGCTACAGAGGCGTCAGACACAGAAAGGGTCTTCCCGTCAGAGGTCAGAGGACCAAAACGAACGCAAGAACGAGAAAAGGCCGCGCAAAGACGGTTGCGAACAAGAAGAAATAAGGAGTGAGATGCAAGTATGGCAAAAGTAGTTAAAAGTAAGAAGGTAACGAAGAAGCGCCGTGAACGCAAGAATATCCCGAACGGTGCCGCGCACGTACATTCGACCTTCAATAATACGATAGTTACCATCACAGACAGAGCCGGTAATACCGTCTCGTGGGCATCCGCCGGCGAGCTTGGTTATAAGGGCAGCAGAAAGGCAACTCCTTACGCTGCACAGATGACCGCTGAGGCTGCCGCGAAGGTGGCGATAGACCACGGCATGAAGACGATCGACGTCTACGTCAAGGGTCCCGGTCAGGGCAAAGAAGCTGCGATACGCGCACTCCAGACCGCAGGTCTTCAGATAGAGTGGCTGCGTGACGTAACGCCCATACCTCACAACGGATGCCGTCCTCCCAAGAGAAGACGCGTTTAATTAACAAGGAGGAAACTGAAAATGGCAAAGAATAATACGCCTGTTGCAAAGCGCTGCAAGGCACTTGGCATATCTCCCGCTGTTCTCGGCTACAACAAGAAGAACACGAACCGCAACAGCCAGAACAAGATGAAAAAGAAACAGAGTGAATACGGACTTCAGCTCGTTGAGAAGCAGAAAGTCAAATTCATCTACGGAATACTCGAGAAACAGTTCCATATCTACTACAACAAGGTTTCCAAGATGCCCGGTAAGACCGGTGAGAACCTCCTCACCTATATCGAGCGCCGTCTTGACAACGTTGTTTTCCGCCTCGGTCTGGCAGCTACCCGCCGTGAAGCGCGTCAGCTCGTCAACCACGGTCATTTCACCGTCAACGGCAAGAAGGTAAACATCCCCTCTTACATCGTCAACGTAGGTGATGAGATCGAAGTCAAGGAAAGCAGCCGCACCTCTGTTGTCTTCACGAGACTGAACGAAGCGGATATGCTCATAACCGAGACACCCGCGTGGCTCGAACGCGATAAAGAAGCCTTCAAGGGCAAAGTCCTCAGACTTCCCCTGCGCGAAGACATCGACTTCCCTGTGGAAGAGCACCTTATCGTCGAGCTTTATTCGAAGTAATAAAGACCTCCCGCCGGCACGGTACGCTGCGGGGAGCCGCAACGCCGCGCCATTATGTAAACTATCAGATAACCCAATGTTTACTTTACTGTTATTTAGGAGGTATGCTATATGTTAGAAATCCAAAAACCGCAGATCTCTTTGCCCGAGAGCGGAGACGACAGGATCGGAACGTTCATCGTAGAGCCGCTTGAGAGAGGCTATGCGACGACGCTGGGCAACTCGCTGCGCAGAGTTCTGATGAGCTCGCTGCCGGGCGTTGCGCCGATATATATAAAGATCAGAGACGTCATCCACGAGATCTCGACCATCCCCGGAGTGAAAGAGGATGTTTGCGAGATAGTGCTGAACGTGAAGGGTATAATCGCAAAGCTTTTCGTCGAAGGTCAGAAGACCGTGATGATAAGCGCTACCGGTCCCTGTGAGATAAAGGCCGGCGACATCACGCCCGACTCCGATATCGAGATCCTCAATCCCGATCTGCACATCTGCACGCTTTCCGAGAACACGAGCTTCTTCATGGAGATCACATTCGACCACGGCAGAGGATACGTCCCGCAGGACAAGAACAAAGAGATCAACGCGACTCAGCAGCTCGGCGTCATATATACCGACTCCATCTACACGCCCGTAAAGAGCGTAAACTTCACACCGGAGAGCATCCGTGTGGGCAATTCCGGAGTCACGGACTATGACCGGCTCACGCTGAATGTGGAGACAAACGGCACAATATCCGCAAAGGAAGCGGTGTCGCTTGCCGCCAAGATTCTCAACGAGCATCTCAACCTGTTCGTCAATTTGTCTGACGAAGCAAGGAACGCGGAGATCATGGTAGACAGCAAGGAAACTCAGAGAGACAAGATCCTTGAGATGACCATTGAGGAACTTGACATGTCGGTCAGAAGCTTCAACTGTCTGAAGCGTGCCGACATCCATACCGTAGAGGATCTGACAAACAGGACAGAAGAAGATATGATCAAGGTGAGAAACCTCGGCAAGAAGTCTCTTGAAGAGGTTATCGCCAAACTGAACGAGCTCGGACTCAGTCTCAAGAAGACCGAGGAATGAGCGATATAAGGAGGATAATCTAAATGCCCGGCACAAGAAAGTTAGGCAGACCTACCGCTCACAGAATGCTCATGCTCCGCGGCATGGTCACTCTGCTGATCGAAAACGGCCAGATTGAAACAACACTTACCCGCGCTAAAGAGGTAGCACCTCTTGCCGAGAAAATGATAACTTTAGGCAAAAAGAATACGCTTGCGTCACGCCGTGCCGCATACGAATTCCTGACGAAGGAATCCGCCGTATTCAAGCTCTTCGACGAGATGGCTCCGTTCTTTGCGGATCGTACCGGCGGCTACACCGCCGTGTATAAGCTCGGACCCCGCCGCGGTGACGGCGCGGAGATGGCTCTCGTGAAATTCGTAGGCTACGAGAAGAAGGAAGCCCCGAAGGACGAGAAGAAGGATAAGTAATATATAACCCGGAAAAGACCGCATCTTCAAAGTGCGGTCTTTTTTGACGCCTTTGCCGCCGTATCTGCGGCGATCCGCAAAAAAAGAAGAAACGCCGGGCTGAAAACAGCCGCGTCGTGATACGGTGCGGCTTTATTATATTAAAATTCACAAAAACTGTTTGATATGACCGTATACCTTATGGTATAATACCGTGATAACTAAAATGGAGTAAGTATATGTATATACTCGGTATCGACCCCGGGCTCGCGATCGTCGGGTGGGGAGTGGTGGAATACAGGAACGAAAAGTTCACTCCGCTCGCCTACGGCGCGATAACGACGCCCGCGGGGATAGACGTCGAACAGCGCCTGATACAGATATATGACGCGCTCGACGGAATAATAAAAAAATATAAACCGGACGAGATGGCAGTGGAGGAGCTGTTCTTCAACACGAACCAGAAAACGGCTATCGCCGTGGCTGAGGCGCGCGGAGTGATACTGCTATGCGGCATACAGAACAAGGTCCCGCTTTACGAGTATACGCCGCTGCAGGTCAAGCAGGCGGTCGTCGGGTACGGACGCGCGGACAAAAAGCAGGTCATTACGATGACGAATATGCTGCTCGATCTTAAAAAGTCGCCGAAGCTCGACGATACGTCGGACGCTCTTGCGATCGCTATCTGCCACGGACATACGACGGGGTCGGTCCTGCGCGATTTTTACAATGAAAAGAAAAAGAAACTGCTTTGAGGTTATATCATGTTTTATTATATCGAGGGGAATATAGTTTACGCGGAGCCTTCCGTCGCGGTGATAGACGTAGGCGGCGTGGCTTATAAAATGACGGTTTCCTACAACACGTTCGCGTCCCTTGCCGGGCGTGACCGCGCGAGACTTTATACTTATCTTTCCGTGAGCGAGAACGGCGTCGAGCTTTACGGCTTCAATAACACGGACGAGCTCGATGTTTACAAGCTTCTGACGTCGATCTCGGGCGTCGGACCGAAGGCGGCGCTCGCCGTCCTGTCGATAATGACTCCGTCACAGCTGCAGAGGGCGGTCGCGGCGGACGACAGCCGAGCGATATCAAGAGCGCAGGGCATAGGCGGAAAGACGGCGCAGCTCATAATCCTGAAGCTGAAGGATAAGCTCGACGCGTACCGTTCGGCAGACGGCGCGGCAGTCCCGGCGCCGAAGACGGCGGCGGGCGCCGCCGCGGCTGACGCGATAGACGCGCTCGTCTCGCTCGGCTATATAAAGAACGACGTCACGAAGATTATAGGCACGATGGATATTTCCGGTATGAGCGCGGAGGACATAATCCGCGAAGCGCTCAAACGGATGAGTTGAGGTCATTATGGGAATTTACGAGGATTTCGGCGAGGAATTCGCGGCTGAAAGGCTGACCTCCGCCGAACAGAACGAGGAAGAGGCCGCGGCGGAGGTTTCGCTTCGCCCCGAACATCTGGAGGATTTCACGGGGCAGGAGCCCGTCAAGGAGCAGCTGAGAGTCGCAATAGACGCGGCAAAGCTGCGCGGAGAGTCTCTTGAGCACGTACTGCTCTTCGGACCTCCCGGACTCGGCAAAACGACGCTTTCGCAGATAATCGCGAACGAGATGGGCACGAATATACAGATAACGAGCGGACCCGCGATCGAAAAGCAGGGCGATCTGTTAGCTCTTCTGACGAATCTCGGGCAGGGCGACGTGCTTTTCATCGACGAGATACACCGACTGCCGAAGACCGTTGTCGAAATGCTCTATTCGGCGATGGAGGATAAGGTCATCGATATTTTTCTAGGTAAGGGACCGTCCGCCAGAAGTATCCGCATGCCGCTCAAGAGCTTCACGCTCGTCGGAGCCACGACGCGCGCGGGACAGCTCACTCAGCCGCTGCGCGCGAGATTCGGGCATATAATGAGGCTTGAGCTCTACACGCCCGCGGAATTATCGAAAATAATCAAAAGAAGCGCAGGTATCCTCGGGATAGACATAGACGACGAGGGCGCGCTCGAGCTCGCGTCCCGTTCGCGCGGCACGCCGAGAATAGCGAACAGGCTTCTTAAGCGCGTGCGCGATTACGCGCAGATCAAGGGCGACGGGAAGATCGGGCTCGATATCACGCGCTACGCGCTCGAAAAGCTCGATATAGACAGACTCGGGCTCGACAGCATAGACAGACGTATGCTCACGACGATAATAAAATTCTACGGCGGAGGCCCCGTCGGCATGGAGACGCTCGCCGCGACGATAGGCGAGGAGTCGATCACGCTTGAGGACGTGTACGAGCCGTATCTGCTGCAGATCGGCTTCATATCCCGCACGCCGCGCGGACGGTGCTGTACGTACCTTGCCTACGAGCATCTGGGTATACCCATGAATAAAGAAGAGAAGAAAAGCGGTCAGGTGACCGCGTTCGACGGTGACGATCAATGATTTTTACAACTGATAAATGGAAGGATTACGAGCTGATAGACTGCTCTGACGGGCAGAGACTCGAGCGCTGGGGAAAGGTCGTCATGATCCGCCCCGACCCGCAGGTCATCTGGCAGGGAAGGCGCGAAAGCCCGCTCTGGGACCGCGCTTCGGGGATCTATAAGCGGTCGTCCTCGGGCGGCGGAGCCTGGGTCAAAAACGAGATGCCGGAGAAGTGGAACATATCGTACGGCGATCTCAGATTCAACGTGCATCCGATGAGCTTCAAGCACACGGGTCTTTTCCCCGAGCAGGCGGTAAACTGGGACTGGTTCTCCGGACTTATAAAGCGCGCGGGGCGTCCCGTATCCGTCCTCAATCTTTTCGCGTATACCGGCGGCGCGACCGTCGCCGCGGCAAAGGCGGGAGCGAGCGTCGTCCACGTCGACGCGGCGAAGGGCATCGTCGCTCAGGCAAAGGAAAACGCGGCGCTCTCCGGACTTTCCGAGGCGCCCGTCAGATACATCGTTGACGACTGTAAGAAATTCGTTCTGCGTGAGCTGAGGCGCGGAAACAAATACGACGGGATCATAATGGATCCGCCGTCATACGGCAGAGGACCCGGCGGGGAGACGTGGAAGCTTGAGGAGTGCATCGACGAGCTTGTCGGGCTGACCGCGCGGCTTTTGTCGGATGAACCGCTGTTCTTCCTGCTCAATTCCTACACGACCGGCCTGTCCGCTTCGGCTATGGAGTGTCTGCTCCGCCTCAATCTGGGCAGCAGCGGCGTGTTCGGATGCGGAGAGGTCGGGCTTCCCGTCACCGCGAAGAAAATAGTCCTCCCGTGCGGATCCGCCGCGCGCTGGAGCTTCGGAGATATCTGAAATGGATAACATAATAGAGATAAAGGATCTCAGCTTTTCATACAGGGATCCGGACGGGACGCTCCATCCGGCTCTGAAAAACATAAATCTTTCATTCGGGCGCGGGACGTATACCGCCGTGCTCGGTCATAACGGCTCCGGAAAATCAACGCTCGCAAAGCTCATAAACATGGTGCTCACGCGTGAGGACGGGGACATAGACGGCACGATAACCGTCTGCGGCAAGGATGTTACCGGCGAGCTGTCGGACGACGAGGCTTATGAAATACAGCGCCGCGTCGGCATGGTCCACCAGAATCCGGACAACCAGATCGTCGCGACGACGGTGGAGGAGGATATCGCCTTCGGCCCGGAAAACCTCGGTATGGACCCCAAGGAAATAAGGAGGATCGTCACCGATATGCTGAAGGCGGTCGGTATGGAGGGACACGAGAAATCGGCGCCTCACAGACTGTCCGGCGGTCAGAAGCAGAGGATCGCCGTCGCGGGCGTGCTCGCGATGAATCCGGAATGTATAATTTTTGACGAATCGACGGCGATGCTCGATCCTCAGGGCAGAGAGGCGATCCTCAAAACGATCGACGAGCTGCACAGGCGCGGTGACGTCACTATCATAACGATAACCCACTATATGAACGAGGCGACGGACGCGGACCGTGTTGTTGTGCTCAACCGCGGCGAGGTCTTCATGGACGGGACTCCGGAGGAGATATTCACGCAGGTGGAGAAGCTCCATTCCGTAAGCCTTGACGTTCCGCAGGTAACGGAGCTGTTTTATAAACTGAAAAAAGCCGGCAAATACAGCGGAAAGCTCCCGCTCCACACGGACGAGGGCGCGGAGGCGCTCGCCGGACTGCTCAAAAAAAGAGGTAAGCTTTGTCCATCAGATTTGAAAATGTAACGTACGTTTACGGCGAGAACACTCCGTTCGAGCACAAAGCGCTCGACGGGCTCAGCCTTGAGATAAACGAGGGAGAAATAACGGGTCTCATAGGGCAGACGGGGTCGGGCAAGTCGACCATCGCGCAGCTCTGCAACGGGCTTTACAAGCCGACGTCGGGCACGGTATACGTCGACGGGACCGATATTAACGCGGACAAGAAAAAGAAAAAAGAGAATTTTTTCAGAGTTGGACTCGTTTTCCAGTACCCCGAATACCAGCTTTTCGAGGATACGGTCGAACACGATATCGCGTACGGCCCAAAAAACATGGGGCTTGACGATAATGAGATCGCGCGGCGCGTATCGGACGCGGCGCACTTTGTCGGACTTGACGCGGAGTCGCTTTCAAAATCCCCGTTCGATATATCGGGCGGTCAGAGAAGACGCGCGGCGATCGCCGGCATCATCGCCATGGAGCCGAAATACCTGATACTCGACGAGCCGGCGGCGGGACTCGACCCGATGGGGCGCGACGATATCCTGACGAAGCTCAAAAAATACCAGCGTGAAAAGGGCACTTCGGTGATAATAATCAGTCACAGCATGGAGGATATGGCGAAATACTGTGACAGGATCATCGTCCTCGGAAAGAACGGCGTATATAAATACGGGACAAAGGCGGAGATATTCGCGAATCCGGTCGCCCTGCGGGATATGGGACTTTCCGTACCGCAGATAACGAAGATGATGTATCGCGCGGAGTCTCTCGGCGTCCGCTTCCACAGACCTCTCTATACGGTGGACGCCGCGTTTGAGGATATAATGAAAATGCTCGACGGGGAGGACGCCAAATGATACGCGACATCACTCTCGGTCAGTATTTCCCGGGCGACTCTCCGATACACACGATAGACGCGAGGATAAAGATCCTGATGGCGATCCTGATGATAGTCGCCACGTTCGCGGCGTCCGGATGGATCTCGTTCATCGTGCTGTTCCTGTCCGCGCTCGCGCTGTTTCTTTTGTCTGGGATCTCGGCGAAAACGCTTATAAAGGGTATGAAGCCGATAGTCTTCATACTCATATTCACCACGTTTTTCCAGGTGTTTTTCACGCGGACGGGCGACTTGTGGTTCAAATGGTGGATCATATCGATCTACTCGAACGGCGTGTTCTTTGCGATAAAGATGTTTATCAGGATCATAGTCCTGATAACGACGACGTCCGTGATACTTTCATACACCACCTCGCCGATAGTCCTGACCGACGGCATCGAAGGGCTGCTCAAGCCGCTTTCGCTGATCGGCGTCCCGGTACACGATTTCGCGCTCGTCATGTCAATCGCGCTCCGCTTCATACCGACGCTTCTTGAGGAGACCGAAAAAATAACGTCCGCGCAGAAGGCGAGAGGGACCGATTTTTCAACGGGATCGCTGCTCAAACGCGCAAGATCGCTTCTCGCGATATTCGTACCGCTGCTCGCGTCCGCCGTAAGACACGCGTTTGAGCTTGCGGACGCGATGATCTGCCGCGGCTACAGAGGCGGCAAGGGAAGGACGAAGCTCAATCAGATGAAGATGCACGCGTCGGATATCGCGTGGCTCGTACTTACGGTATGCGTCGTCGTGCTCGTGTTCGCGCTCAACCGGCTCGGATTTTCCGATGTCGCGGCTTTGTTCGGAAGATGACTTATTTACTTGAAATAGCGTTCTCGGGCGCCGCGTACAGCGGCTTCCAGATACAGAAAAACGCAAAAACGGTAGCGGGTGAGCTTACCCGCGCGTCAAGGCTGCTTTTCGGCGCCGAATGCAAGGTGCAGGGCTGCAGCAGGACAGACGCGGGCGTCCACGCGAGACAGTTCTACGTCTCGGTACATACGGGAGAGGGCGCGAACGCCGTGCCGGCTGACCGCGTGCCCGCCGCGCTCAACTGTATTTTGCCGTATGATATCGCCGTCCTTGACGCGAGGATCGCCTCAGACGGCTATAACCCGAGGTTCGGGACCGTGATGAAACGGTACGAATATATCATATACAACCGTCCCGAAAAGGATCCGTTCTCGCACAGGCTCAAGCTCCATTACAAGCAGCCGCTTGACGCCGTTATGCTTGACCGCGAGGCGAAGGATTATGTCGGCACGCACAACTTCACGTCGTTCATGGCGACGGGATCGGACGTGAAGAGCACCGTAAGAACGGTATTCTCGTCATACGTCGAGCGGCGCGGGGACGACGTTGTTTTCTCCGTCTCGGCTGACGGGTTTTTGTACAACATGGTAAGGATCATGGCGGGGACGCTGCTCTGCATCTCCGAAGGGAAGATAGCCCGCGGATCGATCCCCGATATAATCGCAGCGGAAAACAGGAACGCCGCCGGCATCACGGTGCCGCCGGACGGACTTTACCTGTCGGAGGTAATACTCAGATGAGTTTGTTTTTCAAAAAGAAGAAAAAGCCGCCGAAGTCGATGCGGGACGGCGAGCTCATGACGGCGCGCCGCGGCGGAGAGCAGAGCGGCGAGCAGATACAGAGCGTATACGATACCGGCGGCGAAAAGCAGCCGAACCGGCGTTACAAACGCCTTTCGGTCGCCGTGGGACTTTTAAAATACGTTGTCATAACTCTGTTCTTTCTGTTCTTCATGACGATGACGTTCGTGTACTCGTCCGAGATAAACGTCGAAAAATTCAGGTACATCCTGAAGGATATGAATCTGAAAATACCGACGGGGATAGAGGAATACGGCGATATATACTACGTCGCCGATATCGAACAGAGCTTCGCTGTTTACCGTGATGATTTCGTCTGCGTCGGCAGAAGCTCGCTCGAGGTCGTGGACATGACGGGCAGGCAGGTCCAGAGCACGGAGCTGAAGTATATAAATCCGAGACTCGTGACGGGCGGAAAATACATGCTCGTTTACGATCTGTCGAACACTCATTACGGTATATTCAACACGTTTTCCGAGCTTCACGCCGAGGCGCTCGAATATCCGATCTCAGACGCCGATATAAACGACGAGGGATATTATCTGATAGTGACGCGCGATACGGAATATAAGACCGCCGTATACGTGTATAATAAAGAGATGAAGCGCGTCTATACGTATCAGAGCAACGAAAGATACATTTACGACGCGCATCTTGAAAACGACGGAAGCTTCACGCTTTACGCGGCGGACGCGGAAAACGGATCCTTCAGATCCGAGATAATAAAGGGCAATATAAGATCGGATCAGGTTGACGTCACGTTCAGAAGGAACGGGACGCTGATGCTCAGCGCCGGAAAGACCGGTCCGAACTCGACGGCGGTGCTTTGCTCCGACTGCATCCTGTTCTTCTCGGGAAACGATCTCGTATATGAGTATCAGTTCAACGGCAGAGTCTGCCGCAGATTCGCGTGCGGAGACGGATACTCGGCGGTCGTGCTCTCATCGGAGGGAGCCGGCGCGGATTCCGGGCTTTTCGTCTTCGACTGCGAGGGCACGCTTTCGGGCGAGGCGGATTCCGGCTCCGATATCACCGCGCTTTACGTCAGCTCCGGCAGCGTGTTCAGCCTTTACACGGGGTCGGTCGAACGGTATGAGATAAGCACCGGAAAGAGATATATTTTCATTTCCGGACATGAAACGAAAGGGCTTGTGTTCCCGGACTCGGAGATAATGCTCGCCGCTGAGGCGAGCCGGGCGTACCCGGTCTCCGTATACGACGGATTTACCGAACTTCGGTAAGGAAAGGACAGTAATCCATGTTTATTTTGATCGACGTCATCCTTGTTGCCGTACTCGTCATATGTATGATAATCGGCTGGGTCAAGGGCTTCATAGACGAGGTGCTGAGACTGCTCTCGGGACTTTTGGCGTTTTTTATCGCGCTGTTTCTGACGCCGCATATCGCGCCGGTTTTGAACGATCATCTGTTTTACGGCAGGATCTCCGGATACATGTCGGAGCAGATGGACGAGATCGACCGGAACAACGAAGGCGACATGCTGGAGGAGGGCAAGGCGAACGACGCACTTCGCGCGCTGCTTGAAAAGCTGGGCGCGGATTATGACGAAATAAAAGAATCGATCTCAAAACGCGCAAACGACAGCCAACAGGCGCTGAAGGAGGGGATCACGGAAAAAGCGGCGAAGCCCGTATCGTACGCGATATCGTACGCCATATGCTTCGTGGTGCTGTTCCTTGTGTCGCTTCTGCTTTTGTGGATCCTGCGGCACGTCCTCGATCTCGCGGCAAAGCTCCCGGTCATCAAAACGGCGAACAAGATACTCGGACTCGCCGTCGGTGCCGTGCTTGGCGTCCTGATCGTGTGGGTCCTGTCGGCGATGCTCAAGCTCGGTCTGCCGTACCTGTCGGTAATGGCGCCGAAGGTGTTCCCGCCCGATCTGTTCGAGCGTTCGTACGTCTTGAGACTTACGTACTATCTGAACGCTCTGCGCGGCGCGGTCGATTTCTCATATATAAAAAGACTGATCGGTATCTGATATACCAAGGAGATAAATAAATGCAAATGTGCTCAAGATGTCACAAAAGGCCAGCGGTCGTATTTGTGACGAGAATGGAAAACAACGAAACGAAAAACGAAGGGCTTTGCCTGAACTGCGCAAAGGATCTCGGTCTGCCCGTAAACAACATACTGCAGAACATGGGCGTCAACGTTGACGACATGAACAACGAGGAAAACGATCTTGACGCGCTCGTCGAGCAGGAGGGGGACGAGACTCCGGAGCCCTCCATGGGCGACGACGAGGAGAACAACGCCCCGGCGATAGATCTCCGCTCGATCTTCGGCAGACTCTCTGACGAGCTTTCGGGCATCGGCAGAAAGCAACAGAACAAAAGCAAGCCGAAGGAAAGCGCGGAGAAAAAGAATCCCAAGCGCAAGTTCCTGAACGACTACTGCAAGGATCTCACCGCCGCCGCGCGCGAGGGCAGGCTCGACAGGATCATCGGCCGTGAAACCGAGCTTGCGCGTATGATCCAGATTCTGATGCGCCGTCAGAAGAACAATCCGTGCCTGATAGGCGAGCCGGGCGTCGGCAAGACCGCTCTCGCGGACGCGCTCGCGCAGAGGATCGTGAACGGTACTGTGCCTTACAAGCTCAAAAACAAAGAGGTCTTCGTGCTCGACCTTACGGCGCTCGTCGCCGGCACGCAGTTCCGCGGCCAGTTCGAGGGCAGGATGAAGGGTCTGATCGAGGAGATCAAGCGCGAGGGCAACATAATCCTCGTGATCGACGAGGTCCATTCCATCGTCGGCGCGGGAGACGCGGAGGGCAGTATGAACGCCGCGAACATCCTGAAGCCCGCGCTTTCCCGCGGGGAGATCCAGGTCATCGGCGCGACGACTCTCGGCGAATACAGAAAATATATTGAAAAGGATTCCGCGCTTGAACGCCGCTTCCAGCCGATCATCGTGGCTGAACCCTCGATCGCCAATACGGTCGAAATAATCAAGGGGATCAAGGGATATTACGAAAAATATCACGGCGTCATAATAACAGACGAGCTCGCGGAAAAAGCCGTGAAGCTTTCGGAGCGGTATATAACCGACAGATTCCTGCCCGACAAGGCGATAGACCTGATAGACGAGGCGGCGTCATACGTTGCGATAAACACGCCCGTTATCGATGAATACGCAAAAAAGAGCGACGATCTCAAGGCTGTCCACGCGGCGAGAGAGGCGCTTGAAAACGCGCCCGCCCCGCAGGAGGAGGCGGCTGTGAGCCGCCGTTACGAGGAGCTTGCGACGCTGAAGAGCGACGAGCTGAGGCTGAAGGGCGAGCTTGACGGACTGCAGAGCAGAAGGGACAGCGTTTATCTGACGACGGCCGACCTTGCCCGTGTCATAGAGATATGGACCGGCGTTCCGACCGGAAACGTCACCGCCGACGATTTTGAAAAGGTCGGCACGCTTGAGGAGAACCTGCATAAACGTATAATCGGTCAGGATCAGGCTATATCCGCCGTGGTCCGCGCCATAAAGCGCAAATACGCGGGAGTTTCCGTCAAACGCAAGCCGGTGTCGTTCATATTCGCGGGACCGACGGGCGTCGGCAAGACCGAGCTCGTAAAGCAGCTCGCGCAGAACCTGTTCGATTCGCCGGAGTCGCTTCTCAGACTCGATATGTCCGAATATATGGAAAAGCACTCCGTATCGCGCATGATCGGCTCGCCTCCCGGATACGTCGGCTACGACGAGGCGGGGCAGCTCACCGAAAAGATCCGCCGCAAGCCATATTCCGTCGTTCTGTTCGACGAGATAGAGAAGGCCCACCCGGACGTCCTCAATATCCTGCTCCAGATACTCGACGACGGCAGGATAACGGACGCACAGGGAAGGGAAGTCAATTTTGAAAACACGATAATAGTCATGACGACGAACGCCGGCTCGACTTATACGACGGCGCCCGCCGGCTTCGGCTCGGGCGGTATGGAAACGAAGACGGAAAAAGCGCTTTCGGAATTTCTGCGCCCCGAATTCATCAACCGTATCGACTCGGTTATAACGTTCAATCCGCTTTCAAAGGAAGATTTCCGCGGTATAGTGCGCGTGATGATGTCCGATATAACGGCGGTCATGGCGGAAAAAGGGATAGCGTTCTCATACACCGACGCGCTCTGCGATCACGTGATCGAGAATTCGTATTCGAAGAAATTCGGCGCGCGCAATATGAGAAGATATATAGAGGCGAATATCGAGGACGCGATAGCGGATCGCCTCATCAGAGAGAAGGGAAAGACGCCGGAAACACTAACGGCGGACGTTGAAGACGGCAGGATCATCGTAAGATGAGCGAAGGAGCATCGGTTGAAACGGATTTACACTGAACAGCCGGTCATCGATTACGTGAACGATACCGACTGGTACAGATTCGACCCCGAGACCTTGTGCAGAAAGCTCGGAACGGACATGCAGACGGGACTCTCCCGGGACGTGCTGAAGCTGAAGCGTGAGGTCCATGAGAAAAACGACATATTCCCGGACGACGGCAACAGCGGCTCGAACGCCCCGAAGACCGCTTTTTCAGTGCTTTCCGCGCTGCTCATAATAATGCTCGCGCTCTCGTGGATCCTGATGAAGGACAAGACCGCCGCGGCGGGCATACTCATGACAGCGCTCGGCCACATCGCCGTCATGATACTGTTCCGCATCGCGCGGAAGGCGGTATCCGGGCTCGCCGGATACTCGGTGCCGGAGGTGCGTGTAATACGCGACGGAAAGAAATACCGCATCAGCCAGAGGAGCATCGTGCAGGGCGACCTCATATATCTGTCGGAGGGAGATCTTGTCCCGTGCGACGGACGTCTCATCTCGTCAAACGGTCTGCGCGTGCTTGAGAAAAACATCTCCGGAGGCGACGGCGTCAAGGACGCTTCGTTCATTGAGCGGATGAACGGGCTCGAACCTGCCATGCAGAAGAGCATGGTCTTTGCCCGCTCCGCCGTATCGTCCGGATCGTGCTATATGATCGCCTGCGACACCGGTTCTCACACGCTGCCCGTGCGCCGCGGCATAAAAGCGAAATCAGCGGGGAGCGACGCGCTCGACGTTTTCACAAAGGTTACGGCGGTCTCGCGGATCTACGCGGTCCTCTGCAGTATCATCCTGTTCGCCGTGACGGTGTTCGCGTTCGTCACGCGCGGCGAGACGGAGATCTTCGGAACGTTTCTGCTTTTGCTTTCAGTCGCCGCGTCGTCCTACTGCGAGCTTTTGTGCGCGTTTTCATATCTTGCGATCGGATACGGCATATACCCGTCCGAAAACAAAAACAGTGAATACAACAACGGCGTCATAATAAAGAACCTGTCGGCCGTAAAACGCCTGAGAGAGCTCACGTGCCTGCTCGTTCCGAAGAGCTCCGGCATATGCGAAAAGCGCATAGTCGCGGAGAAGATATATACGAACGACCGCGAGCTTGACGTGTCGGAGGAAAACACGGACAGACTCAGGCGCACCGTTTACACGGCGCTTTCGACGTTCGGCGGCAGGGAACGCCATGCCAAGAGCCAGACGGCTCTCACTCAGGAGCAGGACGCGATAATGGAGCTCGCCGCCCGCCTCGGCATCGGCATCGACGAGACGGAGAAAGCCATGCTCCCGCTCGATTCCGCCGCAAGCGACGGAGAGAGGCTTTTCGATACCGCGCTCGTCATTTATAAAGAACAGTATATGATATGCGTGAGAGGGTCCGCCACGCAGGTAGTGAACCGCTGTACCTCGCGCATCTCCAACGGCTCTCCCGTCCCGCTTTCGGCTGACGGAAGAACGGATCTGCTTAAACGCGCCTCCGCTTACGAGGGCGAGGCGTACCGCGTCACGGCGATCGCGACAAAGCCTTCGCGCTACAATAACCTCGACCGGATAGGATATACCGAGGATGACCTTTGCTTCGAGGGCTTCATAGTCATGCGCGAGCCGTTCTCGGAGACGTGCTCGGATACCGTCGCCGCGCTTGACTCCCTCGGCGTGAAAACCGTCATGTTCTGCGATGACATGACGGCGCAGAGCGTCAATCTCGCAAAGCACATCGGCATCTGCCGCGATGAATCGCAGATGCTGTCGGCGCCGGAGTTCGTGTCGTCGAACATACATATAATCGATCTCAAGATGAGCTCCTACAGGCTATTCAGAGGCCTCAGCAACAGGCAGAAAAGATACGTCTGTGACTCATATCTCGCGGCGAACGAGCATATCGGCGTCATCGGTCAGCATCTGTACGATATATCGCTTATGAACGGTACGGATACTGTCGGCTTCGCCGCGAACCTGACGCTGACGGAGAAAAAGCGCAAAAACGGCGCGGAGATCACGTCGTCCTTCAGCTCAGACGGAAGCGAGGCGCTCAAACGCGCCGCCGACGTCGTCATCCTCCCCGCTGACGAAAACGGGGCGGGCGGCATCAATGCAGCGTATGACGCGATCCTCACGGCGCGCCGCGTCTGCAACAACATACGGAACATACTTTTCTATATCATAGCCTCAAACGCCGCGCGTCTCATGTCCGCGCTCCTTGCGATATTCACCCGGATCCCCGGGATGGATCCCGTGCAGATGATATTCTCGGGCATTGTAGTTGACCTGCTCGCCGTGATGAGCATATGTGCGTCGAACAACCGCAAAATGTCGGAGGAAAGGGATCTTTACGCGGAATACTCGCAAAACGGCTTCGGCACGACGCTCAAAGCGCTCGCTTCCGGGCTCTTCTGCGGACTTTTGTCGATCGGCGCCTCGTTCATGACGGCGGCTCTGTTCAATAACGGCACGTCGGCGTCGGCGGTCTGCTTCACCTCGCTTGTGATCCTGCAGCTCTGTCTTTGTGCGCAGATCATGCGCGGCAGGTACGGATTTTTCGACGGGATGAACAATATGTTCGTGATCTCCGCCATGCTCGTGCTTGAATATCTGATCGCGTCCGCGCTGTTCCCCGTATTCTTCGCGGAGCGCCTGACCGGAACGGTATATACGTCCGGCATATTCATCTGCCTTTTGCCGGCGCTCGTATTTTCAGCCGTCTGCTTCGTCATAAGGCTCCTGAAAAATCGAAAAATTCAAAAAAAGTAAAAAATATTTCAAAAATGGTTGACAATTGAGAAAAAACCATATATAATAAATGCAGTCATAAGAAAAGGGAAAGGACAGTATGAAAAAGCTAATTTCCGTACTTCTGGCGACTGCATTTTTGCTTTTCGCCGCCGTCGCTCTTTCAGGCTGCCGTAAAAAGAATTACGAGCTCGTGCTTATAACCGACCCTGCCGGGATCGGGGACAGGGGCTACAATCACGGCGCGTGGGAAGGGATGACGGAGTTCTGCATAGAAAAGAACATAGACTGCCGTTATCTTACGCCGCTGAATACCGAAAAAGACACGCTTCTGTCCGTCATACGCTCTGCCGCCGACAACGGCGCGAAGGTCATAGTCACTCCCGGCTCCTGTTTTGAGGAGGCGGTGAACGAGGCGTCCGCGGAATATCCGGACGTCAGGTTCATACTGCTTGACGGTCAGCCTCGCGCGGCGGGAGCTCAGATCGCGGATATAAGAAAAAACACGTCGTCGATCCTGTTCCGGTCGGAGCAGTCCGGATATGCCGCGGGGTACGCCGCGGTGACTGACGGATATGTCAGGCTCGGCTTTGTCGGCGGCGTCGCTGACGCGGATACATACGCGTATCTCTGCGGATATCTGCAGGGCGCGGAGCACGCGGCGGAGGTCTTCGGCGCGGAAATAAGCGCCGCGGTGCATTTCACCGGGGACAAGCTCGAAAACGACGCTAACACGGCAATGGCGAAAAAGCTTTTCGCCGAGGACGCCGACCTGATATTCGTTTGCGCCGGAAACGCCGGAAAATCCGTGATAAAGGCGGCTGAGGAAGAGAAGAGCTACGTCATATGCTCGGATACGGACGGAAGATACGCGTCCACCCGCGTCGTCACGTCCGCCGTGAAAAACATCGGTACCGCGGTCAAGGCCGTGCTCCGCTCGGTATATGATACGAAGGATTTCGAATACGTGTACGGCGGCAAGCGCGTATACGTCGGCGCCGCTGAGGGCTGCACGGGACTCGCCTCATACGTCATCAACGACAGCAACGGCAACGCGTTCGACAGGCTGTTCAAATTCACGAAGACGGATCACGACGAGCTGTTGTCAAAGCTTTCGTCAGGCTCCCTTACCGTGAAGGATTCGGTCACGGTATCGGCTGAGAGCGGATACGCAACGGCTGAAGAGCTGACGGAGCAGCTGAGACTCGATAATATCACCGTCACGGTCATCCAGTGAGAAAAACGTATACGGTCATGGCTTCTCCCGTGAGGGGGAAGCCTTTTAACATTTTACACATCTGATTTTGTGCATTATGCACAAAAACTACGGATTAAATTTTACAATTGCAAAACGGGAAAAATAAAAAAAACTCTTGATTAAACATCCGGCATAGTGTATAATACTTATGTTGTATTACGACAAGATAATTAAAATATATACAAGGAGTTATACTATGGCAAAAAATATCCGCAACGTGTGTCTCATAGGACACAGCGGTCACGGCAAAACCACACTTGCCGAAGCAATGCTTTATCTGACCAAAGCTATCTCCCGTTTCGGTAAGATCACAGACGGGAATACCACTCTCGACTATGACAAGGAGGAGATAAAGCGCGGCTTTTCGATTTCTGCCGCGGTGGCTCCCATTGATTGGAAGAATACGAAGATCAATATCATAGACACCCCCGGGTACCTCGATTTCTACGGTGAGGCAGCCGAAGGTCTGCGCGTTTCAGACAGCGCCGTCATCGTTGTTGACGGCAGATCCGGCGCGGACGTCGGTACCGAGCTTTCCTGGGAGCGCGCGGTCGAGCGCGGCATCCCGAAGGCGTTCTTCATCAACCGTTTTGACGATCCCGAGGCGAGATTCGAGCGCGTTTTCGGCGAGCTCCGTGATAAATTCGGTCCCACCGTCTGCCCCGTCGTCATCCCGATGATAGAGGGCGACAAGGTCGTCGGCTTCCTCGATCTCATCGATATGCGTGAATACGTATATAAGGACGGCAAGCACGTCGAGGCCGAGATCCCCGCGAGCTTCATGGACACGGCGAACAAGTACAGAGCAGAGCTGCTCGAATCCATCGCCGTCACGAGCGAGGAGCTCATGGAAAAGGTCCTCATGGAAGAGGAAGTAACGAGAGAAGAAGCGGTGGAGGCGATACATATCGGCTTCAATTCCGGTGATATCGTTCCCGTCATCTGCGGCTCCGCCACGAATATGTGGTGCGTGGACGTCCTGCTTGACCATATCGCAGACTACTTCCCGTCGCCCGAGGTGGCGAACAAGGACAAGGTCATCGACGGTGATGAGCTCAAGCCCGTCACGCTTTCCGCGGACGCTCCCGTTTCCATATTCGTCTTCAAGACGATAGCCGACCCGTTCGTCGGTAAGCAGTCCTTCTTCCGCGTTATGACAGGCACGCTCAAGCGCGATACCACGCTCAAGAACAACGAAAAGGGCACAAGTGAAAAGATCGGTCATATCTTCACCGTATGCGGCAAGGATATGAAGGAAGTGGACGAGCTTCCGTTCGGTGATATCGGCGTAACGACGAAGCTCGCGAACGTCAATACGAACGACACGTTCTCCGCCGACCCGAACGCTCTGCCTTATGCGAAGATCGTTTCCGACGCTCCGAACATGAGGATCGCGCTGTCCCCGAAGGCGAGAGGCGACGAGGAAAAAATCTCCCAGGGCATCCAGAAGCTCTGCGAAGAGGACCTCACCCTCCGTTTCGAGAACAATCCCGATACGAAGCAGTTCGTCCTCACCGCCGCCGGCGATATCCACGCGGACGTGACGCTTTCCAAACTGAAGACGAGATACGGCGTATCCGTTGATACGTCCGCTCCGAAGATAGCATACAAGGAAGCCATCAGAGGCCGCTCCGACGTACAGGGCAAGCATAAGAAGCAGTCCGGCGGTCACGGTCAGTACGGCGACGTCAAGATCAGATTCGCTCCCGGTGAAAACGGTCTTGAATTCACAGAGTCCTGCGTAGGCGGCTCCGTTCCGAAGAACTTCCATCCGGCTGTCATAAAGGGCCTTGAGGAAGCCATGCAGGAAGGCGTTCTCGCCGGATTCCCGATGGTAGGCCTCAAAGCCGATCTGTACGACGGCTCCTACCACGACGTCGACTCCTCCGAAATGTCCTTCAAGCTCGCCGCGAGACTTGCCTATAAAGACGGTATGGTCAAAGCCGGTCCGATCATACTCGAACCGATCGGCGATATGAAGGTCACGGTCCCCGGTGATTACATCGGCGACGTTATGGGCACCATCACGAAGAAGCGCGGCAGAGTCATGGGTATAAACGACGCGGCGAAGAAGGGCTATCAGACCGTTGAGGCTGAGATCCCGTTCTCCGAGGTCGCCGACTATCCGACGGTGCTCCGCGCAATGACCCAGGGCAGAGGCAAATACACGATCGAGTTTGTCCGCTACGAGGAAGTCCCCGCCGCGAACGCAGAAAAGATAATCAAGGAAGCCCAGGCCGCAAGAGAAGCGGAACAGTAATACCGGTAAATACGGCGCGCCGAAAGGCGCGCCTTTATTTTACAAAGCGAGGTCATGATGAATATAACTTTATACGGCGCGTCCTCGGACAGAATGGACGCAAAATACAAGCAAGCCGTGTTTTCGCTCGGAGAGATCATTGCTGAAAACGGACACACGCTCGTATACGGCGCGGGGCGCGCGGGACTTATGGCGGCAGCAGCCGCCGGCGTCAGGGCACGCGGCGGCAGACTGATCGGCGTCACCACGGTTTTCATGCATGAATTCGAGCCGCCGTACGACGGCTGCGACGAGCTGATATACTGTCAGTCGATGTCGGAGAGAAAGGAAAAACTCAAGGACATGGGCGACGCGATCGTCGCCGTGCCCGGCGGGATAGGAACGCTTGACGAACTGTTCGGCGCTCTGACCGAGCGGCTGCTCAGACGGCACGACAAGCCTATTGCGCTTTTCGATCCGTGCGGCTTCTGGAACGGGACCGTATCCGAGCTTTATAAAATGTACGGCTCGGGCTTCGTCGCCGAACGCACCTTCGGGCTTTTCAGAGTCTGCCGCACGCCCACGGAAGTTTTATCATATTTTGAAGAAGAAAGTCAGGCAGAATAAATGAAAAAATGCAGATTTGCGTCGCTTGCGCTCGTGGTTTTGCTGCTTTTGCAGTCCTGCGTATTCATACATCCGTATGATACGGAGACAGACGGGACGACAGAGCCGTCGACGGAAGCCGTCGCCCCCGTGACAGGGTCCGAGACGACCGGTGAGGTGACGGACGCTCCGGGTCCCGACCCGTCGGGCAGCGCCGAGGCGTTCGCCGCAAGCCTTTCCCGTATCGTCAAAGAAAACGGAACAGGTGACGGTATATCCGGGATGGACGGCGGCTCGACGCGTATAATCGTCAAGGAAAAGGCGGATCTTACGGGTTTTTCGCCGGTTGAGGTGATAGAGGACCCGTACGGATATAAAATATACCAGTTCGCCACGCCCGAGGAGGCGACGGCGTTCAAAAACACGCAGGAATGGAATCCCGAAGTGCAGTTCGCGGAGGAGGATGGAAGCCTCGGATCAGACGGGAACGACGTCACGGAACTCTCCACGGGATCGTGGGGAACGTCATACGTCGAGGCGTCGGCGCTTTCCGCGCACGTAAGATCAAAAGGCAAAAACAGCAGGACCGTCGTCGCCGTCGTCGACACGGGCGTCGAGCTTTCGCATTCGATGCTCGCGTCAAGGATAGAGTCCTCCGGTATAGACTACGTTGACGGAGACACGCGCGCCGACGATATGAAGGGACACGGAACGCACGTAGCCGGGATCATAGTCGATTGTACGCAGGATCTTGACGTTATGATCCTTCCGGTGAGGGTCCTTAACGAAAACGGCAAGGGCTCGGCAATCGCAATAGCGAACGGCGTAAGATACGCGGCGGACCGCGGCGCCTCGGTAATAAACCTCAGCCTCGGCGGGCCGAAGTATTACGCCGTGATCCACGATGCGATCGTCTATGCGATAGACAAGGGCTCCGTCGTCTGTATAGCCGCCGGAAACGACTACGGACGCGATACAGCCGACTGCTGCCCGGCGTGCGAAACGTACCCCGGCGCCGTCGTCGTGAGCTCGCTCGATAAAAAGGAGCTTTTATCCGATTTTTCAAACGTCGGCGCCTCGGTCGACGTCTGCGCGCCCGGCGGTGCGATCATGAGCTCCGTTATGGGAAATCAGTACGGCGTAAAGAGCGGTACTTCAATGGCGACGCCGCATATCGCCGCGGAAGCCGCCATGCTCTGTCAGCTTTATCCGTATATGACGCCGTCCGAGATAGAAGGGCTTATCAAAACGAACGTCAAGGACCTCGGAGCCGCCGGGCGTGACGATAAATACGGCGCAGGCGCCGCGAAATTCAGCCTCGGAACGAAGGACATCCCCGTGACGGTCACATCGGTCGAGCTGCTGTCCGGCGCATCGAAGCGCGACTACTACACAGGCGACACGACGGATACGGCAGGCGTATCGCTCAAGGTGTCGTACAGCGACAAAACCGTCAAAACCGTAAACAGCGGCTTCAGCGTGTCGCCCGACAGGCTGAATGCAGCCGGCAGTCAGACGGTCACGCTGACTTACGGCGGCAAGAGCGTTACGTATACCGTAAACGTCACGCAGACAAGGATAACTGAGTTGAAGATCGCCGGGAGCGCAAAGGTCACGCAGTTCTTCATAGGCTCGCGTATCGACACGACCGGACTCGTACTTGAAGCCGGGTACAATAACGGATCGAAGAGAAGCGTAACGAGCGGTTATACCGTATCTCCGGCCGTGCTCGATAAAGCCGGCGTGCAGACCGTTACGGTTACGTATGACGGAATGACTGTAAAATACGACGTTACCGTCAGCAATATCACGCTGTCGAAAATCGAAATAAAAACGCAGCCGTCAAAGAAAAACTATACTCAGGGCGAGCGACTCGACACCGCGGGGCTTGTCCTGTCCGCGATATATAACGACGGCTCGAAGCGCGACTTTTCAAGCGGATATACTTATTCGCCGAGCCTGCTGAACAAAGCCGGCTCTCAGACGGTCACCGTTACGTATAACGGCAAAACGGCGACCTTCACCGTAAACGTGGCGGAGCCGGTGGTGCTCTCGTCCGTAACCGTTTCAAAGGCGCCCGATAAAACGGTGTATATGACCGGTGAAAAGCTTGACACCAAGGGGCTTACCCTTATACTGAGATACAGCGACGGAACGACCCGCAGCGTGACGGGCGGCTTCACCTGCTCGCCCGACGTGTTCACGACGGCGGGACAGCAGGCTGTCACCGTCAGCTACGACGGCAAAAGCGCGGCTTTCACGGTCACCGTAAAGGAACCGGCGGTGCTTTCATCCATATCCGTATCAAGGCTTCCGTCAAAGACTGTTTATGTCACGGGCGAAAAGCTCGATACGAGCGGTATGCAGATCACTCTTAATTACAGCGACGGGACGAAACAGACGTTGACGGAGGGCTTCACCTGCTCGCCCGTATCGCTCGGCACCGTCGGCACGCAGAAAATAACCGTCACGTACGGAAAGTTTACCGCTGATTTCAACGTCACCGTAAATGTCGCCGAGGTATCGTCGATCGAGGTAAAGACGCATCCGTCAAAGACCGTGTATTACGTCGGCGACGTACTCGATCCGTCGGGGCTGAGCATCGTCGCCGTGTACAACAACGGCGAGCGGAAGACAGTCACGGATGGTTTTGAATGCACGGCTGACATGAACGCCGCGGGCAGCAGACAGGTCACGGTCAGCTACGCGGGAAAGAGCGCTTCGTTTACGGTAAACGTAAAAGCGCCGTCTGTTACCGGGCTTACGCCTCAATACAGAATGGCGCCCGGCGTGATAAAGACCTTCAACGTCTCGACCGATCCCGCCGGCTTGAATATAAAGTGGACCGTTTCGGGCGACGCGATCGAGCTGTTTGACAAGAAGGATTCTTACGTTATGATCCGTTCGGTGAAAGCCGGATCGTCAGCGACGCTCACCGGTACCGTTGAGTATAACGGACGCACGTTTGAAACGTCCGTCAGCGTTACGGTGCCGACGCCGTCCGTACAGCTCGGATCTCTTTCGTACACGGTGACGTTCGACGTCCACGGCGATTATGACAGAGACATACTTCCGTTCTGCTACAAGACGGAGGTCAGCCGTCCTTCGATTTCGGTCGACGTTGCGTCGATGGGAGATTTCGGTGACGGAACGTACGACGAAAGCGATCTGAATATGTATATCGGCAGACCCGATAACGCCGCTCAGAACAGCAATATAGCGTATTTCAGCTACTGGGACGTCAGCTTCAAGCAGCCCGGCACGTACGATCTGCCGGGGACCGTCTATTACAACGGAGTTGAGATCATAACCTTCACGATGCGCGTGACGGTGAAGATGAAGATGGCGGCGGCGTCAAACGGAAACTATCTGCGTGCCGACCATTACGAGTCGTCAAAGAGTCTGACGACGATACCGTCGTCCGTCACAAATCTCGCCGTGTCCGAAATATGGCTGAGCGGAAAAGCGTACACAAGCGGAACGTACGTCTGGGGCAAGGTCACGTACAACGGAAAGACCGGCTGGGCGGCGATATTCCATTGGAAATAAAAAAAAGTGATGGGGCTGTCGCAAGTTATGATTCTTGCGCTTGGCTCTATACAAATGTAACAAAAAATCAGTCTCGCACATTAATAACGAGACTGATTTTTTGTTGATACTGAACAGGCTGTTCACGGCTTGTTAATGCTATGCGACAGCCCCTTTATTTTACAAAGCGAGGGCATGATGAATATAACTTTATACGGCGCGTCCTCGGACAGAATGGACGCAAAATACAAGCAAGCCGTGTTTTCACTCTGAGAGATCATTGCTGAAAAAAACACGCAGGCATATTTTTTTGATATCCCCGTAACCTTTTTTGAAAAACGTTGCTTAATTGGTTGAAGGACCTTCGAAAACGAAAGGATAAAACAATGGATGACAGCAACATAGTCGATCTCTATCTGCAGAGAAACGAAGACGCGCTGGTCGAGACTGACAAAAAATACGGAAAAAAGCTGCTTTCCCTGTCCTTCGGCATCACCGGAGACGAAAGGGACGCGGAGGAATGCAAAAACAGTACATATTTACAAGCCTGGAACAGCATCCCTCCTCATGAACCGAGGCAGTATCTTTTTCCGTTCCTTTCCCGTATCATCAGGCATCTGTCACTCAACGTATGCAAAAGCCGCGGTACTCAGAAGCGCGGCGCTGTCTGCGTCGAGCTGACGGAGGAGCTTGAAAACTGTATACCTTCACAGGACGACGTGGAAAGCAGACTCGATGATATGGCGATCAAAAAGGCACTGAACGATTTTCTTTCGTCGCTGCCGAAAAACAGCCGTATGGTCTTCATGCGCAGATATTATTACTGCGACAGCATATCGACCATAGCGGAAGGAATGGATATGAGCGAGAGCAGCGTCAAGGTCGTCCTTCACAGGTGCCGCGAAAAACTGCTGTCATATCTGACAAAGGAGGGGATAGAACTGTGAAAAGCAAAGACCTGCTTGAAAAAATAGAGCTGGCGGACGATAAATACATCAACAGCACGGCGGATTATAAAAAGAAGAACAGAGCCGCCGTCAACAGGATAATTTCGATCGCCGCGGCCGCCCTGCTCGTCGCGGCATCCATACCCGGAGCGGTGTATATAATCACTTCCATAAACAGAAAGATTGATCCGGCAGCGCCCGTCGTCACCGACGGCGGATCGACCGTGGTATACGGCACGGACACCGATACCGAAGGGACCGGCGCCGTAACCGTCACGGAATATCACGATACGGATACGGAACCTGCGTCGCAGTACAATGATATAGACAGATTTCTGCTCGGACTTTCCGGTCGTGTACTTGACGATACGGAAATAGAACAGCTGATCCTCGACCTTGAACAGAAGGGTCATCAGGACGATTATTTCACGTACTGCGTGCTGATGCTTAAGGATGGAAAAAGAGATCAGGAGCTGCTCAACTGCGCCGGCCATTTCATAAACATATTCGCCCGGTATTATCCGGATCTTTATACGTGTAATGACTCGATCATGAATAATGTCATTACTATCGTGGGAAAACCCGATCCGGGATCGGATTCGTACGGTACGTATTATACCGATTGGTATGACTATCTGATCAAACGGCTTGATTTGTATGCCTCCGGGATCACGGAAGAGAGAGCCCGCGAATTTGATTATTTTTATAAACTGATGACCCTGAACGGTTACACGGAATGGAACCATGAAAAAACTCCCGCACAGGCGGTCGAGGAATCGCTCAGATCGATGTTCGAAGTATACAACGCCGTTTACAGCGGCATACCGATGCCGGATACCGAAATAGAGCCGGTCTCCGCTCCGTATGAGAAGGAGCTGCAGGAGAAGATAAAGAGCTTCTGGGGAGACGAGGAGCGCGACTTCGTAAAAAGCTCGGTGACGCTATCCGAATATAAGAAAAAACTCAAAAACAGCATGCAGTCCTATATCGATCTGTATGTTGACGATACGAAGTATTTCATAACCGTAGGCGAAACGGTATATCTTACGACGGCAAAGGATACGGACGCCGACGCGGACAGATATGAATTCGTTGAAATAACGAAAATAAACGAGCCGGAGGTAACGATGCGCTCCGTATACGGTGACGCAAAGGTCCTTCATAACGGAGCGGAGGAGAGCTTCCATTACAGCTTTTACGACGCGTACCAGGTCAGCTATTCAAAATGTGATAACGGCAGATTTGCGCTGGATGAGCATATAATTGTATTCAGAGGCGAAAAATCCGTAGTATACGCGATAGACAGGATCATCGGAACAAACGACTTCCCGGGCGTCGCATATACGTGCTGCAGTCAGCTGAAGGAGACGACGGTCAGCTACGTCGCGTCGCATTACTTTGAGGAAACGGATGAAAAGACCAGAGCTGCCATGTCCGCGCTGCTGCATCAGTGTGCAGGAAGGGACGAATTCTCTTATTACGATCTGCTCGGCAGCGAAACAGCCGACTCTTTCAGCCGCACGGAGGACGGAACTTATATTTTCAACGGTAATTACGTTAAGGAACGGTCAGCGTGGATCGACAAATTCACCGAGGCGGTCAAAGAAGAGGTGAAGAACAGATATAAAGAGGAAATAGAGGAATATTTCCCGACGATATATATGTTCTTATCCGATATAGGTTTTGACGGATACAAACCCGGTGAGCCGGATCTCGCATTAAGGTCGCGCAAGGTCATAAACGAGGCGCTGACGCTTGCGAACGCGGTTTTGGGCGGTCTGGGAAGATACGATGAAACGTCGGTAATATACGGCGACAAGGAGACCGGAAACCTTGAATATCCGGAAGCCGTCGCGAAGATCATCGAAAACAACGGTATAGAATACTGGGAAGGCATCAGCACGCAGGCGCAGGGCTTCAAGACCGCGGACGAATGGAAACAGTATTATAAAAAGATACTTCCCGCCGACGTGGTCGAGGGCGCGATAAGGAACACAGGACGCTTCATTATTGCCGACGGGATCGTATATACGTCTTCATACGGCGGTGAAAGCTATTACGGGATAGATATATTGAACGTCAGAAAGACGGGCGATAAGAACGGGCACGCGATCCTTGCGACGGACGTGCGGATCCCGCTCGGTATGAGCTACTATACGCAGCAGGTAACGTTCGAGGTGGTCGAGGAGAACGGAGAGATCCGCATCGTCGGCGGCACGTTCATAGACATATTCTTAAAGGACGGCGCGACGGATGGCAAGGCGGCGCTGACGGTCTACGAGCTCATCAGAGCTCAGGAGATCCTGTACGACGGAAATATTAATTTCACGAGCTTCCAGGGCTATGAAAACTTCATAAAAGTCATAAACGATAAAAGTGAACTTGAAGAATATATAAAATTCGTGTCTAAAGATGAACCCGTACCGGACGTGCCGGATGAACTTTATCCGCTGTACGTCTACGTCGGCTGGTCGTCAAAGACATCGTGGGAATGGACACTTGAAAAGATGCTGCCGGAGGGATATTACGATATTATGATAACGAATAATAAAAACGTTGTTCCTATGAAATACTCGTACCTTCTGATCTCGGCAAACGTCGATAAGAAAACGACGCCTTTGATAGGCTCCGCGGATAAGATCACCGTTACAGACGTGTATAACAGTATGAAAGTGCTGTCGCGGGACGGCGATAAGATCACCGTATCGCTCGACTTTGTAAGAGAGGAAAACGGCAAGAGCAAAAACGTTACGTATACGTTCGAGCTTGAAAAGAACGCCGGATTATATCTTAAGCTCACCGGCGGAACGTTCGACTCTGAGGTCCTGCTCGGAAAATAAACGATGCGCGTCAGCCGGAAGCCCGGCTCACGCGCCGACCCGGCGGCGATATTCCGTTGGTAATAAAAAAGTGATCCGCAAGGCGATCAGCCTTAGCCGACTGTTCCAAAGGACAGTCGGCAACGAAATCCACCCCTGCGGGGTGGGTGAAATCGCCTGCGGCGGAGGAACGAAGTTCGGCTTCACCGAGCTGAAAAAAACGGCCCGTTAGCCGACTGTTCTGAAGGACAGTCGGCAGTTATGAGTTCCGCTTACGCGGAACATTATTAGCGCTGACGCGCGTTATGATTGCTTCGCAAGTTATGAGTG
>CACYWW010000007.1 GCA_902778145.1 uncultured Ruminococcus sp.
GAAAACCGTTGAATTCGAATTTCTTCATCAGCGAAGCGTCTTCATTTCTTCATTAGCCCGCTTGCGGGCGTCTTCATTTTCGGCGCGGCAAAGTTTATATATAATACTTCCTTATCACGCCGCGCCGAAGGTCCCGGACTGTCTTTTTTCAGCCGCGCTTTTTCCGAAGAACGACCGCCGCCGCAAGCGCCGAAAGCGCCAGAGCGCACACCGCGATCACCGGCGCGTCGGAGGTTTGGGGGTTATCTTTTCGGTACCGCGAAATGAATAGGTCTTCGTTGCCGTAATACATCGAAGACGTAGGTATATAGTTAGTTATCTCATATTCGCCGTCATCTTTCAAATGAAAAACATAATCGTAATGCTTTTCACGATCCTCGGCAGGGTAATATCTCAATACCGCCGATCTGTCGTTTTGTTCTTTCAGCTCATACGATTCGGTGTCTTTGTTGATGTTATATAAATGAGTTGAGGCTCTGCCTTCATTGAAGTAAAGCGCACCGCTGTGTTCAATGAATACGGCTGTTCCGGTGTCATGTCCTGAATAAAACAGATTGTAAACAAGATTATCGGGAAGGTGTCTGCGCATGTAATTGTAAAATTCATCAAAGCTGTTGAATCCGCCCGTCACCTTATAATACGTTTCAGACCTCTTTGCTGTTCTGCCTTCTTCAGTGGCGTACTCAAAATCAATTTTTATAAAATCGTTCGGATCATATTCGTATTCAAAAGGATTCTCTGAAAGAAACCAGCCAACGGATTTATCCGCTTCCTCAAGTATATCACGAAAATATTTACTGTCGCTCTTTTTTGTATCCTCCGCAAACGCGATGAATGTGCAAATTTGTGATAAAACGGAGATCAACAGTAATACTGTTGTCAGTTTCACTACGGTTGTTTTTTTCATATTATATTCCTCTATACCTCCTTTATCAAAAGCGTTTGCTCTTCACATATATAGACGTTTTTTTCACGAAAAAGTGTCAGAAATTCTTGTAAACATTTTGTAAATTCGGCTTTTTTGAGGGCGGATGACGGAAAAACCGGGGCAAAACCGCCGCGGAACAGGTGATCCGCGGCGGAAATTATATTATTTCAGCATGCTCGGCTGCCAGACCGGATCGGGCGTCAGACCGAGCAGCTCGGTGACGGTGGCGGCTACGTTCGACAGTCCGTACGAGTCGGACGGCTGTATCTCGTGTCTTTCGTTTTTGTCGTATATGATGAATGGTACGGGATTAAGCGAATGCGCCGTTCTGACCTGGAGTTTGCCTTTTTTGTTCATCTCAAGCATCTCGTCGGCGTTGCCGTGATCGGCTGTCACGCACATTATGACGTTGTTCTCCTCGCAGACGGCTTTGAGTCTCGCGAGGCAGAGGTCAAGCGCTTCCATGCCGCAGACGACGGCGTCGAAGTTGCCGGTGTGACCTACCATGTCTCCGTTCGGGAAGTTGCAGCGGAGGAAATCGTATTTTCCCTCTTTTATGACCTTTATGAGCTCGTCCGTGATCTCGGCGCATTTCATCCACGGGCGCTCGTCAAAGCTGACCTTGTCGGACGGGATCTCGACGAACGTTTCAAGCTCATCGGAGAATTTGCCGGAGCGGTTGCCATTCCAGAAGTACGTCACGTGGCCGTATTTCTGAGTTTCGGATATCGCGTACTGATTCACGTTTGCCGCGACGAGGTATTCGGACAGCGTGTGCTTTATCTCGGGCGGGGAAACGAGGTAGTTTTTCGGGATCTTAAGGTCTCCGTCGTATTCGAGCATTCCGGCGTAGAACACGTCCGGACGGTTCTTGCGGTCGAAGTACGGGAAATCATCGTCGTCGAACGCCATCGAAAGCTCGATCGCGCGGTCGCCTCTGAAGTTGTAAAGGATCACGGCGTCGCCGTCCTCGATCTTGCCGGCGGGAACCCCGTCGTGCGCTATGACGAACGCGGGCAGATCCTGGTCTATAACGCCGGGTATCTCGGATCTGTACGTTTCTATCGCTTCCTTAGCGGACGAAAACTGTCTGCCCTCGCCCGAAACGTGCGTGTTCCAGCCGCGCTCGACCATGCTCCAGTCGGCTTTGTATCTGTCCATCGTTATCTTCATCCTGCCGCCGCCGGACGCTATGCAGGCATGGAACCCGTCGCCGTTGAGCTCCGCGAGCTTCGCCTCGAGGGCGTCCGTGTAGGTGAGGGCGGAGGTCGCCGGGACGTCGCGTCCGTCGAGCAGTACGTGGACTCTTACTTCCTTCACGCCTTCCTTTTTCGCCTCTTCAAGCATTTTGAAAAGGTGGTTTATGTTGCTGTGGACGTTTCCGTCGGAGAGCAGGCCTATGAAGTGGAGCTTGCCGTTTTTGCCGTTCGCTACGGCTTTTTTCCACGTTTCGGACTCGTATATCTTGCCCGTGTCTATGCTTTCGTTCACGAGCTTCGCACCCTGCGAATATATCTGACCGCAGCCGAGCGCGTTGTGTCCGACCTCGCTGTTGCCCATATCGTCGTCCGACGGCAGACCTACCGCCACACCGTGGGCCTTGAGCCTCGTGTTCGGGCATTCCTTCAGGAGCCTGTCGAGCGTGGGGGTGTTGGCGGCGGTCACCGCGTCTCCGATGCCGGTCTTCGAAAAGCCGACTCCGTCCATAACTATAAGAAGTACCTTGTTCATATTCAAAAGATCCCTTTCACTGTATTGTATATCGCGGCAGCGACCGATTCCCTCGAGCTGTCGGCGTTTACGATGTAAATGTTCTCACGGTCGTTCAGCATCCTGAACGTGTCCGCAAAGCGGCGCTTCACGCGGCGTATCATCTCTTCGGTCTCGAATATCTCCGCGGTGACGCGATCCTTCGCCATGCGCTCTATGCATTTTTCGACGGAGAGATCAAGGAAGATGCAGGCGTCGGGGCGGATAACGTCCGGGCAGTCGAGATTCATCCGCGCGACCCAGCCTATGTCGCTGTCTATCCCCTGATATGCGAGAGAGCTGTAATAATATCTGTCACAGATGACGTCGACGCCGGAATCGAGGAAGCCGCGGATCCCGTTCTTCGGGTTCACGTTGTGCTGTATGCGGTCCGAAAGGAAGAGCGCGGCAAGCTCCGACGCGGTGCGCGGATGAAGTCCGGAGAGCGCGTCGCGTATCAGGCCTCCCGTCGCGGAGGCGGTCGGCTCAGCCGTGGCGTAAACGGTGTGGCCGTCTGCCGTAAGGGCGCGGCGCAAAAGCTCTATATGCGTCGTCTTTCCGGCGCCGTCAAGCCCTTCGAGCACTATGAATCTGCCCTTTCTGCCGCTTTTTTCCGCGTGCGCGGTCTTTTTGTAAAGCAGGGCGTTTTCTTTTTCGCCGTATTCGGTAAGGGACAGAAAAGCGTTGAGCGCGCCTTCTTTTTTGCCGTACCAGGCGGCAAGCGCCCCAAGCTCGTCCGGCGGGAGCCTTTTTTCGATCTCGCCGGGATCCGGCCCTTCAAGCATCAGAAGTCTTAGTTCCGTAAGCATGATACACCTCTGTTATATTCTTATCTGTATCATTATACCCGCGCGCCTGTCATTTTTCAACCGCTATTTGTGAACAATGAAGGCGAATTGAAGAACACGGCGCCCCGTGATCCTAATTGTAAACATTTTGTTATCCCTATTGACTTTACCGCTTTAGCGTGATAAAATGATAAAGCACTAAAGACAAGGAGACTTGAAATGTACGATAAGTTGTTTGACGCCATACTCGGATTGAAGGACCGTGAGGAATGCGCCGCGTTCTTCGACGACCTCTGCACCATAAAGGAGCTTCAGGATATGTCTCAGAGGTTTGACGTCGCGCTCCTGCTCGGAGAGGGGAATAACTACGCGGATATTTCCGCACTGACCGGTGCGAGTTCCGCTACGATCAGCCGAGTCAACCGCTGCCTCAACTACGGGCGCGGCGGATACAGGAGCGTTATAGATAAAATGAAGGGTGAGGACGATGAATAATTCCGCGATATCCGAGAGGCTGATGTCGCTTTACGGCGGCTGCGGCTACACGAGATACAGGGTGAACAAATTCGAGGAATACGAGCTTTATTCCCGCAACCGTGAGTTTCTTCCGTCAAAACAGATCCTGACGTTCACGGATACTGACGGAAGACTCATGGCTCTGAAGCCGGACGTCACGCTGTCCATCGTCAGAAACAGCCGTGACGGCGAGGACGCGAGGCTGTTTTACAGCGAGAGCGTGTTCCGCACCGACCGCGGACGCGGCGTTTTCGCCGAGGTGCCGCAGATCGGGCTCGAATACATCGGCAGAGCGGATCCCTACCGCGTGTCGGAGGTGCTGACGCTCGCGGGGATGAGCCTCGATCTCATTTCGGAGGAAAACGTCCTCGACGTATCACACCCGGGGATCCTTTCGCTCACCGCAGCGAGACTAGGGCTGGATTTCGCAGGGCGCTCCGCGCTGACCGGCTATTTCGGCAGCAAAAGCGCCGGAGGCGCCCTGAGCCTGTGCGGCGACCGTGAGTCGGAGGAGCTTGTCAAAGCTCTTCTCGGCATGAGCAGCGACCCGGATAAGGCGCTTCCGCTGCTCGGCTCGCTTTCGGACGGTGCGGAATGGGACGCGGTCGTATACGAGCTCAGGCGGGCGGTGACCGCGGTCCCGGACAGGGATCTGCGGATAGATCTCTCTGTCGTGAATGACGCGGATTATTATAACGGCGTCGTTTTCCGAGGCTACGTCAAGGGCTCGCCATCCGCTGTGCTGTCGGGCGGACAGTACGACAATCTGATGAAGAAGAACGGAAAAAACAACAGCGCCGCGGGATTTGCCGTGTATCTCGACAGGATCGACGCGGCGGATGAAGGAGACGCGCCTGCGCTCGATCTTCTGATCCTTTACGACGATATGACCGATCCGGCGGCGGTCTGCCGCAGACTGCGGGAAGCCGCGTCGGCAGGCTTGCGCGTGAGCGCCGAGCGGGAGCTCCCCGACGGACAGGAATACAGCGCGATTTGCGATATGAGGAAAAAACATGGATGACTTCATAAATATAGCGCTTCCGAAGGGCAGGCTCGGCGAGACCGCGGCGTCTCTGCTTGAAAAAGCGGGCTTCGGCTGCCCGCAGGCGCTTCAGAACAGCAGAAAGCTCATTTTTGAAAACCCGGAGAGGGGCGTCAGATGCTTCTGGGTAAAGCCGTCCGACGTAGCGATATACGTTGAACGCGGCGCGGCGGATCTCGGAGTCTGCGGCAGCGACATACTCGCTGAGCAGAAGCCGGACGTTTACGAACTGCTCGACCTCGGGATAGGCAGATGCCGGATGGCGGTCGCGGCGAAAAACGGCTTCAGGGACCGCCCGGACAGGGTGCTCCGGGTCGCGACGAAATTCGTCGCCATCGCCTCCGATCACTTCCGGAGAAAGGGAAGGCAGACGGACATTATCAAGCTCAACGGCTCGATCGAGCTCGCGCCGATACTCGGGCTCTCGGACGTCATCGTCGACATAGTGGAGACCGGGACGACCCTGCGGGAAAACGATCTTTCGGTCATAGAAACCATTACGGAGATAAGCGCGCGGCTCATCTGCAACAAGGCGAGCGAAAAATTCAAGGCAGACAGGATCCGGACGTTAAAAGATGCGCTTCACGGGATCACGGAGAGATGAAATGATCAGGATATACGGAAAAAACGAAATAAAAACAGGCGAGATATTCAAGAGGAGCATACCGACACGAAACGTCTCCGCCGCGGTTTCCGCGATAATCGCGGACGTGCGGGAAAGGGGAGACCGGGCGCTTTACGACTACGCCCTGAAATTCGATTCCGCGGAGCTTGACAGCCTCGAGGTCAGCGCCGACGAGATGAATGCGGCGTACGAGAGGACTGACAGGGAATTCATCAGGATCCTTCGGCGGGCGCGCGACAACGTGACGGAATACCATGAAAAGCAGATCCGCCGCGGCTTTGAGATGAAACGCGGCGACGGCGTGATCCTCGGTCAGAGGATCGTCCCGGTGGACCGCGCCGGCGTGTACGTCCCGGGCGGGACGGCGGCTTATCCGTCCACCGTGATTATGGACACCGTCCCGGCGAAGCTCGCCGGGGTCGGCGAGGTCGTGATGATGACGCCGCCCGGCAAGGACGGCAGAATTCCGGACGCGATACTCGCCGCGGCGAAGCTCTGCGGTGTCGACCGCGTGTTCAGATCGGGCGGAGCGCAGGCGATAGCGGCGCTCGCCTACGGCACAAAGACCGTGCCGGCGGTCGACAAAATAGTCGGCCCCGGAAACGCGTACGTCGCGGAGGCGAAGCGGCAGGTCAGCGGCGACGTCGGCATCGACATGATCGCGGGACCGTCGGAGGTCCTCGTCATCTCGGACGGGTCGACAGATCCGAGGGTGCTCGCGGCGGATATGCTCTCACAGGCGGAGCACGACGTCTCATCGTCCGCCGTGCTGATAACCGTATCGCAGTCACAGGCGGAAAAGGTCGCCCTGTGCCTTGAGGAACAGATACCGCTTCTGCCGAGAAGAGACATAGCCCGCAGATCGATCGACGAAAACGGCAGGATAATAGTTACGGAGACGGTGGACGAAGCGATCCGCATATCGAACGCCATAGCGCCGGAGCATCTTGAGCTGTGCGTTGAAGATCCGTTTGCGATACTGGACGGGATAAAATGCGCAGGTTCCGTTTTCTTGGGCGGGAACTGCCCGGAGCCGCTCGGCGATTATCTGGCGGGACCGAACCACACTCTGCCGACGGGCGGCACCGCGAGATTTTCGAGCCCTCTGTCGGTCGATGATTTCGTGAAGCGGATACAGTATTCCTTCTTCACGGAAGAGGCGCTCGGCGCATACAAGGACGACGTGGCGTATTTTGCGGAAATGGAAGGACTTTCGGCGCACGCGAAAAGCGCGCTGATCAGGAATGAGATAAAATGAGCGGATATTTTTCACCGAAATACAGAGAGCTTTCACCGTACGTTCCGGGAGAGCAGCCGAAGGATCGGAAATATGTGAAGCTGAATACGAACGAATCGCCGTTCCCGCCCTCTCCGATCGCTCTGGAGTACGCCGCGCGGGCGCTCGCGGGTCTCAATCTTTACAGCGATCCGGACTGCACGGAGCTCAGAAGGCGCATTGCGCTGACATACGGCGTGACGCCCGACTGCGTGATCTGCGGCAACGGCTCCGACGATATACTCAGCTTCGCCTTTCAGGCGTTCTGCGACGGGGAGACACCGGCTGTCTTCGCGGATATAACGTACGGCTTCTACCGTGTTTTCGCGGCGCGGGAGAGGATCCCCGTGCGGATCATACCGCTGAAAGACGATCTGACGATCGATCCGGAGGAGTATCACAACGCGGAAGGGACCGTGTTCATCGCAAACCCGAACGCGCCGACCGGGATCGCGCTGACCGTCGGCGAGATAGAGGGTATACTGAAAAGCAACGAAAAAAACGTCGTCGTGATCGATGAGGCGTACGTCGATTTCGGCGCGGAGAGCTGCGTGCCGCTTATAAAAAAATACAGGAACCTGTTCGTCACACAGACGTTTTCGAAATCGCGCTCGCTCGCTGGAGGAAGGCTCGGCTTCGGCATTGCGGATCCCGGGCTGATCCGGGATCTCGACACGGTGAGGTGTTCGATAAATCCGTATAACGTCAACGCCGTGACGCAGGCGGCGGGCGTCGGAACGCTTTCGGACGGGGAGTATACCGCGGAAAACTGCAAAAAAATAATAAAAACACGCGCATATCTGACAGACCGCCTCGCGAGCCTTGGCTTCAGGCTGACTGACAGCCTGGCGAATTTCGTGTTCGCGAAGCATGAAGAGATAAGCGGAGATGTGCTTTGCGCAAAACTCAGGGAAAAAGGCGTCCTCGTCCGCCGCTTCGATACGGAGCGGATAAGGGATCATCTGAGGATAACGGTAGGATCGGATGAGCAGACTGATAAGCTG
Organism: uncultured Ruminococcus sp.; assembly: GCA_902778145.1. Lineage (GTDB taxonomy): Bacteria > Bacillota > Clostridia > Oscillospirales > CAG-272 > UBA1248. The sequence continues at coordinate 7,929 of CACYWW010000007.1, forward strand.
CTCTGTGCGATCGGGGAGATATTATGAGACAGGCTGAAATAAAAAGAAAAACGAACGAAACGGATATAACGCTCTCTCTTCTGCTCGACGGAGAGGGCGCGGCGGAGATATCGACGGGCTGCGGCTTTCTCGACCACATGCTGACGCTTTTCGCGTATCACGGCGGATATGATCTGAAGGTATCCTGCAAGGGCGACACGTACGTCGATTACCACCACACGACGGAGGACATCGGCATAGCGCTCGGACGCGCGTTTTCGGAGGCGCTCGGCGACAGGCGCGGGATACAGAGGTACGGCTTCATGATCCTGCCGATGGACGAGGCGCTGATACTCACGAGCGTCGATATTTCAGGCAGATGCCTGCTCAATTTCGACGTTGATTTTCCGACGGAGAAGATCGGGGATTTCGACACGGAGCTTGTTTGCGAGTTCTGGTACGGCTTCGCCCGCGCGGCTGAGCTGACGATGCATATAAAAATGCTTGACGGGTCGAATTCGCACCACATAGCCGAGGGGATATTCAAATCAGCCGCACGTTCGCTTTCAAAGGCGGTTTTACGCGGCCGCGGAGACGGCGTTCCGTCAACGAAGGGCGTGCTATGACCGTTATAGTCGATTACGGCGTCGGGAACCTTTTCTCGCTTTGCTCGTCTCTCTCGTACATAGGCGCGGAAAGCGCGGTGTCGTCGGATCCCCGCGTGATACGGCGGGCGGACAGACTGATACTCCCGGGCGTGGGAGCGTTCGGCGACGCGGCGGAAAAGCTGAAGATGACCGGGCTCGGCGCCGCCGTGAAGGCGGCTGCGGGAGACGGCGTGCCGCTGCTCGGCATCTGTCTCGGCATGCAGCTTCTTCTCGATATGAGCCATGAATACGGAGAGCATGAAGGGCTCGGGCTCATAAAAGGCGAGGTCGTCCCGCTTAAAAGCGTGATAAGACCGGGACTCAGCATCCCGCACATCGGCTGGAACAGCCTCGGGATACTGAAAAGGGATCCGCTTTACAAAAACGTCCCGGACGGCGCGTTCGTTTACTTTGTCCATTCCTACTGCGCCGCCTCCCGGGACAGCGCGTCCGCCGTGACGGACTACGGCGGAGAGGTCGTCGCCTCGGTTCAGAGCGGCAGCGTATACGGCTGCCAGTTCCACCCGGAGAAAAGCGGTGAGACCGGACTTGAGATACTGAGATCTTTTACGGAGCTTTGATATGATAGTTTTTCCTGCGATAGACATATATGAGGGGCGCGCCGTCAGGCTGCTTTACGGCGATTACGGTAAGATGACCGTCTATTCGGACAACCCGGTCGGGGTCGCCTGTGAGATGAGATCGTGCGGGATGACGCATATCCACATAGTCGATCTCGAGGGAGCGCGGGACGGCGGATCTCCCAACATGGAGCTCATAGCGGAGATAAAACGCAAAAGCGGACTTTTCTGTGAGGTCGGCGGCGGTATCAGGACGGCGGAAACGGCGAAAAAGTATTTTGAACGCGGGATCGACCGCGTGATATTCGGTACCGCCGCCGCCACGGATCCCGGATTTATGAAGGCGGCGGCGGAGCTTTTCGGCGAAAAAGCCGCCGTCGGCGCCGACGTGCGCGACGGACGTATAGCGATAAGAGGCTGGCGCGGGTTATCCGATCTGTCGCTTCACGATCTCGCGTCTTCGGCGCAGGAGGCGGGGATAAAAACGCTGATCTGCACGGATATAAGCCGCGACGGCGACATGCGCGGCGCGAACAGACGCCTTTACGCGGAGCTTTCCCGGAAATACGGGATGAACATCGTCGCGTCGGGCGGAGTATCGTCGGTCGGGGATCTTTCGGAGCTGTCGTCGCTCGGTATATACGGGGCGATAGTCGGACGCGCCTATTATGAGGGCAAGATCGATCTGAGGGAGCTTTCGGGAGGCGTTTTGTGATAACAAAGAGGATAATCCCGTGCCTTGACGTGCGCGACGGCAGGGTCGTCAAGGGCGTGAATTTCGGTAATATAAAGAACGTCGCGGACCCGGAGGAGCTCGCCGCAAGATACGGCGCGGAAGGCGCGGACGAGCTTGTTTTCTATGATATAACCGCGTCGTCGGACGGACGGAGGATGTTCACGGACGTACTTTCAAGGACGGCGTCTCACGTGTTCATACCGCTTACCGCGGGCGGCGGGATAAGGACTCTTTCCGATTTTGACCGCGTGCTGAAATGCGGCGCGGACAAGGTCTCCGTCAATTCCGGCGCGATCGACGATCCGTCGCTCATAGGCGAGGCGGCGAGGCTTTACGGCGATCAGTGCGTCGTGATCTCGGTCGACGTAAAACGCGTTAACGGCGTGTTCACCGTGTTTTCAAAGGGCGGCAGATGCGACACGGGGCTTGAGGCGATAGAATGGATAAAGCGCTGCGTCGGCTCGGGCGCCGGCGAGGTAGTGGTCAATTCGATCGATACGGACGGCGTGAAGCGCGGCTTTGACACGGAGCTTCTGTCGGCCGTGTGCGCCGCGGTGACGGTGCCGGTCATCGCCTCGGGCGGGGCGGGCAGCGCCGACGATTTCACAGATCTGTTCAAAAAAGTCCCGGACGTTTCAGCCGGGCTCGCCGCCTCGGTGTTCCATTTCGGCGAGGTCGGCATAAAAGAGCTTAAGAAAAAAATGAGGGAAAACGGCATAGAGGTAAGGTTATGATAAATACGGATGAGCTTGTATTCGATGAAAACGGTCTTATACCGGCGATAGTCGTGCGGAACGGCGACGGGCGCGTGCTCACGCTCGCTTACATGAACAGGGAGAGCCTTGCCGTCTCGCTTGAAAAGAGACTGACGTGCTTTTATTCGAGAAAGCGGAAATGCCTGTGGCTGAAGGGAGAGACGAGCGGCAATTATCAGCATATCGTCAAAATCACTGCGGACTGTGACAGGGACGCTCTCGTCGTGCGCGTCGAGCCTGACGGTCCCGCGTGTCACCTCGGAGGTGAGTCATGCTTTGAATACCCGGTGCTGGAGGGCGAAGAGCCCTTCACGTACGAGGCGCTCTACGACCTTATCAAGGGCAGAAAAACGGAGAGGAAAGAGGGCTCGTATACGTCGTACCTGTTTGAAAAGGGACTTGACAAGATCCTCAAAAAGGTGGGAGAGGAGAGCACGGAGGTCGTCGTCGCCGCAAAGAACGGCGATAAGGCGGAAACGGTCTACGAGATAGCAGATCTGTGTTACCACGTCATGGTGCTTATGGCGCAGACCGGCATAACGCCGGACGATATCAAAAAAGAGCTCGCCTCACGCCACGTTATAGACAAAAAGGTCAAGCAGGAGACGATGAAGAGCGAGACCGTCGGACAATAAAATAACGCGGAGCCGCGCTCCGCGTTATTTTGTTTATCTCAGCTTTTCGACGACGATCTTCATCGTTGCCTCAAAGCCCATGTATTTGCCTGTGATCGTCGTCTCGCCGACACCCTTTGCGGTTATCTTGCCGTCTGCGTCAACGGATATGATGCTCTCGTCCCAGCCGGAGAGCTCGACCTTCTGATCCCATTTCTGAAGCGCTTTCGGTATATCGTTCTGAGTCGTGTCGGTATAGCTCGATTTATTTCCCCAGAGCATCAGATACTGGTTGCGCGCGCTCCTCGCTATGAACGCCGGCTGCTTTATCTCGTTTCTGAGATAGAACGTGACGACCTCCGTTTCGGGAAAGAATTCCACCGGCTTCGACACGTCGAGATACGCCGGTACCACCGCGAGCTCGCATACAAGATCACTGTATTTCAGATACAGACGCTCTACCTTGTCGGAAAGAAGCGTTACCGAACGGTTTTCGGGATCGACGGAGAGCTTCGTCTCATCGTAGATGTACTCAACGTTTGCGTATTCCGCGGCGGCGAGATCCTTCTGCTGACCGTTTTTCGTATTGTAGTATATGACGAATTTGTACGCTTTGCCCTGTGTCTTGACGTCGATGTTCCTGCCGCCCGCGATGGATTCGGCTCTGATCTGCGTGACGGCGGGCGTGTTCGTTTTGTCGGTGTTGTTCTGAGCGCTCTTCGTGTTCTTTATGACGTTTGACGGATCGGAGTAAGCGTCGGTACCGACGAATACGATCGGCGTGAGTCTCGTCGGCCAGTTAGCCCAGTCGAATCCGGCGGGCTGATACGCGTAACCGATATACTGCTGCGTACCGAATATGTCGATGTGACCGCGCGCGTCACCTGTTATGCCCATGTTGTGGATGTTGGTCTGTATGAGAGAAGATTTCGTCGCGTGCCTGAGAACGCTCTCCTGACGGAAGTAAACGCCGTCGTATGACGTCATCACGTGTACGAAGCAGTTGGGAGAGAAGCGTGACGCGGTCGCCACGGAGATGAAGCTGTGATACGCGTCAACGTATTTTACGTCCGCGCTGTCCTCGGCGCCCAGGTGCTTGTAGGCTATGCCGCGGTATTTCAGCGTCGCGGGCCAGTTCTCGTTCGTCGCGTCGGCGGTGAAGACCTTAGTGTAGTCGCCCGTGTTGTCGTTCCAGGAAACGTAAAGATAAAGCGTGCCGTCGACCTCGACCATCGCGCCCTCGCCGCAGCCCCAGTTGGATTTCACGCCGTCGTATGTCACAACGGGCTTCGGATCGTCATAGCCCCAGCCGGCGCCGGTCCATTTTTCGACGAACGCGCCCTGAGGCGTCCTGCTCCTCGCGATGAAGAGGTTGTTGTCAAGACCGTCGTGCCAGAGTATCGTCGTATACGCGGCGTAATAGTAGTCGCCTATCTTTATGACGCCGGGGTCGCAGGACCAGTTCCAGTCCTCCGCAGCGGACGTCGGACGGACGGCGCCCGTGTCCTGCGTCCAGGTCACGCCGTGGTCGTACGAGCGTCTGTATTTGCCCCAGTCGACCTCGCCCTTGACTCCGGAGTTGGAAGCGAGCCAGGCGTCGATCGTTCCGTCTTCGTTTATTATCATGCAGGGCCCGTATCTGTAGCCGCCGCCGGGATAGATGTCCCAGCCTTCGTTCGCGCATTTGAAGATCGATTCTGATTCCTCGGTGTTGTTCTTGACGTACGCCGTCTCGAATTTGTAGCTGTCGCCGCGGAAAACGGTGAAGAGCTCGCCGTCCTTCTCGACGCACTGTACGACGTTCATTCGCATGGCGTTCGAGACGACCTGAGCGTACTCCGCGTACGTCACGGTTTCGCTGTTCTTTTTCGAAAGATCCATGCAGTTGGACAGACCGGTCTCCGCCGCGAGCTTCGCAACACCGACCTTGTCAGCGTATTCCCTGTAACCGAGAGCATAGAGCAGACCGCGCAGGACTTCGCCGTAAGTGATCGGATCCTCGGGCTTGAATTCCGTTCCGGCGGGCTTCAGCATGTAGCCCTGATTCACCGCGATCTCAGCGCGGCGCATCTCGCCGGAATGTCTGTCCATGTCGGTGTACTCGTTCTGACAGATATATACCGCCTGCTGAGCCGCGAAGCCCGACCAGTAGATGATGTCATACGCGAAATTCGTGCGAGCTACGTTGTCGCCGGGCTTCGCGTCGGGATTCTTGAGCAGGGAGGCGGAGAGAAGTCTCTGAAGTATCGCTTCGCCGTTGCCGTCGTCCTCAAGCGGTTCCTTCCATTCGTTTCTGCCGGACAGCTCCTCGTCCGGGATAGTCACGGAAGTGTCGGGTGCCGTTGCCTCTCCCGTCGTATCGTCGGGTCCGGTGACGGGAACGGATTCGGTGGTCGTTACCGTGCCTGCGTCCGTCGTTGTCGCCGCGTCGCCCCGGGAGCATCCCGTGAACGCCGAAAGCGTCATTGCCGCAAGCAGCAGGGCGGCCGTAAATGATCTTATTTTCATTTTGTGCCTTCCTATTGTTTTTTTTCCATTATATAATAACAGCGCCTCACAGTCAAGAGTGTTTTCAAATTTTACAATGAATGAAAATATCGGAAAAAATCTAAAAATACATGAGTTTGCAGGAAAAAAGGCTGAAAAAATGCAGGATTGCTATTGAAAAATTGCAAAATCTGTGGTATAATAAATAAAATCTGAAAAAAAAGACCGGAAAGAGGAACAAATGATGGAACAGAACAGAGAATCGAGAGTCGGCGAAATATCGCTCCATTATTCGGATTCCACGAACCTGCTTGAACAGTCGGGATATAAATATCAGTTACAGGAGAGATCGACTCCCAACCTTTACAGATATCTTTTTGATTACGATTCGGTGCCGAAGGTCTCGTTCAACCACCGTCACGTGCCGATCAACATGCCGGATAAGATCTGGATAACGGATACGACTTTCCGTGACGGACAGCAGTCCACGTCGCCGTTCTCGGTGAAGCAGATCGTTGATATATTCACGATGCTGCATAAGCTCGGCGGAGAGTCCGGGATAATCAGGCAGTCGGAGTTTTTCGTGTATTCCGAAAAGGATCGTGAAGCCGTGCGCGAGTGTATGTCGCTCGGGTATGAGTTTCCCGAGGTCACGAGCTGGATACGCGCAAACAAAAACGATCTTGCGCTCGTAAAGGATCTCGGCATAAAAGAGACGGGTATCCTCGTCTCCTGCTCGGATTACCACATCTATAAAAAAATGGGGCTGACGCGTAAAAGCGCGCTTGAAAAGTACCTGAACTCCGTTGAGGAGGTCATAAACTTCGGGATCTATCCGCGCTGCCACCTTGAGGATATAACGCGCGCGGATTTCTACGGCTTCGTCGTCCCGTTCGTCGAGGCGCTGATGAAGCTCGGACAGAAATACAACGTCCCGGTGAAGATCAGGGCGTGCGATACGATGGGCTACGGCGTGAGCTACCCCGGCGTCGCGCTGCCGAGGAGCGTACCGGGCATAATATACGGTTTGATGCACTATTCCGGCGTCCCGTCGGAGCTGCTCGAATGGCACGGCCACAACGATTTCTACAAGGTCGTCACAAACGCGGCGACAGCGTGGCTTTACGGCTGTTCATCCGTCAACTGCGCCCTGCTCGGTATAGGTGAGAGGACCGGCAACTGCCCGCTCGAGGCCATGGCGATAGAATACGCGTCGCTGCGCGGCACGACGGACGGGATGGATCTGACCGTCATAACGGATATCGCGAGATACTTTGAGGAGAACATCGGATACGAGATACCGGAGAGGACGCCCTTCGTCGGAAGAAGCTTCAATACGACACGCGCCGGCATCCACGCGGACGGCCTTCTGAAGGACGAGGAGATATATAATATCTTCAACACGGAAAAAATACTGAAGCGCCCGGTCACGGTAGCGGTGGATTCGCACAGCGGAGCCGCCGGCATAGCTCACTGGATGAACGGCTTCTATTCGCTTGAGGGAGACGAGAGGATAGACAAGCACGCGCCGATAATTGCGGCGATCAAGGAAAAGGTCGACGCTATGTACGCCGAGGGAAGGACGACGGCGATGGGCGATATGGAGCTTGAGGAGATATTCAAGCATACCGATTTCGAGCTTTACAAGAAGATCTCGGCGATACACGTCAAAATCAAACAGTAATAATTAATTGGCGGGCACCTCTTTGTAAAAACATAGGTTGATATTGTAAACAAACGCGACTTTACCTTGACTTTTTATTTAAATATGATAAAATACGGCTGAAGGCGGCGGAAAGCCGTTATTAAGGAGATACAGATCATATCAAAGAGAGGTCATGCAAATGAAGAAGATCATAACGGTTTTACTGATAACCGTGCTCACGTTATCAACGCTCATGCTCGCGTCCTGCGGCGGCAAGTCCGACGATACGACGACCGCCGCGCCGTCCGGTACCGCGAGCGGTGAGGAAGGAAAGACTTCCGAGCCTGACGGCACGGATGCGCCCGGAACGCAGGCGACCGTAGAACCCGTTGAGGTCCCCGACGTTACGCTGAAGTACGTCGCCGCGGATATCTACGTCAACGAGGAAGCGGTCGAATCCTCCGGATACAAGAAAGCCGACGCCCTGAACCTCAGCAACTGGTTTGCGGAGAAGAAGGAATTCGACGCTGATTTCAATCCGATAGTCCCCGCCGGCTTTTCCATGACGGACGGATACGTTCTCAGGATCTCGCAGGGTCAGTACATCATGGAAGTGGACGTACTCAAGGTCGCAGACGCCGCGAATATCGAGACTGTGAAGGCAATGGCCGAGTACCGCTGCCAGAAGCAGAGAAACAACGGCGACTTCAAGCTCTATGACGACGAGGAAGGCACGAACGCTAAGATGATCGAAACCGGCAAAGTGGCGGTTTTCGGCAACTTCGTCGTATACGCCGTGACCTGGAATACCGAGGTCAGCATGCTCCGCGCACAGAACTACGTCGCGAACCATCCGGACTGCACCGCGGTCGAGCTCTACCGCGCGATAGTATCCGAGGAAAACTGAAGAAACGCGAAAAAACCGCCGCGAGGCGGTTTTTTTATTATCTCCCGTGTAAAACGGCAAAAAAAACGACGTCCGACGGACGCCGCTTTTTTGTACGGAAGTAATTATTTGAGCTCGATCTGAGCGCCGGCTTCTGTGAACTGCTTCTCAAGAGCCTCGGCAGTAGCCTTGTCAACGCCTTCTTTGATGGGCTTCGGAGCCTCGGTGACGAGGTCCTTGGATTCCTTCAGGCCGAGACCGGTAACTTCACGGACCAGCTTGATGATGCCCATTTTCTTCGCTTCATCGTAGCCCTTGAGGACGACGGTGAATTCAGTCTTTTCCTCGGCGGCGGGAGCGGCAGCGCCTTCTGCGGGAGCAGCGACGGATACAGCGGCGGATACGCCGAATTCTGCCTCGATCTCTTTTACGAGGTCAGCAAGTTCAAGTATTGTAAGTCCCTTGATAGCGTCAAGGATAGCAGTGGTTTTCTCGGATGCCATTTTGTTTTTCCTCCAATATTTTTTATGTGTTGCAGATCATTATTCCGCGGGTGTTGCTTCCGCTTCTGCCGCGGGAGCTTCCGGTGCGGCTTCCTCAGCCGCGGGCGCCTCTTCCTTGGGAGCAGCGCCGCCCTGGTCCACGACCGCCTGAAGAGCGATCGCCAGTTTGTAGAGAGGACCGTTCAAGCTGCCGAGCATCTTGGAAATAAGAACTTCCTTGCTGGGTATAGCAGCGAGAGCCAGGACTTCGTCACGATCGAGCACTTTACCGTCGCATATGCCGGCTTTGATGCTGAAGGATTCGACCTTGTCGTCATATTCCTTCAGGATCTTGGCGGCCGATACTTCGTCTTTGCCGATAGCAACAGCGGTCATCCCTGTGAGAACATCGCCGAACTCGTTGTATCCGAGCGCTTCGAGCGCACGCAGAGTGATGCGGTTCTTTATAACTGTATAGTCTACGTTGGATTCACGCAGGGCTTTACGCATTTTCGTATCATCCTCAACGGTGATGCCGGCGTAGTTGACTATAACGGTGGAAGAAGCATCCTTCAGCTTGGCGCTGAGCTCTTCAACGACCTTCGCTTTCGCGGCGATGGTTTTCTCTTTTGCCATTTTGTTTTACCTCCGTATAGATTTACCAAATACGAGAGAAGAAAAAATTTCCGCTCCAAAGAACGGAAATGATAAGATCTATCACTTTTCTCCTCGGCAGGGAAGCTTTCGCTTTTACCGTAACCTGCTGTCTTTGGATAACATGCGTATAATACCACAAAGTTTCGGTTTTGTCAAGAGGGTTTTTGAAAAAAATTCAGAATTCGGAATGATAAATCCGGAAAGAGGGGTGAGATACAGGGCGGCGTCATCCGGTGAGGAGGGATAGTATTGGATCCGAACGCGCATTTATCGGTGATCAACGCGAAACGAATTGACGGATGAAGTCTGTACCTCGACCGTTCGTATTATGCAGAGCGTTCGCTTTGGGGGTTCCCACCCCTCAAAACCCCCAAACCCCCTTAACCCCTCCCTCAACAGTAGTTGAGGGGGCGCGCGGCGGGAGCAAAGGGGTTCCCCGACGCGAACTTGTGAGCGTTGGGGGTTCCCGTAAGCCCCCGCCCTACGGCGATGCGAAGCGACAAACGGCGGCGTGCGCCGATACCGAAGGAGATCCTTCGCTTCGCTCAGGATGACACGGAAAGAATCGTCATCCTGAGGAGCCGTGCGACGAAGGATCTCTTTTGAAGATATCGAAGATTCGTAAGGAGATCCTTCTCCGCGCTCGGAACGACAGAGTACTTATCATTCCGCATTCATAATCCGTCATTCTTCATTCCGTTTCAGCGTTCCGTCGCGACGGCGAATATTCCCGCCGCGCCGTCCTGCGCCTTCGATACTACCGTCAGACATTTTATCCGGCGCGTTTTTCCGAGGTCGAATTCGAGCAGGTTGAACACCGCGCCGCCCGCCTCTGCCGCTTCGTTTCTGCACCACAGCTCCCTCTGCGGGTATTCGGGGCAGAGAGTGCCATCGTAATCCCCGTCTTTGATCTCAGGCAATCCGGCGCCGCGTTTTACACCCGGCGCGTACGTTCCGAAGCCCGCGAGCACGGCGTTTGAAAAACCGAAATCGAGCGCGCCGGCGACGGTCAGCGGATAAACGTATACGGGCGGCAGATGCGTCTTGTCCTTTTCACATTCCACGGTCGCCGAAAACGCTTCGCAGAACACCTCGTGATCGTCCGAGAAAGCTGAGATCAGCACGTAAAGCTTCCGTGCGTCTTTGTCGATCTTTATATCCGCGATCCTGTGCTCCGAAAACGACACCGGTATGAATTTGCCGCAAAGCGAGAATTCCGCGCTGCCGACGGTCACCCTGTCCGGCACGTTTTTCAAATATTCGTCCGGGCCCATGACCGCGCAGCCGTGATGCGGGAATAAGCCGTATTTGCGCCAGTTTGCGTATTCCTCGGCGCCGGATCCGTCGAGCTTTATCTGCTCGCCGGAGTATGGCTTATCGGAAATGAGATCGAATTCACCGCCTTTGCCGCCGTATACGAACAGAGCGCGGTTTTTGCCGTGGAGCGTCTCAAGCTCACAGTCGACGTACGTATCCGCTGTCTCCTTCGCTCCGCACCGCAGCGGGAAAGCGACGGTCTTGCCGCAGGTGTATATAAGCGCCGTACCGTCTGTCGGGCACTTTGAGAAATTCCTGAAGACAACGTGAAGTCTGCCGTCGTATTCCGCCCTGATCTCATACGCGGGCGTGACGGTGAGCGATACGGGATATGTGAATTCAACGCCGTCACATCTCAGTCTCAGCGCGAACGTGCGCCTCGAGAAATTCACGAGTCCTGCCGCGCCGTATTTCTCGTACGGATCGAGGATGCCGCATCTCAGCTTAAGGGAAACCGTATCCTCGAATAAGCCCCCGCGGTCGATGACGCCCGCGAGCTCGCACCCGGACAGCCTGAGATCGAGCGTGTCGCCGCACGCAGCGGTCTTGTCGCAGCTGACGGAGAATTCAAGCGGATGCGGTACGACGGTGAGATCGACCGTGTCGCCGTCCGTCAGCGCCGCCGTAAGCTCGCAGTGACCGCATTCATACCGTATGACGCGCTCAACGCGGACGCCGCCGCAATAAACCTCGGCATCTTTAAGTACGGAGGTCTTCATCCGGAGGAGCTTTTTGCATCCGTCGCGTGACGTGATCTTTATGTTTATCCTGTCCCCGTCCTTTTTGTATTCGTAAGATAAGGCGGGAAGGCGGAGGCTCGCGTGATCCCAGTCCGACGGGAAGCACGGCGATACAGTCAGGGTCTTTGAGATCATATCGCGGTGAAGCCCGAACACGGATTCGATCAGCTCCTGCGCGAAAACGCCGGCGGACGGAGAGAAGTACGCGAAGCGCTTTTCGTTCGCCGTCTCCGGGAACGCGCCGCGCTGATACTCTCCGCAGACGCGCCGCGCCACGAACGAAAGCGGTTTTATCGCGTCGTCAGCCATGCCCGCCGCGGCGTAAGCCGCCGTCGCGAACGGCTGCATATCCGAGCCCGCCTGCATCCCCCACGTGGGAACGCCCCAATAGCCGTGGTCGCCGAAATGGTTAGACTGATAAACCTCACCCTCCGGTCCCGACATCCTGTGCTTCATGTGATCGAGCGACGACGCCGCGTCAAGGCTGTCGACGCAGCCGTAGATCACGGGATAACATATGCCGTGATACGTTGTGTCGAGCCTTTCGGCGCCGAGCTGATCGGAAAACCATATAAATCTGCCCAGATCATCGCGCCACAGCCTGTCAAACAGCCTGTCCTTCGCGTATGACGCGTACTGCGCGTATTTTTCAGCCTCGGATTCGTACCCGAGATAAGACAGGAATTCCGACATGATGCCGAGCATCCGCACGCCCTCGGTGCCGGGGGCGGCGCCGCTGCCGGGCGTCGATTCGAAATCCTCCTGATTGCCGATCTGCGAATGCCAGCAGAGAACGCCCGTGCCCGTCGCGTCGTATTCCTCAAACGTCTGAGCGAGCACGCGGCGCATGTAAGGCAGCAAAAACTCCGCAAAACCGCGGTCATCCGTCATTTTCAGATAATGCATGACCTCGCGGAAGAAGAACTGGTTGTTTCCGCCCCAGTCGCGCCTTCCCGTGCCGTTCGTGCACATATCGGGTATCGCGCCGGAGTCGAAAATATGCTCCGCCTGCGTCAGAAGCGTCCGTCTTGCGCGCAGGGCGTTGCCCGCCCATTCCTCGGCTCCGGTCTGCTCCATATGCCACATCGTGGGCCAGTGCTGTATCGATTCTATCCAGCCGTAGGGATAAAGCCACGCGTATTCGAGGTTCAGATACGCCGCCTCGAACGCGCCGTTTATATCGCTGTCCGGCGTGTCGACGTAAAGCTCTTTGAATTTCCGGTCGTAGTATTCTTTTACTTTTGAGATCTCCGCCTCGCCGTCAAGCGCGGAAAGAGCGTACGCATCGTCCGGATCGTCGGAAAAACCGAGCGTAAGATACGCCTCGCGCCCCGGGCAGAAGCCCTCGGCGAACGAGCCGCCGTTTTCGCCCTGCTTTATCTCAAAATCGAACCCGCCCTTCACGTACGTCACGAGGCGGCGTTCTTCGCGCGTGATTTTCACCGCGCCGTCCTCGAGCGAGGCGGCGCCGTGCTCGCAGTCGATCCGCTCGCCCCTCATATGCTCGTTCGGCGAGAAGTGCATGAACGCGATATTCCCGCACCCGAAACGGACGAAAATACCGGGCTTTTCGCTCTTTATCACAACCGCCGCGCCGCCGCGCGTCTGCTTTTTTTCGGGCAGTATCAGCGGATATATTTCAACGGTCACGCTGTTATCGCCGCAGACGGCGCGGCTCATCAGACCGCCTCTTATATTGTCGGCGGTCGTTTTTTCATCGCACGATCCGTAATCGAGTATGACCGGCGGGGTGCCGGCGCCGAAAACAAGCTTGCATAACAGCAGCTGCTCGGCGCCTCTGTGTACCTCGTCATCGTACGTCATAAGCGCGGCGTTCGGGTACGCCTGCCGCATGAAAACGATGCTGTGACCGTATGCGGACGCCCGCTCGTCCTGAAGATCGAGCGTTACCGGAAGCTCCTCTTCGCGTCCTCTCATTTGCCCATCGTGATCGCCCGGGGATCTGAATACGCGGGATAATGCTTAAGCATAACCAAAGGCTCGCTGTCGCTGTTGTTCGTTATCGTGAGTCCTTCTGCCGCCGTTTTCTCCGACACGAAGAATTCATCCTGAGATACGCCGCCGACTCTCAGCATGCAGGCGGTGGAGCAGTCGTACGCACCGAGCTTTCCGAAGCCCTGCGTTATGATCAGACCGTAGGCGAAGCCGTCCTTTACGGTCACGGTCTTTCCGGGGAATACCGTAAGCTCGCGTGCGGCTATATAGTCGTTGCCGTACGCGACCTGCTTCTGCACGTATCCTTCGTTTTCCTCAAGCGTCACGGGCGGTCTGAAATACGTCTTTTTGTAATGCGGGTCGACGTTCGCCTCCCAGTCCATGAGCGACATGATGTAGTCGATATCGCGCATCTTCTCCGGCGGACAGTTCTCACAGAGGAATTTGTAATCGTAGATCTCACCGTCGGTGATGTTCTCGTAGACGGAGTTGACGTCGGAGTTCCACTGAGGCTCGTACGTCAGGTATGAACCGGGCGCGTGCAGGACTCCGGGCGGCGTGTACCAGCCGGTGCCGAGCTCGATGCGGAACGCGCGGGAGAGCTCGGTTATCCTGTTGTCGCCGCTTTCGTATTTCAGAAGCCTTTCCCTCACCTGTTCCTTTGTCGTATCGGGATCGAAACCGAAATAGGTGTGCGGGAATTTGCCCGGGTAGTTGTTGTACTGAGGCGGATAGTAATACGCCTCCGGCTTGCCGATCCTTCCGACTCGCGCCGCGGATTCAAAGTCGAGGTGCAGATGGAAGAACAGCGGTCCCGTGTAGTCGTAGAATTTCGAATACATGGGCCAGGTGCCGTATTTGTCAAACAGCTTTTTGCCGATAAGCTCCGGCCCCAGCGCGTCGACGAAATCCTTGAAGTAGACGCGCACGCTCCTGTCCGAGCCCGTGTTGACGCGGCTCATGCCTTCGTCCGGCTCGGCGAGCGGGCCGTTGTTCGCGGCGATGACGGAGGAGAACCATCTCTCCTTGACCGAGCCGCGTTTCACGCCGTAGGCGTAGTAGTCGTCCGGGTGGATGCGGAGCCTTCTGCCCGCGTCCCCGAACTGTCTCGGGATGAATACGGGGTCGAAGCGGAGGACTCCGCCGTTCTTCTCAAGATGTTCTCTGTAGTTCATTTTGACCTCCTAAAATTTTATATAAGCGTAGTATTTTCCGTTTATTTCATCGGTTCCGAGCGATTCGCCGTTCGTCTTCACGTCGGGACGGCCGAACGGCCCGAAGCGGACGTATCCGGGCTTTTCACCCTGATAAAATCCGAGGCTGTAGGAGACGTACCCGTCCGTCGCGAACAACGGGTACTGTGTCCCGCGGGAGTAAACGTAGCTTATCTTTTGCACGCCGCCCGTGCATCTTACCGGAAGCCCCGTCACCTCGATGCGCGTCATATGCGACGGCAGACGCGGGATGAGGCGGTACCCTTCGCCGCCGAGATCGTCGGCTCCCGCCATGAGACGGACTTCCTTTATTATCTCCGCCTGTTGAACGGCGTTGCCTAAGTCACTGTTGCGGAAGAAGTATTTACCGGATCCGTGCATGATCACTCCCTCCGGCACGATATACGGGACGTCTGTGTGATGATAACAGAGCCTCGCGCTCGCGTCGACGCATTCGGAATATTCGTCGTAAAGGTCGAGCGCTAAGGCGCAGTTCGTCAGATATCCCTGACCGTAGCCCATCTGCCTGCCGGAGTAAGCGTTATAGAAGACCTCTTTTTCCGCCGCAAACGTCCTCCTGCAGAGGTCATACAGCTCCGGATCCGCTTTGTGCAGATCATAGGACAGATGATCCGTGCAGATCAGCGCCGGGACGAAGCGCTTGTATTCGTACGTCCAGCAGTCGTCCGTCGTGTCCGTAAGGACCCTGCCGTACACGGGATGATCCATGACGAATTTTTCGGATATGCCCGCCTTCAGCTCGCGGCAGAACGATCTCAGCTCCTCCGCGTACGCGTGATCGCCTAAATCGTCGAAAATTTCAGCGTACAGAAGCTCCGCGTAGTACGAAATGACGTTCGAATACAGGTCGTAGCCGCCGAGTATCTGCGTGCTCGTTTCCGAATGCGTGTACAGCACCCGGTCGAAATTCGATTCCTTCGGGTTGTCTCTCTGCCAGAGGTAATAATCCGCGGCAGCTTTGAGATGCTCTTTGTTTTTTACAAGCCACTCGCGGCCGACGCCGCCCTTGTGATACAGGTACCATATCGCCGTCATTATGGAGGCGTGACCGTCGTTTTCGTTGCCCTCGTTGAACGTGTCGTTCTCGTTCTGCGCCACAAGGTTGGCGACGCGCTTCCAGTGCGGGATCCTGAAGCGCAGAGAGGGGTAATAGAGCATTTCATGCAGCTTTTCGACGGCTTTACGCACGCGGTCGGAATAGCCGGCGTTCGTGACCTCTATGAGCATCCTGCCGGTGTCGCGTGTCCAGACGTGCGCTCCGTAGGACGCGGAATAATTGAAGGTGCCGAAGCCGATGTAACAGCCGAAATTCGCCGTTCCCGCTGTCGATGTGTGCGGCATACCGTCGTCGGTGATCTTGCCGTACGCCATATCCATGATGTTCTTACGGTAAACGTTTGTGAAAACGTCGGGCCCGTCTTTGTTGTAGAATTTTATATCCGGCGCGTCAAAGCCCTCGATCTCAAGCGGCTCGACCGTTCGCGGCACCTCGTCGACGTACTGGTAAAGCCGGTGCTTCAGCGCTTGCAGTGGTTTATAGTAGCTTTTCCGCAGGAAAAAGTTGAGATCCGCGGATCTGAGCCCGGATCCGTCTTCGCAGTCGGCGGAAAGCCCCGTCACCGCGGAGAAACAGAGATCGGCGCGCTTGCCCTCCTCCTTGTGCCATTCGATGCTCTCGATCCGTTTGTCGCTCTTCGGCTTGTAGCAGAAGATCCATTTGCTTGCCTTTTCCGCGTCGGGCGCGGTGTTTTCGTTCAGTATCAGCGCGTCGTCGAGCAGTTTTTTCGCCTCCGCGTCCGATCTGAAGGGCTCGTCGTACGGCGCCTCGAAGCTCATAAGGTTGCCCTCGTTCGGCTTCGGCTTGAAATAAAGATTGTAGTTGAAGGCGTTGACGCCGAAGATCACGGAGACGAGCTCCATCGTCCTGTCGTCGAAGATTATACGGAAGTGACCGATCCGGTCGCCGAAGAAAAGCCGCGTCGTGTGGTCGTACAAGACCTCCTGCTGACCCCACCATTCGCTGCACTGCCAGCTGTCCGTGGACATTCCGAGAAAATACAGTGTGCTGTATTTTCCGGAAAGAGACACGGACCCGCCCGCGAGCTTTTCGATCTTTCCGTCTTTTTCCTGCACGCGGAACGGGATACCGAGGACGGTCAGATCCCTGTTCGCGTTCTTGTTTTCCGCAAAGCTATACATAATGCCCCCCTGCTATTATATTTCAAAAGTTTTATACGGCAGCTCCGCTCTGATCCACGTCGCGTCGCCGTGAGATTCCGTTTTGCCAGGGATCTCTTTTCCGTTGACGATCAGTCTTCCTTCGCCCGCGAACGGACCGGCGCGGAACGATACCGTGCCGACTCCCCGCATACCCGAGACGTGCAGATCTATTCTCTGTATGCCGTCCTCGGGATATGACGATGACATCCATAGCGTCCCGCCCGCGACGCTCATGCCGTGTACGTCGACCGACCAGCCCTCCGGCAGGCGCGGGAATATCTGAAGGACGCCGGGCTCGCAGTCGGAGACGCCGCAGACGATCTGATATACCTTCATAGCCTCGGCGAGCTGCATGAGATTGCCGAGGTCGCCCTGACGGCGCAGCGCACCGGTGCGGTTCGAAAACGAGAAGCCCTCGGGGACCTTATACGGCTCCGGCAGACGCGGAGCGTAACACATACGCGTAAGCCGTCTGACGAGTCTGTCCGCGTCGCCGCGGTCGAGCAGAAGCGCGTTCTGAGTTATCATCGAGGTGTTGTAGCCGAGACCGCCGCTGCCGTCGTATTTGAGCGACAGCGTCTTATCCGCGTCCTTTTCGTATGAATTGCGGGAAAGCGCGACGAGCTCTTCCGGGTAAAGCGACGTATCATAGCCGAACATATCCGAGCAGAACGTCATGGCGCTGTCGTGGAAGAAGCCGTATTTTTCTTTTATCCATTCATTTTCGTCCGACAGACGCGAAAGTATCGCGCGGTAAAGCCCGGCCGCGTATTTGCCCCATCTGTCGGAAACCTCATTCTTTCCGAGGTCGGAGGCGATCCTCGCGTAACCGGAAAGCCCGAGATAACAGGCGAGGTTGCAGTAAAGCGTGTGATCGTTCATGCCCGCCTCGGATTCCGCGTAGAGAAGTCCGTCCTTTGAAAACGACAGATCCCGGTTGTCAAGACACCATATGATCCATTCCGCCGCTTCCGTCAGCTCGCCGAAATGAGCGTCTGCCCATTTCAAAGGATCTTTATGACGGCGGTAAACGTTACAGTTCGCCATCATCATAAGACCGTGGCCATCCGTCTCGTGATTGCCGAGCTTTTTATGATCCGCGCCGAATTTCTCCTCCGTGTACCGCGTCGGCCAGCCGATCCCGGTGAGCACCTCGGAGTAGAGCATAGGCTTGTTTATGACTACCGTGTAATGTCCGCGCACGGGATGGCCGCAGAACGTCACGTTGTTTTCGGGGAAATACATCATCTGACTATTGCCGAATTCAACGCCGCGCTCCGCCGCCGCGTTATATCCGCCGGCCGAAAGCGTCATAAGCGCCCTGCCGCCGTCGCGGCTGTACATATCGTTATAGTATGAGTTGAAATTTTCCATCCACGCGCCGAAGCCGTTGTACCACCAGGACGGCGCCATGTGATACGAGGTGTGTAAGAAGCCGCCGCCGTCGACGCGGGTCGAAAGATCCTTCATATTCTCCGCGAAAACGCCGGTGGCTATCCTCGCGTCGTCATCGCCCGAAAATCTTACGTATGGCCCGTTTTCGTCAAGCGGATATTCGGGGACGTTTTCAAAGTCATCCTCAAAGGTGTAAAGGATGCGGCCGAGCGCGTCGAGGCTGTTTCTGACGTGCTCCGGCACGTCGCCCGGTGCGACCAAGCGCGTGACGAAGAATTCAGCGTCACAGCCGTCCGGTAAAGACGTATGCACGCCCGTGAAAACAGGCTCACCGTTTTTGTTCTCCGCTTTTTCGAGCGTTATATGCGTGACTTTTTTGTTTTTCGGCTTTACCGCGAAATAACACTTTTCACGGCACTCGTACGCGCCGTAAAGATACAGCGCCCCCTTCAGATATTCGTTCGCGCGCGGATCCGGCGCACCGTTCTTGAACGGCGCACAGTCGCGCTCCCACATGTTTTTATACCACATCGTATATCCGAGGACAAGCGGATAAACGTCCTCGCCGCCGTCCTCGTAAAATACGGTGATCCTGCCCAGAGTATCGCCCGGGAAACGGGCGTCTGCCTCCTCGGAGCTGCCCCAGTCCTTACAGCCGTCGGGGATCGAATGATATCCGCCCTCGAAGTAAAGCGTACCGCACGCTTTGCCGACGGTGAGAGAACCGTTTTCAAAAGGTATGAAGCTCATATGTACCTCGTTATTTCAAATATTTCTTTATGTATCCGAGCGAACGCTCAAGCTCGCTTTGACAGTCCGTGCCCTCGCGGTACCAGAACTCACAGGTGAATATCCTGACCCCGAGACCGTAAAGCAGCGGAACGAGCGTTTCAAAGTCGACCCTGCCTTCGCCGAAACGGAGATCGCGGAACACGCCCGGCTTCGTCTCCTTCAGATGAGCCGCGGCTAAATGCCCCTTTCCCGTTTCAAGATCCGCCGAAGGATCGTCCGCGCCGTTCGTCACGTTTCCGATATCGGGATATATCTGAAGATACGGGGAGTTGACGCGCTCAACGTATCTCATCGCCTTTTCCGTCGTGTTCATGAAATCCGTTTCCATCGTCTCGAAAGCCAGGATCACGCCGGACGACGACGCGTACCGTACGGACTTTTCGAGATTTTCTTCAAAATAAGCGCGTGTGTCGTCGCCGCCCTGCTCGTAGTAAACGTCGTAGCCCGCGAGCTGTATGATGCGGATGCCGGTATCGTACGCGAGATCGACCGCCCCCGAAAGTATCCCGAGCGAACGCTCGCGCACCGCTTTGTCGCGGCTGCCGAGCGGGTATTTCCTGTGCGCGGACAGGCACATCGTGCGCACGGGCATACCGTGCTCCGCCTGAGTCCTGACAAATTTTTTCCGCGCCGCGGGGTCCCATTCGAGTCTCTCCAGCTTCTCCCTGCTTTCATCGACCGAAAGCTCCAGCTGATCGTACCCGGCAGCCCTCGCGAGATCGAATTTCTGCCTCAGCGTCATGCTGTTCGGCATCGCCTTTTCATATATACCGAATTTTATCTTATCCATTTTTTACCTGTCCGTAATATGCGTTTTTTCCGTGCTTCCGCAGAAAATGACGGTCAAGCAGTCTCTGCGGCATCGGATCGGTTTGCCCGAGCGTCTCCGTGTAATACGCGAGTTTCGCCGTCTCCTCGAGCACCGCGGCGTTGAAAACGGCTTTGTCCGCGTTCTCGCCCCAGCTGAATACTCCGTGCGAGCGGACGAGGATCGACGGGACCGTCATCGGATCGAGCCCGAGCTCTTTTATCTTTCTCACTATGACGACGCCCGTGTTCTTCTCATATTCTCCCGAGACCTCCGTGTCAGTCATTTCGTCGGTGCACGGGATCTCGCCGTAAAAATAATCCGCGTGCGTCGTCCCGTATGCTTTTATCCCGCGCCCGCACTGAGCGAACGCCGTCGCGTATTCCGAATGCGTGTGAACGATCCCGCCGATCGCGGGAAATTCGCGGTAGAGGACGAGATGCGTCGGCAAGTCGGACGACGGACGAAGATCTCCGTACACCCGGTCGCCGTCGACCGTGACGCATACGATATCATCCGCCTTCATCGTCTCGTACGGTACGCCGGACGGCTTGATAAGTATAAGCCCCGATTCCGGATCGCGGGCGGATACGTTGCCCCAGGTGAATTTAACGAGCCCGTATTCCTTAAGCCTGAGATTTGCCTCGAATACCTCTTTGATCTTGTCGTCAGACGGTCTCATCTGTTTGCCTCCTCAAGAAATTTTCCGTATTTTTCGCGGTATACAGCCGTCGCCGAAGGATCCGGCTCGTATACGGCGCCGTCGCCCGTCATCGCCTTTGCCGCGGTCCGCAGATCCGGATAGATCCCCGCGCACACCGCGGCGCAGACCGCCGCTCCGAGCGCTCCCAGCTCCTTCACCGACGACGTTCTGAGCCTGACGCCGAGCACGTCCGAGAACATCTGCGTCCAGACTCCCGAAGAGCAGACACCGCCGCCCATAAGCACCGTGTCCGGCGCGTCCCTGTGAGAGCAGAGCTTGTCAAAATGAAGCTTGTGAGAAAACGCGACGCCTTCAAAGACCGCGCGCAGTATGTCGGCGCGTGTGTGCGCCCGCGTGAGTCCGGCAAGCGAAGCCGTCTCCGCCCTTGCGTTCGTTCCGTACAGATACGGAGTGAAGATAACGTTGTTGTAAGAACACGCCTTCACAAGCTCGTCAGCCTCCTTGTATTTCATGCCGCCGAACAAAACGTTGATGAAGAAATCGAGATTTCCGGCGGACGTAGGACTTGATTGCTCTATAAGATATCTGCCCGGCAGCGCGAAAAGTGAATTGCGCGTGCCGTCGTCCGATATGACGGGAGAATCCGAAACGTATTCGTTTATGCTCCACGTGCCGGTTATCACGCAAATGTCGCCGGGCGAGGCGGCTGACAGCGCCACGGCGCAGGCGTCGATATCGAACAGACCTCCGCACACGGGCGTTCCCTTTTCAAGTCCGCACAGCTTTGCCGCCTCCGCCGTGAGCACACCGCAGCGGTCGGCGCTGTGAACGGCGGGCGGGATCGCTTCGTATATCTCGCTTATACCGAAAATATCGGTTATCCCGGGATCGAAGCGCTGATTGACAAGGTCCATGAGCCCGGCGCCGGAATAATCGGTGACCTCGGCAAAGGCCTCTCCCGTGAGAAGATATCTTATATAGTCCTTCGCCTCAAAGACTTTGCCGATCCTTTTATAATCGTCAGGCTCATTTTCCTTGAGCCACCTGAGCAAAACCGGCGGGAGCGGCGCGTCCGCGTCCTGAAGCGTCAGCGCTTTCGCCCTGTCCGACGTGCCGTCGTGCCTCCATCTTTCGGCGATCTCCTCACCGCGTCTGTCTGACGAGAGGATCCCGTTCCCGACCGGCTCGCCGTTCCTATCAGTGACGTAAAGTCCCTTGCCGTGCCCGCTTATGCCGACGCAGGCGATGAGGGAGGGATCTATGCCGCACCCCGCAACGGCTCCGCGTATGACCGACATCACCGTCTTCTTCAGCCTGAGAGGGTCGATCTCGCATCTGCCGTCTCCGCTGAATCTGACGTCGGTCTTTTCGGAGCAGACGCTCATCTGTCCTCCGCGGCAGTCGAATACCGCGGCCTTTGTGACAGTGCCGCCGTAGTCTATGCCTATCAGATATCTATCCATTATCCGCATCCTCCGCAAGTCTTTCTTTTTTTCTGTAATCCGACGGTGATACGCCGTATTTTGCCTTGAACCTCCGCGCGAAATATATCGGATCGGAATATCCCACATTGTACGCGACCTCCGATATCATATCGTTCGTCGCCGAAAGAAGCTGTCTGCTCCTGCCGAGCCTCATGTTCTCAAGATATTCGTGCGGGCTCTGACCTGTCTCGGCGGAGAACAGACGCCTCAGATAATCCGGCGCCATCGGTATCGACGAGAATGAATCCTTCAGTATCAGATTCGGGTCCGTGTAGTTTTCGCGGATGTATTTCAGCATCCGGTTGACGTAAGGGTTTACGTCACGCGATCTGACGATATACTGTGCGAAATGTATTATAAGCTCGAATATGCTCTCCGCCGCCTCGGATATGACGACGCTGTGCTCGTATTCCCGGAGCAGCATGTTGAAAAGAGGACGCATATGCTCGGGAAAGCGGACGATCGTCCCCTCCGTGAGTATATCGCAGCTCCGGTCGAAATCGCACAGGATCGCTATCACGTTTATCCCGGTCTCTGACCGCTCCTCATGGCTGACGTTCGGCGGTATCACTATCATCTCGCCTCCCCTCACCGTGTATTCCGTTCCGTTCATCTTTACCGTGACGGAGCCGTTCAGATAATACAAAAGTTCGGTTTTGTTCTGTTTGTTCTCCGGTGAAAACAGCCAGTTCTCTTCAAATTTGATGCAGTGATAAAAGCGCATCCGACCGCTCCCTTCGTTAAAATGCCGTTAAAAACTAAATCTGACGGGTCAAAATATGTAAAAAAATATAAAAATGACCCTTACGATATCTATCATACACGTCCTTTTTTACCTGTTGTGAAGGATGTGTTAAAATCCGTTCATATATCGGTTTTGTATCATACTATCCGCCGTTTTTTACATAGACAACAAAGCGGCGCCGCCTTATAATGTAGACGTAATCGAAAACGGAGGAAAAAAGTGATGAAAAGGTATATTTGCCTGACGCTGATCGTCTTGCTGATCCTTTCGGCTGTATCAGGCTGCGCAAAAGGACACGGCGAAACAGAGACCGAGCCCGCCGGCGCGACATCCGAGGACTCCGTGACGGAGGCGGAAACGGACGACCCCGCGTATACGCCGGAGCTGCCGGAGCTCTCGTTTCCGGATGAGACGTTCACGTTCCTCGTACAGCACGATCCGTGCTTCAGGCATCTGTATGACGTGGAGGCGGAGGAGGATTCGTCCGACATCGTCATGAGCTCCGTCTTCAGACGCAACGCGGCGATAAAGGATAAATACGGCGTGACGATCGCGGCGGTGAAGGACGGCAGCGCCCCGTCGATGGCGAAGAACGCCTTCAAGGCGAATGACGACACGTACAACGCCGTGTGGCTGAAGGTCGACGATTTCTTCTCGCTGTCGATAGAAGGCGCGTTTTACGACTACGGCGACGTACCGTACGTCGACACGTCGAAAAAATACTGGGATCAGGGCGTCGTGCGCGACTTCACGTACGGCGGGAAGCTCTACGGACTGATGGGCGATATCTCGACGTCGGTGTCGATATTCACGCACCTGCTCGTCGTCGACTCCACGCTCGCGTCGAGCCTTGACGTGGACGTCAGGGAGCTTTATAAGACCGTGTCCGAAGGAAAATGGACGCTCGACCGTTTCTATGATCTTCTGAAAAGCTGCAGCGCCTATAACGACTCGAACGGCAATTCAAAGCGCGACGGCACGGATACGTTCGCTTTTGCCGTTCCGCCCGACATGCTCTGGTCGCTTACCGCCGCGGCAGGCGAAAAATGGGTGGTCAAGGACGGAGAGGATTATTATACGGTCGCACCGCTTTCGGAGAGACTGCAGAGGGTCATCGAGGACGTGATCGATATAGGAAACGACAAGTATACGACGATAGCCACCTGGAACGTCGGCGCGGTGCCCGGTGTCTCGGATACTTACAACTATACGATCCGCACCAAATTCGCGGAGGGAACGGCGCTTTTCACGGATACGGATCTCGGCGTCGTGCTTGAGGCGAGAAACGACAAGGACGGCGACTTCGGCATCCTGCCCGAGCCGAAATACGACGACTCGCAGGATCATTACAGTACGTACGCGTTCCCGTTCTACCCGCTTCTGTCGATACCCGTTTCAGTCAAGGGAGACAAGCTTTCGATGACCGGGTTCATCATCGAGGCGCTCGCCGCCGAATCGTATAAGACGCTGACGCCCGCGTTTTACGAAAAGGCGCTGTCTTCAAAATACGTGCGCGACGAGTATTCGTTCGAGATGCTCAATATCATACTCAGATCAAGGATCTACGATCCGCTTTATTTCTACAACTGGGGCGGATCGTTCAGGGACAGCCTGACGAATATGCTGACGTCAAACAAAAAAACGCTTTCATCGTTCTACGCAAAAGGAAGCAAAGCCCTCAACAAATCGCTTGTCAAGGTATACGAAAAATTCGTATCGAGGTGATGAAATGAAAAGGATAACGACGTTTGTTATCTGTATCCTGCTTCTTCTGCCGCTTTTTATATCGTGCGCGGCGGAGAATGAACAGACGGGATCCGCCGTCCCGGAAACGACTGCGCCGGAGGAAACGTCGGATCCGGAATATACGCCCGATCTGCCGCAGCTCAGATTTGACGGAGAGACGTTTACGTTTCTCGTGCATAACTTTCCGTGCTTCGCTCATCTGTACGACGTTGAGACCGAGGAGGATTCGTCCGATATCGTGATGAGCTCGGTCTTCAGACGCAACGCGGCGATATTCGATAAGTACGGCGTGAAGATCGCCGCGGTCAGGGACGACAGCGCGCCGATGATCGCGAAAAACGCCTTCAAGGCGAACGACGACACGTACAACGCCATGTGGCTCAAGGTCGACGATTTCTTTTCGCTTTCGATAGAAGGGGCGTTTTACGATTACGGCGAGGTTCCGTACGTCGACACGTCGAAAAAATACTGGGATCAGGGCGTCGTGAACGATTTTACTTACGGCGGCAAGCTTTACGGTCTGATGGGAGATATCTCGACGTCGATCGCGATATACACGCATCTTCTCGTCGTCGATACGACGCTCGCAAACAAGCTCGACGTAAGTCTGCCCGGGCTGTACGATACCGTCAGGGCGGGGGACTGGACTTTCGACCGCTTCTACAGTCTGCTCAGATCATGCAACGCCTATAACGACAACAACGGCAACTCGATCCGCGACGGCGTGGATACGTACGCCCTTGCCGTACCGCCGGATATGATGTGGTCGTTCACAGTCGCGGCAGGCGAGAAATGGGTCGTAAAGGACGGCAGCGACTACTATACCGTGGCGACGCTGACCGAGAGACTGCAGAACGTGGTGAACGATATAATCGATCTCGGAAACGATAAATTCATAACGGTAGCCACGTGGAACGTCGGCAAGGTCCCCGGGGTCTCCGACGCGGACACATACGGTTACACCATACAGACCAAATTCTATAACAGCACGGCGCTTTTCACCGACGCGGATATAGCGGCGGTGCTCGAAGCCCGCGCGAACAAGGATACGGATTTCGGCATACTTCCGGAGCCGAAATACGATAAGTCTCAGGACCGCTACAGCACGTACGCGTATCCGTTTTACCCGCTGCTTTCCGTCCCGGTGTCGGTGAAGGGAGACAAGCTTTCGATGACGGGATTCATCATCGAGGCGCTCGCGGCGGAATCGTACAGGACGCTCACGCCGGCGTTTTATGACAGGGCGCTCTCGAGCAAATACGTCCGCGACGAGCATTCGTACGAGATGCTGAACATCATCCTCAATTCAAGGATATACGACCCGATCTATTTCTACGGATGGGCGGGCGGAGCGTTCCGGGACAGTCTTGTCAATATGCTCACAAGCAACAAAAAAACGTTGTCCTCATATTACGCAAAAGGAAGCAAAACGCTGAACAAGGCGCTTTTGAAAGTTTACGACAAATTTGTCGAAAGATAAAAGGTAAGAAAGGAAAAAAACATGAAAAAGATCATTTCCATCATCATCGCGGCGGCGCTTATATGTGCGGCGCTGACGCTTGTCACGGCTGCGGCGGACGCCGTATTCGAATTCGAGGACAGGGAATGGACCGTACTTCAGGGAGACTTCTGGAAAGGTGAAATGTCAAAGGAACAGCATGACGCGTACCCGGCGGATAAGTCGCTGTACTGCAACATCTACGCTCAGGGCAACGCGGTGCAGACGTCCGGTCTCAACATAGCGAAAGCCGGAAAATACGCGGTCAAGCTCATCTACGTCGCGAACCAGGGCTCGGCGACGATACAGTTCTATGTGGACGACGTGAAGATCGGCTCACCGGTCGACTTCAACAACAACGGCGGCTGGACCGCGGCTCAGGCTGATCTCGGCACCGTTGCGCTCGCCGACGGCGACCATTCCGTCAAAATGGAATGCACCGGCACGACCGCGACAAATTACGAAGCGTTCATCGACAAACTTGAATTCACACTCGTTGAAGAAGCCGAAGAAGGGGACAATATAACGTTTGAGTTCGAGGACAGGACCTGGACGCCGTCCGGCGACTACTGGCATGAGGATTATACCAATCCCGGTCTGCCCGTTCCGCGCGCGCTTTACACCAACCTTTACGCCGCCGGAAATTACATCGAAAACGGAGATCTTACGGTCGAAAAGTCCGGCAAATACTCGGTAAAACTCGTCTATGTCGCGAATCAGGGCTCGGCGAAGATAAAGATCTATATCGACGGAAACGCCGTATCCGATGAGATCGATTTCAACAACAACGGCAACTGGACGAAGACCGATATCGGCCTTTCGGACGTCAGACTTGCCGCCGGCGCCCATACCGTGAAAGTTGAGCTGACCGGCACGTCGAGCGGCAATACCGAGGCGATATTCGATAAGCTCGTACTCACGCTGCTTGAAGAGGACAAAGCGCCCGATACGGACGCTCCCGGCACAACGGAGCCCTCAGGACAGGATCAGCCTGCAAATCCCGATAATCCGAAAACGTCGGACGGCGCGGTGATCGCGGCAGTCGCGGCGCTCGCCGTATCGGTCTGCACGGTCATATATGTATCGAAAAAGAGAAAATGAAGAGAATTATAAAATACGCGCTTTCGGTGATACTCGCGGCGCTTACGGTACTTTCGTCGTGCACACCGAAGAAAACGGACCCGGAGACCGCGGGTGAGACGACCGCGCCCGCAACGTCTCAGACAGAGCCCGGCACGACGGTGGAAGAAAAAACGGATCCGGTGGAGGAAGAGGACATCATGGATCTGATAATGCTGTATGACATAGACAGCGGTATGTCCATAAACACACGCCCGGATCACGGGTGGTGGAATCTCAACCCCGAGTACCCGGACGACCCGGGACCGGACGGAGGTCCGTACCGCGTCACAACGAGTCTTCTGGGGACCTATGACAGCTCCGACAAAAACGTCATTCGCCAGCATTTTTACTGGATGGCTGCCATGGGGATCGACGCGGTGCAGTGCGATATAACGAACACGAGATCTCCGCGCCTTCAGGGATATGACGGAATGGCGAAATACTTCAACGGTACGCTCAACTCCTTCACGTCCGTACTCGACGTTTCGGCGGAAAAACCGGAGAACTATAAAAATCCGAAGGCTTACGTTTCCATCCGCCTGTTCGGGGAAGAGTACGACGGACTGCAAATGTTACTCGACGACCTTTACGACATATACGGCGAGCACGGCGACGGATGGTATAAATTCGACGACGGATCGGACCGCGCGGACAGACCCTTTATCGTGATTTTCGCCGACTGGGCGCTGCTCGAAAAATGGAGCAAAAAGGACAATTTTCCGTTCGACGACGAGCGGTTCAACATCCGCTGGTCGAACGGATATCTCGGCGGGTGCGTGAAAAAAGACGCGGACGGCGGCAAATACATCGAAGAGAACGATCCGCTCTGGCTGTTTGCGGAAAATGAGAGCGCCGGTGAAAAAGGCTATTACGTGCCCTATTACAAGAAAGGCGCCGACGGCACGGTCGAGATGATGCAGACCTGGGCGTCTGTCCATCTCGGCGGTGAAAGCTGGGACGGGATGACCGATCTGATCGACGGAAAGCTCTGTATAGAAAGATATTCGGAGCCGGTTAAGAAATACCGTCCGAAAGCGCTTCTGATAAACCGCTGGAACTATCCGATAGCGTGGCCGGCGGAGCCTCAGGAGGGGCTGTCACGCAACAAGAGCACTCATATAGAGCCGAACGAGGACTGGGGATTTGACGCGTTTTATTCGACGTCCCGGGTAATGTCGGATATCGAAGGAAGGACCGTAAAGAGCCCGGGCAAACCGACGCTTTTGTCCGTCAGCGGCGGAAGACTGTTCTTTGATACCGCGGGCATGCCGCTCGAGGTCTGCATCGCGAGACGCGATGATTTCAGCGACGGCGTATGGCAGTACGTCGATATCGTCTCCGGCGTCGATCCGGGGACGAGCCGTGAATGTACGCTGTATGTGAAGTTCAGGGGCGCCGGCGGAGAGGGACCGGCCGCCGAAATGGAATTCATTCCCGATAACGACACTCAGCCGTCGGAAGATGGCGTGATCATGACAGCCGAACAGTTCGTCTCCATGAAGCCCGACGGCGATTATACGCTCGGCGCCGATATAGATATGAGCGGCGTTTCGTTCCGCGGGATCCCGAATTTCAGCGGATCTCTGAACGGTATGGGCCATACGGTCAGCAACGTGGATATGGCGGGAGGCTCCGGCATATTCGCTTATACCGAGGACGCCGTGATAAGCGATCTTACGGTCGAGAACGTTCAGCTGCAATCCGACGGTCTCATATGCGGTCTGCTCGTCGGCAAAGCCGTGCGCACGGATATAAGCGGCGTGACCGTGAAATACAGCACGATCTACGGCTCGAGATTCATCGGAGGCCTGGCGGGCGTAAACGACCACAGCACCTTCAGCAATATCGTTCTTGACAACGTTTATCTGATCATATCCGCGGAAGAGAGCGACACCATAGGCGGCGTCGCCGGATATTCGGAATTCGGCATCAACGAGAACATTCTTTTCAACGGCGTTATAGAAGCTCCGAACGCTGTCTCTGTCGGAGGTATCATCGGATCCTGTCTCGGAAACGCGTCGGCGGACGACAACATAGTCAGAAAATGTTTTGCAAAAGGCAGCGTCACGGGAAAAGCGAACTGCGGCACGGTCGGCGGCATCGTCGGAATGGCGCACTCAAGCGACGGAAACTGGTTCGCACCCGTCGATTCCTGCGGCGCGTTCCTCGATCATCTGAGCGAAGGCGCGGGGCGCATATGCGGCTCGTTCGGCGAGGGCTGCCTCTCGGGCAACCGTGCGCTCGAAACTCTGCTGCCTGACGCCGCGGACAAGGGCGACGACAGGCGTGACGGCGCCGATATAACGGCGACGGAAGCCGAAAAGCTTTTAAGCAAAGCGGGACTGTCATCCTGACGATATGATATAATCAGACCCTGCCGGGCGCGGTACCTCCTCCGCGCCCGGTTTTTATATCCTTTGTCCTGTTTTTTTAAAAAAAGTTCTTGCAATACGACGCGCCGTGTGGTAGAATAAAGAAAAAAAACAGCGAGGTAATATATGAGTATTCCGAGAAGCGAGCATCCGTTCCCCCAGTTCATGAGGGACACATGGTACAATCTCAACGGAAAATGGCAGTTTGAGATCGATCACGGCAACAGCGGCGTTGAGAGGAAGCTGTTTGAGGTTGAGTCTCTTTCCGGCAGCATAACCGTCCCGTTCTGTCCGGAATCCGAGCTTTCCGGCGTCGGCAACAAGGATTTCATGCGCTGCGTGTGGTACAAGAGAAAAGTAACGCTGCCCGAGGGCTTTGAGGGCAAGCGCACGATACTCCATATCGGCGCCTGCGACTATGAAACGACCGTCTGGGTAAACGGCTCCGAAGCGGGCAGACACAGAGGCGGATATATTTCCTTCTCGTTCGATATAACGGATAAGCTGCACGAGGGCGAAAACGACGTGACGATCCGCGCCTACGACGACAACCGCAAGGGCACTCAGCCCGCCGGCAAGCAGAGCAGTCAGTATAATTCCTACGGCTGCTTCTATACCCGCACGACCGGTATATGGCAGACCGTCTGGCTCGAAGCGGTGCCGGAGGCTCATATCGTCTCCGCGAAATACTACACCAAAATCGACGGCACCGTCCGCGTCGACGTCAAGACCGTGAACGCCTGCGGCAAAACGCTGACCGCCACTGTGCTGACAGGCGAAGAGACCGGGCTTTCACACAGCGTCACGGTCACGGGCGAGCACACGGAGATCACGTTCACGTTAAAAGAACCGAAGCTCTGGGCGCCGGGCGATCCCAACCTGTACGATCTGATACTCAAGCTCGGCGAGGACGAGGTGCAGAGCTATTTCGGCATCCGCGAGGTATCCGTGCACGATCACAGATTTTATATTAACGGAAAATCCGTGTTCGGACGCTTCATACTCGACCAGGGCTTTTACCCGGACGGCGTCTATACCGCGCCGACCGATGAGGCGCTGAAGCGCGACATAGAGCTTTCGATGGCTTGCGGCTACAACGGCGCGAGGCTCCATCAGAAGATCTTCGAGCCGAGATTCCTCTATCACGCGGACAGGCTCGGATATATGGTCTGGGGCGAGCACGCGAACTGGCTGCTCGATATAAGTCAGCCGACGGCGTGGAAAAACTTCGTCTCGGAATGGCTTGAGGAGGTCGAGCGTGATTTCGACCATCCCGCGCTGATCGGATGGTGTCCGTTCAATGAAACTCAGCAGAATCAGGATCCGGCGATACTCGAATACGTTTACAACGTTACGAAGGCGCTCGACCCGACGCGCCCCGTCATCGACACGAGCGGCTGGTTCCACGTCAGAGGCTTCTGCGATATGTACGACTGCCACGACTACGAACAGGATCCCGCAAAATTCAAGGAAAAATACGACAAGCTGATGAAGGGTGAGCAGACAGGCGACTGGACTGGCCCATACCCGGACGACCTCTGCTTCGTCTCCGAGTTCGGCGGAACGTGGTGGGCTCCCGGCGTCAAGGGCGGCTGGGGCTACGGCGCGTCGCCCGCGGATATGGATGAGTTTCTCAACAGGTACGAGGGACTTGTTTCCGCACTCCTTCAGAACGATAAGCTCTGCGCGTTCTGCTATACGCAGCTTACGGATGTTGAGCAGGAGCAGAACGGTCTGTACACCTTCGACCGCCGCCCGAAATTCCCGACGGACAGGATAGCCGCGATCACCGGAGCAAAAGCCGCGGCTGAGAATGAATAAGGATAAAAACAGAAAAACGGCAGGCATCGTCCTTCGGGCGGTGCTTGCCGCTGTTGTCGTTCTGACGGGTCTTCTGACGTCCGGCACGCATATAAGCGACCGCATACCGGACGGCGCCGTGCGCGTGCTTTTCTTCGACGTCGGACAGGGAGACTGCACGCTCATCGTCTCGGACGGCGCGGTCATCCTCGTCGACGTACCGCTTTACAGATCCGACCCGGTGACGGGGTATCTCGAACGTCTGAGGATACGGAAGATCGACTGGTTCATCGCCACCCACTTCGACTCGGACCACTGCGGCGACGCCGCAAGGATCCTTTCGTCGTTCAACGTCGCTCATCTTCTGATGCCGGAGCCAGCTGACGCGGACGATCCGCTTTACCGCGAAATCGTCTCGGCGGCGGATCCGGATACCGTCGTCACGGCGAAGGCGGGGCAGAGCTTCAGCCCCGGCGCCATGACTCTTGACGTCCTCTCGCCCGGCTCGCGCGGCAAAACGGACAATGAAAGCTCCGTCGTCTGCCGTATCGCGTACGGCGCCGATTCCGTTTTGCTTTGCTCGGATATGGGAGTCTCGGATGAGAAGACGGTACTCTCGAAATACGGCGGTTCGGTGTCGTCCGATATCCTGAAGGTCGGACATCACGGCTCGAAATACTCGTCCTCGCCGGACTTTCTGAAAGCCGTTTCTCCCGCCTGGTCGGTCATCAGCTGCGGTCAGAACCGCTACGGCCACCCGACGCTTGAGACGCTCTCGGCGCTTGAAGACGTGGGCTCTGAGTATATCGTCACTCAGGCGAACGGAGTCGTAATTTTTGATCTTTTCGGTGATCTTGTCGTACGAAAAAAATAAAACGTCAACTTGCACAAAAAGCGGATCAAAATTTTGTCATTTATTTTTCGTAAAACATATTGCAAAAATTCCGATTATGTGGTAATATATTCCCAGAAATTCCCAATTATTTCCAAAAAATGGGAGGAAGGAGCAAGTATGGATACGAAAATAAAGGTTTTGATAGCGGACCCGGCGGAAAGGTCCCGCAAAGATGTACACGAATATCTCGTCAGGGAGGGCGCGTTCCTCTGTGACGACGCGGCGGACGGCGCCTCGGCTGTCGCAAAGGCGAGGGCGATGCAGCCTGATTTCATAATATCGGATATGTGGCTGCCGGGCATTGACGGAGTACGGCTGATAAAGGCGGTGAAGGAAGCGCTGCCGAAGGACAGATACCCGGAATTCATAGTTACGACGGTCGTAGGAAACCCCAACATCTTCATCGAGGCGGATGAGGCCGGCGCCGCGTACTGCATGGTAAAGCCGCTCGACAACGGAGTGCTCTCGGAACGGATGAAGCGCCTTTTCCGGATGAAGACAGGCGAGATCAAGGCGGGCGTCCACATAGACCGCGATAATGACATAGAGACGCAGGTCACGAGCATAATACATCAGATCGGAGTGCCTGCGCATATCAAGGGCTATCAGTACCTCCGCTGCGCGATACTTATGGCGATATCCGACGGCGAGATAATAAACGCCGTGACAAAGTCACTCTATCCGTCGGTCGCAAGGAAATACAAGACGACGTCGTCACGCGTCGAGCGGGCGATCCGCCACGCGATAGAGGTCGCGTGGGACAGAGGAGACATAGACGTCCTGAACTCTTATTTCGGCTATACGATACAGAACACGCGCGGCAAACCGACGAATTCAGAATTCATAGCGATGATCGCTGACAACCTCAGGCTGAAAAACAAAATAAGCTGAAAAGCAAAGGCGGACACGGAAAATCGACCGGTCCGCCGTTTTTTTGAAAAATATTCATAAAAATTCTCCATATTGTTGCGGTCAACCCTCCATACTTATTGAGAAAATTATAGTATAATCTACGTGACACAGAAAGGAAGTAACAATATGCTTGAAATGAAAAACGTCAGCTTCACCGTAAACGTCGACGGTGAGGACAAACATATCATAAAAAACATAAGTCTTACGATCCCGGATAATAAGCTGATAGTGATAACCGGACCGAACGGCGGCGGCAAATCGACGACCGCCCGCCTCATCGCCGGCATTGAGAAGGCGACGTCCGGTGAGATCATCCTCAACGGCGAGGATATAACGACTCTGAACGTGACCGAGCGGGCGAAGCGCGGCGTCGCGTTCGCGTTCCAGCAGCCGGTGAAGTTCAAGGGAATAAACGTGCTCGATCTCATACGCATCGCCGCCGGCAAGCGCCTCAACATCGCCGATTCGTGCGAATATCTTTCCGCCGTCGGTCTCTGCGCGCGGGACTATATCGACCGTGAGATAAATTCAAGCCTTTCGGGCGGGGAGCTGAAGCGCATAGAGATCGCGACGGTGCTTGCACGCGGAGCGTCGCTTTCGATCTTCGACGAGCCCGAGGCGGGCATTGACCTCTGGAGCTTCAGAAATCTGATAGAGGTGTTCGAGCGTATGAGAAAAACGATCCATAACAGCTCGATCGTCATAATCTCCCATCAGGAACGCATACTCAGTATAGCCGACGAGATAGTCGTTCTCAAGGACGGAGAGATAGAAAAGCACGGCTCGCGTGACGAGGTGTTCCCCGAGCTCATCAGGGCGTCCGAGGTCACGGCGTCGTGCTCAAGACAGTGACGGAGGTGACGGAAATGCAAAAGCTTGACGAGATACAGAAAAGACTTTTACTCGAGGTCGCGGATCTCCATACCGTGCCGGAGGGCGCGTACAATATCCGCTCCAACAGCGAGGCGGCGGGAAGACGTTCCACCGCGAATATAGAGATAACCTCAAAGACGGACGTGTCGGGGATCGATATCAGAATAAAGTCGGGCACGAAAAACGAGAGCGTCCACATCCCGGTGGTCCTCACGCAGACGGGACTGAAGGAGGTCGTTTATAACGATTTCTATATAGGCGAGGACTGCGACGTCGTGATCGTCGCCGGCTGCGGCATAGACAACTGCGGCAATCAGGACGCGGAGCATGACGGCATACACCGTTTTTACGTCGGCAGGAACTCGCACGTCAAATACGTGGAAAAGCATTACGGCTCGGGCACCGGCACCGGCAAGCGCATACTCAACCCGGGCACGGAGGTGTACCAGGAGGAGGGAAGCACCGTCGAGATGGAGATGGTGCAGATAAAAGGCGTCGACGATACCGTCAGGACCACGAAGGCGACGCTCGCCGCAGGCGCCAAGCTCCTTGTGCGTGAAAGGCTGATGACGCACAGCTCGCAGCGCGCCGTGAGCACGTATTCCGTGGAGCTGAACGGCGCGGATTCGTCCGCCGACGTCGTTTCAAGATCCGTCGCCCGCGACGATTCGTATCAGAAATTCGACGCGAAGATCATCGGCAACGCCCGCTGCCACGGCCATACGGAATGCGACTCCATAATAATGGACAACGGCAGGATACTCGCGGTCCCGGGACTTGAGGCGAACGATATAGACGCCGCTTTAGTACATGAGGCTGCGATCGGCAAGATCGCCGGAGATCAGATAATAAAGCTCATGACGCTCGGTCTGACCGAGGCGGAGGCGGAAGAGCAGATAATAAACGGGTTCCTGAGATAATTCGCGGAAAGCCGGGATCCGGAACGATAAACGCGCGGTGATCGCTTCATGAAGATCACCGCGCGTTTTTTTTCACCGCGGATGAAAAATTTTATTTTTTTTCGGAAAAAAGAGCACGCGGGGAAGAAAAAAAGCAACTTAATGGGTGAGGGACCTCAAAAAGGAGGTGATGCGGTTGGATGACAGGACCGTACTGAGGATGCTGAATGAGCGCGATGAAAGCGTTCTCGGCGAAATACGAAAAACACACGGCCGGGGCTGTATCAGCCTTGCAAACAATTATTTGAACGACAGACGCGACGCGGAGGAAGTCTTCTCCGACGCGCTTCTGACGGTATGGAATTCCATCCCGCCGGATTCTCCGGGATCGTTCACCGCCTATCTGTACCGCACGGTACGGAATATAGCGCTCGCCAGATACCGCGATATGCACCGTCAGAAGCGTGAAGGCGATCTCACGGCCGTCGCGCTCGACGACGCGGAGGGCTTCATCCCCGGAGGCGTGGATCCCGTTGAAAGCCTGACGGCAGCTGAGCTCGGCTCCGTTATAAGCGCGTATCTGAAAAGCCTGCCCGAGACTGACAGAAACGTATTCGTCTGCAGATATTTCCATAATATGCAGTTGAATGATATAAAAAAGAAGCTCGGGCTTGGTTTGAGGAAGATCAGAAACTCATTGACGCGCAGCCGCGAGGGCTTGCGTGAAAAACTCAAAAAGGAGGGTTACTATTATGAATAAAAATACGTTATTCAGCGAGGCGATGTCTTATATAGACGACAGCCTCATAACCGAAAGCGTCAGAGCCGACGGACAGCAGAACGGAAAACGCGGAGTTTTCATATCATTGGCAGCCTCCGCCGCCGCGGTCGCCGTTATTATCCCGGTAGCTATGACAGCGGCTCGTACCGCTTTTCCGGGCGGCTTATCCGATGCAGACAGCTTATCCGATACCGGTACTCACGGAGTGACCATTGACGAAGTTTCGCCCGCAACGGATCCCGGATTTATCGATACCGATCCGCCTTCCGAAGGTAAAGGTCCGGATGTATATCTTCATCCGACTGTTGAGGAACTGCGCGAAATGGATAATATTCCGGATCTTGTACCGGATCTTGTACCGAATTACTTGCCGGACGGATACGTTTTCAATTACGTCGACCTGCTGATGGACGGTGACGATTTCCTTTTCTGCAAGGCACGTCTTATCGACAACAGGAATAACATTATCGAAAGAGCCGAGGAGAAATACGGCTCGGATCGTTTTGCTGCAGTTTCGGGAAACTCCAGTAGTATTGAATTCGGCATATCAAGAAAAAGAGACGGCGAAGTGCTCGAGATATATGCAGACGGCTCTCCTTTCGCAGGTACCGAAACCATAGTGATAAGGGAAGATTACAGTCAACATATCGGCTTTAATGAACTTACGCCGGAAATCATAGAAGAATCGAGAACGGAATGCTTCGATTATGATCCGACAATGAGGGGTTATTTGTACGAGGTGTTCCTTGACGCCGGGGAATATACTGTGCGGTACAGATACTCGCTGTGCGGAGACGCCGAAGCTTTATCTGCGGAAGAACTGTATTCCGTGATCACTTCATGTGAATACATGAAAAAATAAATATTATTTAAGGGGTGAAAGAAATGAAAATCAAAAGACTGCTGACGATTACCGTTGTGCTGACACTTCTTTTGAATTGTCTGACGTTTGCTTTCGCAAGCAATTATGAAGATGGAATCGACTTTACTGAATATGTGTCAAAGAACGCTGTCAGTTTAGCAAAATCGTGTGACATGGAATCGAATTCAGATTATACGGTTACAGGAACACACTTCTTAAACAAATTCGGAAGTGAGGAAGGGTATACGTTGGTTGAGTTATCACCACGCGGATTTGCGATATTCGATAACTACAGCGGAGTTCTTGAGGAATTATCACTGAGCGAAGAAATGCCGTATTCCTTCGATGATCAGAATGATAATTATTTCGCTGGACCGATGAACTATTGCATAAAGCAAGATGCAAATATAATCGATATTCGTACCGGATATAAATACAACGAAGAAGATATAGATTATATAGTAGCTTTGGAAAGTCAAAACAAAAAATACCGTACACCTTTCAAAGGACCGGTTGATCCCGGACAGCCGAATTATACTGACGTCAATATGCTGAGTGCAAGTTATTTTATAAATCTGACAGGCAAGTATGATTTCGGAAACAATTATAATGGCACATGTACTCAACTTGCATGTGCAATAATGATCGGATATTACAGGTATGCCGTCAATCCGATGTTTATAACAAACCCGAATTATCTGGGCACGAACAACGGAACATCGGATGACTTCCATGTGCATTTGCAATCATGGATGGGATCATCCGGTGTTAACCTGATTACAGCAAAATCAGGAATTGAATCATATCTTGCATCTATATACTTTACAACTCCAGTTGTGACGCTGTCAAGTTATGGGTTTTCATATGTATATTCAAAAGTGGTTGACAAAGTAACCCATGACAGACCTGCAGTGATCTCAATGAGCAATTCTTACAATATATCAGCGCCATATAATCATACCTGTGTTGCATATGGATACAGGATTGCAACTTTAGGCTCCAGTACGAACATATATTATTATGTGCATACCGGGTGGCACGATAATCCTAATGAAATGTGGAACTATTCGTGGTTTTACAGAGCATTGTCGATTGACTAAGTAATTAAAACCCCGTTGAATGGTTTGCCGATGCTCTCTGCATTGATTGATTCAAAAAAACGGTTGCAATATTGACCCGATGCGGCCGGTTGTCATCACGATCAAACGTGGTGACAGCCGTTTTTTTTGCCGTCTTCCGCGTTGACTTTTTTTGAAATGTCAGTATAATTTTATAAAAAGAGTGTGACCCGGACGGGGTAAAATCCTACATTATGGGTGAAAGCGCTTTTGATCGGGACGGGAGGTGCCGTTTTGAACGATAATGAGATCATCGGATTGTTTCTGAAAAGAGACGAGAGGGCGATCGAGCATACACGCGCCGCCTACGACGAAAGGTGCATGCAGATCGCATACGGGATACTGAAGAACAGGCAGGACGCGGAGGAGGTAGTCTCCGACGCTTATCTTGTGCTGTGGAGATCCTTTGAAACTGATACGCCGCGCAATCTTCCGGCGTTTCTGTACAGGATAGTCCGCAACCAGGCGCTGATCAGGTACGACCGGGAAAACGCGAATAAGAGAAGCGTAAAGGAAGCCGTGCCGCTGTCGGAGCTTGAGGACTGTCTGCCGTCTGACGGCGATCTTCAGTCACAGCTTGATGAAAGGGAGCTTACGGGGCTTATAAACGCGTTTCTCCGCACGCTTCCGGTGTGTGACAGAAGGATCTTCATATGCAGGTATTTCGCCGGGATGGAAGTCAAAAACATCGCCGCAAAATACGGTCTCGGTTCAAGCCGCGTCAAAATGTCGCTTTTCAGAAGCAGGAAAAAACTGAAAGAAATGCTTACTAAGGAGGGTTACTTCAATGAGTGATTTGAAAAAGCTTGATAATGCGATAGCGGGGATCGACGACGGTCTCCTTGCGGACGCCATGAGCAGCAGCGAAACAAAACAGAGCGGAGGAAGGCTGCGCGCCGTGCTCGGCGCCGTCGCCGCCGTTGCGATAATCGGCGGGCTTGCCGGTCTGTCCCTGTTCCTCGCAAAAACAGCGGGACCGAAACAGCCCGCGTCTGCGCCAGATATTACCGCCGCGGAAAGTACGGCGGAGGACACGTCCGTCGCGGAAACGGAAGACGCCGTCGGCGTAAGCCTTGACGAGATGCTTGAAAGGGTCTACAGCCATCCCGGTACGTCGGAAATGAAATTCAGACTGAAGCAGACCGTGACGGACGAGGATATGAAGGATTATCTGAAAAAGTTTTCGTACGGCGGCATTTGTCAGTATTACGATCCAGACTATGATTTGACGCCCGTATATTACTGCGAATCAGATGACAGACTTATGACGGATGAGGAAATCGAAGCGGCGTATGAAAACTGCTACAGGTTCGGTCCGGACTGGGTCTCCGGTACGCCGTACGTGAGATACGACGTGAACGGTTACCCCTCAAGAGATGACGATAATAAAGCCATCGTCCACGTCGATATACTTGACGAAAAAATATCCGTCTGCGGGCTGACCGTCAATTCATCGCTCGATGAAGCGGAAAAGGTGTTGACGGAGCTCGGATTCACGGTAACGCGGAACAAAACCCACAAAGTTTATTCGTGTAAAACCGACAGAGAAATACTTGAAGCGCACGCAGACGGCTTCTGGATTATATTTGAGGAAGCGTCGGAAATGAAAAGCGGATTTGAAAAAGACGTTTATCCCTACACGGACTATATCTTGTACAGGGATAACGTGATGCCCGCGATCATCCGTATGGGAATATCCGTTGACGGATATTCTTCCGTCGATCAGTTCCTCATCCCGTGATCCGCTTGCCGGTCCCGCCGGAATTGGGACAGCGGTAAAAAAAGGCAGGATATGCCGACTGTTCTGAAGGACAGTCGGCAGTTATGAGTTCCGCTTACGCGGAACGTTATGAGCGCTGACGCGCGTTATGATTGCTTCGCAAGTTATGAGTG